>JBGSKF010000020.1:0-77941 GCA_041741375.1 Gemmatimonadales bacterium | reverse complement strand
GCGTCGTCCATGCCCCGGTGGCGACAGCCACCGCACAGCCGAGCAAGGGGCGCCCCGGGGCTTTCGCCCCGGGCTCGGCTTTGGGGCCGTTGACACGGCCCTGAGTCCCTCGATGCGACCCTGGGCCATTCACTCGGCCCGGAGCTTCCCCGTGCACCCCGGTGGCGTGAGCCACCGCACAGCCGAGCAAGGGGCGCCCCGGGGCTTTCGCCCCGGGCTCGGCCTTGGGGCCGTTGACACGGCCCTGAGCCCCTCGATGCGACCCTGGGCCATTCACTCGGCCCTGAACCCCTCGATGTGACCTTGGGCCATTCACTCGGCCCGGAGCGTCGTCCATGCCCCGGTGGCGACAGCCACCGCACAGCCGAGCAAGGGGCGCCAGCCCCGAGAATAGGCGATCTCCACGTTCACACGGCCCGACACCGGGCGGACTCCGTCCCTTGTCACGCGCTCGGACTGTCGGGAATGGCCTCCTCGGGATGACGGCGTGCCTGTCCCAGAACGTATTGGCGGATTCGACCGACCTCGTTGGGTCCGACGCTGGTGACCGAGTAACCACTCGCCCACCGCAGAGGCCGGTCGGGATCTCCCAGTTCCTCGCGCCGGGAGAGGAGCGAACTCACTGACTTGGCCCGCCCGACGAACCGGGCACAGTCGAATCGGGGAGTGGCGCGAACGAGCACGTGCAGATGCGTCTGCACGATCCCGATTCCGAGGAGCTGGCCTCCGTTCTCCCGCGCCGCCGTGGGAAGGATCCGCCGGAGGCAGGCCGCGCGTTCGAAATCGATCGTCGGCATCCGGTCCAGCGTGGTCCAGACGATGTGGAAGCAGACCCGATAGTACATGCGGGGAAGATGCGACCATGACTCCCCAGTGAAAGCCCCTTTTCGCGCAACGGCAACGCCTGAAAACGCACGACAGTCCTGCGGGTACACCCGGTGGCGTGAGCCACCGCACAGCCGAGCAAGGGGCGTGAGCCCCGAGAATTCCAATCCTGAATTCCGAGCAAGGAGTGCGTAGGGGCGCGCCGTGGCGCGCCCTCCCCCCGAGAATAGCGATCTTAAACAGCGTGCTGCGCCCTTCACCCCCGGGAAGGGCGACGCCGACGACGGAGAGCTACTCCCGCGTTGAACTACGCAGCAACTCGATGACCCGGTCGATGAGGCGTGAAAGAGATTCGGGGTTGAGAATGCCCACTTCCCGGACGATGAGGCCACCGCTCGCGGTGAACAGCTTCCCCGGCCGGACATAGCTGGTCCGTTGCAAGGAACCGGAGGCAAAGTCGGACGTCGAGAGTTCCATTGCGATGGGGTCGCCATAACGATTGCCGGTGACCTGACAGAGAATGGCATCCCCTCGGCCCGCATCGGCCAGCACGATGGCTGGGCGCAACTTGGTCTCGGACAAGTCCGAGAACGGGAACGGAACGAGGACTACGCTCCCGGCTGAAGGTGCGCCCACGCGGCGTCCTCCTCCGGGCGATTCCAGTCGTGGGCGAGTGCCGGCGCACTCAACTGGGCCATGAGGTCGCCACTCTCCTCCGCTCCAAGCTCCTCGAGCACGGTCACTAGGGCGCGGTGCGCCCCGGGAAGCGTGACGGACTCCAGGAGCCGCACCCGTCCGTCGGCCTCGATAATGGCCTCAATCGTACGCAACATTGGTGTCCTCCCCGGTTCGGGTGCGCCCAGCAAAGCTAACGCGGATGGCGGGAACGACCAAACAGGGAATGAGGCGCAAGACCCGAAGCCAAGGCACAAAGGCCAGCCAGCCGCAGGGTGCGCGGGAGGGCGGAAGAGCGCGATGAAGCAGACCCGGTAGTGCATGCAGGAAAGATGCAGCCAGGACTCCGAGGTGGATCACCCGATTCACGCGAGGGAGTGCCGAAAAACGCACGACGACGCTTTGTTGGTGTACGTGGGTGGCGAGTGTGGGCGTGTTGCGTCTTATCTCCGTGGCGCACCCTCCCCCCGAGAATAGCGATCGCAAGTTGATACGGCCCGGATGCTTGTCCGTGCACCCCGGTGGCGCCAGCCACCGCATAGCCGAGCAAGGGGCGACAGCCCCGAGAATAGCGATTTCAAACAGCGTGATGCGCCCTTCCCTTCGACAATTCCAGTACCGAAAATGAGATTGTGAAATATTTCACAAAGTCTGCCCGCCCCTCCATCCGGCCACAGGATCGCCACGGGCGGCGAGCCCTCGCGAGGGACGGATGCCGCAACCCCGTTGGGGTTGTGGAGAATGGGTGCGCCGCCAACCCCGGGTAGCGCCTGCGGCGCAACCCGGGGCTATTGAGGACGATGCCCCTTCGGGGCATGTGAAGCCTTCCTGCGGGTCGCAGCTCCGGTTTCGGAGGATGCCTGCCGGGGTGGGACGGCTACCCGAGTCCTCCCACCAGCACCTCCAGGCACCGGTCGATCCGGTCGAACGCGCGGTCGAACTCCTCCGTGGCCCGGCCGTACGGGTCGGGAATCACTCGCGTCGTGATCGGGTGGGGATCGAGGTCTCCAAGAACGATCACGACCGACTCGCGGTGCAGAAACGGCTCCACCCGGGGCCGGTGTCCCGGGTCCACGAGCAGCAGCATCGCCCCTGGCGGCACTGGCGTGATCAGTCGCGATTGGTGCCCATCGAGGGATATCCCGCGGGCCCGGGCCCGCTCCCGGGCCGTCGGATCGGCGGGGCGCCCCGGGCCGATCAACCCCGCCGAGGAGAGGGGAATGGAGAGGTTGCGGTGGGTGAGTTGTTCGCGCAGAACCGCCTCGGCGTAGGGGCTCCGGCAGATGTTCCCGAGACAGCTCACCACGATGGCCGTGGGGCGGGGGGTGTGCTCGAGAAGGTCGAGCGCGCTGCGGCGCCGGGAGGGGTGAAACAACCGGTCAGGGGTATGCTTGATGGCGGAGAGCCACTCCCGCGGCGTCATGCGGCCGCCACCGGCTGGGACCGGAGAATCCGGAACAGTCCGGTAATCCGCTCCCGGGCCGGGAGGAACCCCACCAGACCGAACACCAGCACCCCGGTGAGGACCTGCAGGGCCAGACTCGCCGGGCGGGACACCGTTTCCCCCAGCCCCTGGTTCACCAGCATCACGGCCGCCGCCATCACCAGCGAGCCGCGGAGTGCGGGCCAGACGGCCCGCAGGTATTCCCCCCCGCCGAGACCGGTTTTCCGGAAGGTGCGCCAGTAGAGGGGAACCACGGTGAGGGGGTAGACCGTGATCCACCCCATCGCGATTCCCACCGCTCCCCAGCGCGCCCCGATGATGAAACCCGCGGGGAGCACCAGGGTGGTGGCGAGCCCATGCCACTTGAGCCAGCGGGTGTCGTGCAGCGCCATCAGCGCCTGGGGGAGGATCGTCACGATCGATCGGAGGGAGGCGTAGAGGGCCAGGAGCCGGAGCGGTGCAATCGCCGCCTCCCACCCCGGCCCCAGCGCCACCTGCACCAGGTCGTCCGCCACCACGGCAATGCCGAGTGAGGCGGGGAGGGTGAGGAGGGCGAGCCCCTCGGTCACGTTGCAGACCATCCGCCGGAGTGCGGGGAGATCGTCCTGCAGCCGGGCAAAGACCGCCGGGGTGACCCGGGTGACGAGACTCGTCACCTTTTCCACCGGCATGCTCGCGATGGTCCAGGCAAAGGTGTAGGCCCCGAGCAGGCCCTTGCCCAGCATCCGGCCGGCGGTGGCAAAGTCCGCATTGGAGTAGAAATACCAGGCGATCCGGCCGATCAGGACGTCGTTGCTGAAGCGCATCGCGGGGCCCAGGTCGCGCCGCCGGGGCCAGGCGTACCCGTGGGGCTGATAGAGGTTGAGCACCAGCGCCGCCGCGACGTTGGCCACGATCCCGCCCAGCACCAGGGCCCAGTACCGGTAGCCGAGGAGGGCAAACCCGATGTTGGCCGCGGTGAAGAGCACGGCGAAGGCGGCGTCGATCAGGGCGAGGGCGCGGAACCGGAGCGCTTTCTGCAGAAGGGCCGTGGGCACGATCTTGAAGGAGGCGATGACGAAGGTGCTGCTCAGGGCCACCACGACCCAGGGGAGTTCCGGCGCCCGGAAAAAGAGGCCCAGCGGCACCGCCGAGGCGGCGGTCACGGCGGCGCCGAGGAGGCCCAGGGCCAGGGCCACGGTGTTGAGCTGGGCCACCTGGTGCCGGGAGAGGGTGCGGATGGTGATGATCGAGGCGCCGAGCCCGAATTCGGTGATGATGGTGATGAAGCCGAGATAGATGGTGGCCATCCCCACCAGGCCGTAGTCCTCGGGGGTGAGGAGCCGGGCCAGCACGATCATCCCGGCCCAGGTGATGAACTGGGTTGCCCACTTCATGCTGCCGGTCCAGGCGATCCCGCGCACCAGGGCCCGGTCCACCGCGCGGTCCGGCTCGGCGTTGCGCGGAGGCTTCGCGGCGGACGGGGGGGATGAGGTGGGGCTCTGGGTCGGGGTGTCGGGTGGACCGGATGGGGTCATGGCTGCAAGATATTGGGTGGAGGGGTGTCATCGCGAACTCTGTCATCGCGAGGCGGCGTATGCCGCCGTGGCGATCCCGTGAGCGAATGGTGTTCCGGACCGGGATGGCCGGCCTTCCTGCCCGAGCCCAGGTCGGTTCCGGCGTGAGGGCCGACGGGGCGTCATCCCGGGCTGCCACCGGTTCACGAGATTGCCACGGGCCCTGCGGGCCCTCGCAATGACGGCATCGGGTGGTGTGGGGCCTACCGCCCACCGCCCACCGCCTACCGCCTACCGCCTACCGCTCACGAGATTGCCACGGGCCCTGCGGGCCCTCGCAATGACGGCATCGGGTGGTGTGGGGCCTACCGCCCACCGCCTACCGCCTACCGCCTACCGCTCACGAGATTGCCACGGGCCCTGCGGGCCCTCGCAATGACGGGCGGGTGGTGTGGCCCCTACTCCCTATTCCCTACTCCCTACTCCCTATTCCCTACTCCCTATTCCCTACTCCCTACTCCCTACTCCCTACTCCCTACATCACTCCCCGATTTCCCGGATCGCATCGGTCTCGCGCGGCTTCCCGAACGGTCCCCTGTTCCGTGACCACCTCTTCTTCCCCCATCTCTTCCGTGACCGCGAGGGCTGCCTCGGCTGGTGTCATGCCGAGATCCACGAAGTCCCCGATGCGGCGAATCCGGGCCACGGTGGCGCTCCACTGGAGACCATCCAGGACCCCCTCTCGCCAGAGGATGCCCGCCACCGTGACTGCCTTGGCTCGGCGGGCACGCGCCGTCGCGAATGCGAGCCCCCGGGCCGGAGCCGGCGGCACGTTGGCGAGGAGGACGATGTCGCTCGCGGTGAGCTGCCCAAGAGGGCGCTGAAAGAGGTGCTCGCTTCCCGCCGCCACACCCCACACGCCGTCGCCCCACTCGACCAGGTTGAGATAGAGCTCGAGCTGTCTCTCCTTGGTGAGGGCATGGGATATCTTGTAGGCCAGCACGTACTCCCGTAGTTTCCGGCGGATCGTGCGGTCCGGCTGGAGATAGAGGTTGCGCGCCAGTTGCTGGGCAATGCCGCTCCCTCCCCGCGAAAAGTCGCCGTGCAGAACCCGGGAGAGCATCGCCCTCTGATTGGCGTAATCCAGGGTTCCGTGCTGGAAGAACCGGACATTCTCGGCGGCGAGAACCGCGCAGACCACCGGGAGCGGCAGGGAATCGAGCGGCACCCACCGGCGAAGGCGCGGAGGGTGGCCCTCCCGGTCCCGCAGATCCATGAAGGCCGTCATCGGCGGAACCGAATCCGCCAATGCCTCGATCCGCGGGCCATGGCGAAGCCAGGTGAATGAAAGGTCGGCGATGGTCATGAGGCCCAACCCCGGCACCAGGGACAGTACGAGCAGGACACCGAGGCGTACTCTTCTCGCCGTGCTCTCTGCCATGACTCAGGCTGGTCCGCTGCTGGGCATGGTGATCCTGGGTGGGTGCCGCCCGCCAGAGTATACCATCCCCCCGGTGGATGGGCCACTGGTGGTCGAGCTGCGCCACCCCACCACCGACCCGGTGCCGGTCACCGACTCGATCGCCCTCTGGGGTACCGTGGGTACCGGCAGGGCGCGGCTCCGGGTGAACGGGCACCCCGTGCCGGTGGCGGCAAACGGCGGATTCGCGACCTTTCTCCCCCTTCCCTCCGGTGACGTACCGGTGCTCGAGATCGAGGCGAGCAAGGGGAGCGAAACCCTGCGCCGCTCGATTCCCGTCACCCTGCGCCACGGCGCCGCGTCCCCGCCGCCGAAGCGGGTCCGCTCGTCCCCCGGCTGGGTCCGACTGCGGCGCCTGCCGAGTGACACGATGGACCAGGCCACCCTGGAGCGGCCGGTCTTCGGGCGCTGGACCCCGGGGGGCGACCTGGCCCTTCCGATGCCGCTCGGGACCGTGCTCCGGACCGACGCTGGAACGGAGAGCGAGGTACGGGTCCGCCTGGCCCGGAGGGTCGCGGTGTGGGTGAGTCGCGCCGAAACGGAGCCGGCCTTGCCGCCCCGGGGTGATCCCGTCACTCTGGGCCCTCTCACCCTGACTCAGGCCCGGGGTGTCACGGTCGTGGCATTCGACGCACCCGACCTCCTCGCGACCTCCGTGGATCTGGTCGAGGATCACCTGCGCTGGACCCTGTTCCGGGCGCGCGCCGGTCAGGTCACGGCCCCCCAGACGACGGGTGGCTTGGTACGACAGGCGTCGGTGAGCGATCGGGGAGACGGTCGTGTCGTCGTCGATCTGGAACTCGCGGCTCCACTCCTGGGATGGCGAACCGCGTGGCGCCGGGGTCGGGCCACGCTGGAGATCCGTCCCCTCGCAGCGGCCGGGATCGGGCTCGAAGGACTCGTCGTGGCCCTTGATCCGGGGCATCCACCGGGAGGTGCCACCGGACCCACCGGCCTGACGGAGGATTCGGTCACCCTGGCGGTGGCACTCGAGACGGCCCGGCTTCTCCGCACCCTCGGTGCCCAACCGATCCTGACCCGCAGTACTCCGGAGCCGGTGTCGCTCGAGGCGCGGGTGGCGCTCGCCGAAGCGGCCGGCGCGGAGGTGTTCGTGTCGATCCACGCCAACTCACCGGGCGACGGACGCCCGCCCGAATCGGTGGATGGCACCCGGGTCTACTGGTGGCATCCCCACGCCTTTTCGCCCGCCCGGGGGCTCAGGGACTCGGTCCCGGCAGCCACGGGGCAGAGTCGCATGGGAACGGTCCAGTCCAACCTCGCCGTTCTCCGGCCCACCTGGTTCCCCGCCGTCCTGGTCGAGATCACGGCCCTGGTGATGCCCACGCGGGAGGCATGGCTGCGCTCGGCGGAAGGGGTTGCCCAATCGGCGGCCGGGATCGTCGGCGGTATCCAGGCGTGGCAGGCGTGGCGCGTAGCCGACGGGATGTCATCGCGAGGCGGCGCAGCCGCCGTGGCGATCCCGTGAGCGAATGGTGTTCCGGAGCGGGATGGCCGGCCTTCCTGCCCGAGCCCAGGTCGGTTCCGGCGTGAAGGCCGACGGGGCGTCATTCAGGGCCGGCACCGGTTCACGAGATTGCCACGGGCCCTGCGGGCCCTCGCAATGACGCGCGGATGGTGGGGCCTACCGCCTACCGCCCACCGCCTACCGCCCACCGCCTACCGCCTCTCCGAGGATGTCCCGGAGTTCCCGCACCCCTCCCTCCCAGGTGAACCCGGCCACGACCCGCCGCCGGCCGGCCTCCCCCATCCTCATCGCCAGATCCCGGTCCCGCAGCAGCCGCCCGATCGCCGCGGCCGTGTCCTCCACGGACGCCGGATCAACGAGGAACCCGGTCTCCCCCTCCACCACCGCATCCTCGATCCCGCCCGATCGCCCCGCCACACTGGGGCGTCCGGTGGCCGCGGCCTCCAGGAACACGATGCCGAACCCCTCCACATCGTGTTCCGCGTCCCGGTGGCGGCTCACCAGCGCCACCACGTCGGAGGCGCGGTAGTAGTCGGGAAGCTGCTCCTGCGGCACCCGGCCCTCGAACCGGACCCGGTCCATCACGCCGAACCGGTGGGCCCTCGCCTCCAGGGTGGGGCGGTGGGGACCGTCTCCCACGATCAGATACTGGAGCGTGGGGAACTCCCCAAGGAGGGCGGGAAGCGCCTGCAGCACCATATCGTGGCCCTTCCGCTCCACCAGCCCTCCGACCGAGAGAATGACGAGCCCCTCAGCGGCAATTCCGAGTGAGGCGCGGGCGGCGGCCGGGTCACCCGGGGTGAAGGTGGTGGCGTCGCACCGGGGGTGGAAGATCCGGATCCGCTCCTCCCGCACTCCCGCATCGAGGAGGAGCTGCCGGGTGAACCGGCTGTTGGCGATGACCCGCGCCGCGGTCCGGAGTGCCTGCCCGGGGCGCGAGTACGACTCGTCCCGCAGACTGAGTATCTCATTGCCGTGGGCCCAGACCACGATCGGCCATCCGGTCACCCGGGACATCATCAGGGCCGGGAGCCCGTCATACACCGTGGCCACCTGCAGGAGGCGGGGGCGCTCCCGCACGGCGAGCTCGGCCAGGACCGCGCCCACGCAGAGTGACTGGGCCACCTTGTTGCCGAGGAAGATGCCCGGGCGCCGGTATACCCTCACTCCGCTCTCCGGGAGGCGCCGCGGGGCCGCCTTGACACCCGTCACACAGGACACCTCGTCGGGACCGAGCGCGCTCGCGGCACCCCGCATGAGGGCGGAGATCCCCCCCACCTGCGGCGGAAAGTAGGTGCTGCTGATCAACAGGGACTTGGCTGCCATGGATCCTGCACCCGGAGCGAATGAGTCGGGAATGAGCCGGACTGGAGCCGATAAATGTAGGGCCATCGATGCTCCGGGAGGAATCACCGGCACCGGACTTGCGGAAGGGAACTCATCGCTGCGACGTGTCCGGCTTCAGCCCCCTGTCGGAGCCGCCTCCTGAACGATCGTTGCCTCCATGCCGGATGAACTCACGACCGAACGGGAGGGCCTGCGGGTGCCCGGGGTGCCCACCCACGCCGAGGTGGGAGTGGTGGCCATGGTTCCCGACGAATGGGGCCCCCTGTGGCAACCCCGTCATCATGTGGTGAGTCGCCTGGCGGAGTGGTTCCCGGTGGTCTGGATGAGTCCCGCTCCCGAATGGCGCGAGGCGGTGCGCACCCGGTTTCGCGCTCCTTCCCCACCCCCGGCGAGCGGGTTGGTGCCCGGATTGGACATTGATCAGGCGGGGTGGCACCTCCCCCGGATCCATCATCCCCGATGGGCGGGGGAGCTCCTGCTGCGGCGCCGTCTGGGCAATGCGGTCGCGCGGTTGCGTCGGCGGGGCTGCCGCTCCGTGGTGCTGTACCTCTGGCGCCCCGCCTTTCGCCAAGCGGCCCTGTTGTACCCGTGGGACGCGGTGGTCTACCATGTGGACGATGAGTACTCCTTTTCGCCGGTGGATCAGGCGCCGGACCCCGAGGAGGTGGCCCTGTTGAAGGAGGCCGACCTGGTCTTCATTCACTCAGCCACGCTGTGGGATCGCAAGGCATCCGTGGCCCGGCGAGCCGTTCGAGCCCCGAATGGAGTGGACTATCTTCGGTTTGCCACCCCATGCCTCGAGCCGCCCGAACTCGCCAGCGTGCCCCGACCGCGGGTGGGATACGTCGGGTGGCTGAAGCAACAGCTGGACTGGCCGCTGCTGGAGGCCCTGGTGGAGCGCCATCCGGAATGGTCATGGGTTCTGCTGGGACCGGTCAAACCCGACCCCGCCCTGATGGCCATCATCGAACGGATCCGTCGCCGACCCAATGTGCATCTGTTCGACGCCAAACCGGCCCCCCACCTCGCCGCCTACGTCCAGCACCTGGATGTGGCCCTGCTGCCATACCTGCGGGACGGCTACACTCAGTATATCTATCCCATGAAACTGCACGAATACCTCGCCGCCGGACTCCCGGTGGTCGGCTCCCCGATCCCCGCTCTCGAGCGCCACCGGGATGTCATCTGGATTGCGGACGGCGTGGAGGACTGGAGCTGCGCCCTGCGGGAGGCGCTGGAACCGCGTGCGCGGGATCCCGAGGTTGTGGCTCACCGCCGCCGGGTGGCCAGGGATCATGACTGGGGTGTCATCGTGAGCATGATCGCGGAGGAGATCTGGCGATTGAGCGGGCCCGGGAAAGGGTCGGAGGTGTGAGGACGCCGCTTTCGGTGGCATTGCTCTTGCCCTGCGGAGGGGGTTCACCGGTTGGCCCCCAATCGAATCCCGGAGCCGGTTTCTTGCGCCCCGCGATGGAGTGTTACATGCCGCACGGAATGACAACGACGGGATGCCTGGGGAGGGGAGGGGAGTGACCGAAGCTCCCGTGGCCCTGCAACGCGCCGACGCCTTCGTCGGCCGGACCATGAACTGGCTCTACGACCATCTCCGGCATCTCCCCCGGTATCGCCCGGTGGTGCTGGCCGGTGCGTTGCAGAATCGCACCGAGTTCCCCCTGCTCGAGGCGAGGGTGTGGCCGGGGCGGAGCATCGGGGCCCGGGCGTGGCGCCGGGCCACCGGCCGGGTCCACACTCCCTGTGAACTCCGCTGGCTCGCCCGGCTCCGCCCCGGCGTTCTGCATTCCCATTTCGGTTATGTCGCGGCGGGAGACCACCACCTCCACCGGGCGCTCGGTGTTCCCTGGTGCATCGGATTCTACGGGGCGGATGTGTTCCTGCACCGTCACCAGCCGGAATGGAAGGATCGCCACGCGGCGCTCTTTGCCGCCGCCACCCGGGTGCTGGCACTCGGACCCTTCATGGCCGATGCCCTGGCCGGCCTGGGCTGCCCCCGGGACCGGATCGTGATTCACCCTCTCGGCGTCGACCCCGGCGACATTCCCTTTTCCCCGCGGGTGCTCCGACCCGGTGAGCCCCTCCGGGTCCTCTTTGCCGGCACCTTCCGGGAAAAGAAGGGGTTGATCCACCTGCTCGAGGCGATGGACCTTCTGGTGCGCCGACAGGTGCCGGTGCAGCTCAGCATCGTGGGGGGGCCGGGAGGACGGGCCGACGACCAGCGCACCGAGGCCGCCATCCGCGACCGGTTGGGAGCGCAGAATGCGGGAGACGCGATCACGCTCCACGGCTGGCTCCCGTTTCACTCCCTCATGCGGCAGGCCCTGGCGCACCATGTGTTCGTGGCGCCGAGCGTGGAGGCCGCCGATGGCGACATGGAGGGGACCCCGTTCGTGATCCAGCAGATGATGCTTTCCGCCATGCCGGTCGTGTCAACCCGGCACTCGGACATCCCCTTTCTTTTCGGCCCCCACGCCGATCTGCTCGTGGCGGAGCGCGATGCCACCGGGATCGCCGACGCGCTCCAGCGGTATGTCGACGAGCCGGCCCTGGTCACCACCCATGGGGAGCAGATGCGGCGACGGATGCTCGACGCGTTCGACGTGCGGGCGTGCAGCGCCGATCTGGCCCGCATCTATCAGGGAATGACCGCGTGACCAGCGCGGGGCACCCCCCGGCGGCCGGATGGCTCACCGAGCGGAGGGTGGTCGCCCTCGCCGCCGTGATCATCCTGGGGCACGCGGTGCTCGCCTGGCTGGGCCGGCTTCCCGGCGTGAGTTACAGCAACGACGACGCGGTGTACCTGGTCCTCGCCGATGCCCTCCGCCAGGGAACCTATCGCGATCTCTACCTCCCAAGCGCCCCCTGGCACACCCAGTATCCCCCCGGGTGGCCCGCCATCCTCGCGGTGACGGGGTGGATCAGCGGCAACTCCATTCCGGCCACCTTCGTCCTGGTGGTGCTCCTCTCCAGTGTCGGGCTCGCGGCCTTCTTTGCCGGGGCGCGGCGCGTGATCCCGGACGGGCTGGCCCTCGTGGCGCTCGCGGCGGCGGCCTGGTCCACGGCGGTGCTCGCGCCCGCGGGCCGCCTGATGTCCGAGGCGGCGTTCTTCGCCGCGTCGATGGTGGCGCTCTGGGCCCTGTCGAGTCCGGATATTCCAAAGAGGAGAATGGCCCTGGCACTGGTCGCGGCACTGCTGGCGGCCCACGTCCGCACCATCGGCCTCGCGCTCCTCGTGGCGGTGGCGGCGATCTGGTTCCTGGCCCGCCATTGGCGGCGCTTCGGGATCGCCACCGGGGTCTTTCTCCTCGGTTTCGGGCCCTGGCTCGCCTGGACCTTCCTCGGTCCCCAGAAGACTCTGGGTCGCTCCTACGTGAACGATCTGGCGGCCCAGGCCGAATGGGCGGGACGGAACGGGTCCGCGCTCCTCGGCCTTGCCCGGAGTGCGCTGGTTCGCCTGGGCGATCTGGCCGGGCGGGAGATCCCCGCGGTGCTCCCCTTCCTGCGCCTTCGGGAAACGATGGCGGACAACCTCGCCTGGGTGCTGGTGGCCCTGGTCTGCGGCGGCATCGGCCTCGTGGTGGTCTGGCGCCGGTGGCGCGTGGTTCCGCTCTACCTGGTCGGATACTTCGGCCTTCTTGTCGTGTGGACCTGGTCCACCCGTCGCTTTCTCTTCCCGGTGCAGCCGCTGATCTGGCTGACGCTCCTCGCCGGGACGTGGGCCGTGTGGCAACGGTCGCGCTGGGTGGGAGGGGCCCTTCTGGCGCTGCTCCTGGTGCCGGTACCCCTTCAGGGGTGGCCCCAGGTGGCGCGCTTCGTGGAGACGGGGATCCGGTGCGATCGGGAGGTGCAGTACGAGTCTCCCACCTGCTACACACCGGAACAGCTCGGCTTCTTTGCCGCCGCCCGGTATGCCCGGGACAGTCTCCCCCCCGGGGTGGTTCTGGTGGACCGGGAGGCCGCCTTTGCCTGGCACTCGGGACGGACGGTGGAGCACTCGATCGAGTGGGTCCGGGGAGTGGAGCCCGACCGGGTCCTGGAGGGGCTCCGAAACGCGGGGGTGACGTACATTCTGCTGGCGGCCCTCACGGCGCATGACCAGTTCGAGATGCCGGCGTTGCTCGCACCCCGATGCCACGAGCTCCGAGTGGTGCGGACCTTTGGGGAGGAGACGGTCCTGCTGGAACTGCGGACCGACGGAACCGGGGACAGCTGCGAGCTCCTGCGGGACATCGAGGAGCGCGGCCGGCGGGCCGGGGAACGAGTCCGGTGACGGACCCCGGGCCCCCCCTGACCTCGCTGCTGGCGGTGACCCTGGCCACCGGGCTCATGGTGGCCTGGGGGTTCCTGCGATTTCTCCGCTGGCAATGGCTCCTCCGCCGGTTCGACCTGCGGACCCCGATCCGGTGGGGCCTGGTCCGGTATGCCGTGGCGCTGCCGGGATGGTTCACCCCGTTCGGCGTGGGGGAGGCCCTCCTGCGGGGATGGCTCTGTGCCCGGAGTCCGGGTCCGGGATGGAGGAGAGTGCTCCCCGCCTGGGTGCTCGAACGGGTTCTCGATGCCGGGGCGCTCACCCTTCTGGTCGCTCTCGCCCTTGGCTCCTGGTCGAGTGTCGCCGCCGTCCTGACGGGAGGGGTCGCGCTCTGGATCGTGCTGTGGATCCTGCTTCGCCTGAACCTCACCAGCCGATTCTCCCCCGCCGCCGAGCGGTTCCGAACGCCGCTTCCCCTCGGGGCCGCTCTGGGGATCTCGCTCCTGGTGTGGCTTCCGGCCCTTGGCGCTGTGGGGGTGACGGCTCTGGTGGCCGGTGTGCCGATGCCCCTCCGGGCTCTCGTCGACGCGGGGAGCAGCGGATTCCTTTCCGGTCTCCTGGCCGTGAACCCGGTGGCCGAGCTCGGCGGGCCCGAGGGGGTGACGCGGCTCGTCGCCCCGGGCTGGATCCTCGCGGTGCTCGGCGGAGCGGCGCTCGCGGGTGCGTGGCTGATCCGATCCCGCCGCCGCCGCCCGGCACAGGACGCGGCCGCGCATTTCGATGAGATCGCCGGGGAGTACCTGAACCAGTTTGCCGGGCACGTCTGGGATCTCCTCCTCCGGCGCCGGGTGGGCCACCTGGTGCGGGCCACCTCGGGGTGTGCCCCGGAGACCCCCCTGGGCCTCGACCTGGGATGCGGGCTCGGACGCCAGCGGCTCGCCATGCGCGAAGCCGGTTTCCAGGTCATCGGAGTGGATCCGGCGCGGGCGCTTCTGCAGCAGGGAAGGGTGGGGGACGGAGGGGCCGCGGCCGGGAGCGCCCTCGCTCTTCCCTTCCGGAGCGGGACGTTCGACTTCGTGTACACCGTCGGGGTGCTGCATCACGTGGGCGATCCGCGGGCCCAGGCCCGGGCGGTGGCCGAGGTGCGGCGGGTGCTCCGGCCGGGAGGCCGTTTCATCGTGCAGGAGAGCAACCCCCGCAACCCGCTCTTCCGGTTCTACATGGGCTACCTTTTTCCGTTGCTCCGCACGATCGACGATGGCACCGAGTGGTGGATCGCCCCGCGGCAGTGGTACGCCACGGAAGGATTCACCCTGTCGGACCTGGCCTGCTTTACCTTCCTGCCCGACTTTCTCCCCCGAGCCCTGCTCGCCCCGCTGCTCCGCGTCGAGGCGGCGCTGGAACGGAGCCCGCTCCGGGGATGGTCGGTGCACTATCAAGCGGTGCTGACTCGAGAACCGGCGAGGCCGGGGAGGGTGGACAACCCGTGCTGATCCAACGCCTTCTGCCCCTGGCGCTGGCCGTGGCGCTGTTCACGCTCAACAACCTCGCCGTGCTGAGCGGTTGGCTCGAGACCCCCGAGGGCTCCGTGCACTTGCTGCGCGTGAACGCCACCGACAACTCGATCTACGAGTCGTGGCTCCGTTCCAGTGAGAGCCGGGTGCTCCATCCCAACTTCCAGGCGCCCTGGCTGACCGAACCCGCGGTCTTCAAACCGTTCCTTCTTCTGGTGGCCCGGTCCTCCCAGTTCATGGGCATTCCCCTCGCCTGGGGGTGGTTGCTCGCCCACCTCGGGCTCTATGTCCTGGCCGCCTATGCTCTGTCCGCCGCCCTGGGACTCTTTCTGAAAACGCCGAGGGAACGGTGGGTGGCGCTCGGAGTGATGGTGCTTGCCATTCCGATTCCCAGCCTGCTGGTCCTCCCGTCGCTCGTGCTGCCGCTCGAGCCCGTGGGGGTGCCGCCGCTGCCGGGTCTGGGTTTCTTCGTCTGGTACACCTCCGACGGGTTCTTTCACGGGATCGCCGGCAGCATTCTCGTCACCTACGGTACCGTGGCCACCCTCGCGTCGTTCGCCTTCCTGGCAGCGTACATGGAGACGGAGAAGAAGCGATATCTTCTCGGCGCCGGGATCTCCGTGGTCCTTTGCGGATTGGTCCACCCCTACGAGCCCTTCCTGATACTGGCGGCGGGGTCACTCGCCCTGCTGATCTGGCGGGGCGCCCGGTGGCGGCGATCCGTTCCGGAGGTGGCCGCCCTGAACCTCCTGGGGGGGCTGGGCATCGCGCCGATGGCGGCCCTCGCCCTGATGCATCCCTGGGTGAGGGACGCCGCCGCGATCACCCGGTGGGATCCCCCCCATCCCCTCCTCCTTCCCGCCGTCCTCGGCGTGCCCGCCACCCTGGCGTGTCTCCTCTTCGTCGTGCGCCGCAGGATGGTGTCACCCACGGACCTGCTCCTCCAGAGCTGGATCGCCTGCGCCCTGATCGGGATCTATCTGCCCTTCATCCCGTGGACCCAGCACTTTCTGGACGGATTCCACTACGGCGTCGCGATGCTGCTGGTGCGACAACTGGGGCAGACGCCCGTGGTCGGGCGCCTCTGGGCCCAGCACCGCCGCCTCGGAAGGGCTGCACTGGCCACGCTGGTCCTGCTATCGGTGAGCGCCTACGCGGCGTACTACCGGCAATCCTGGAAGGACGGCCGCGCGGCCGTCCCCGAGCGGCTCTTCACCAGTCTGATGGCTGAGGACGACGTCGCGGTCCGTGACTGGCTGGCAGAGAATGCCAGGCACACCGATCTCGTGTTGGCCCCGGTGGACAGGGCCACCTGGTTTTCGACCGTGCCGATGCACAGCTTTGCCGGAAACCGGCTCTTCAGCATCACCTTCGAGGAGCAGTCGCGACTCTCCGACGATTTCTACGCGGGCCGGATGGACGCCGCCGAGGCGAGCGGGTTTCTGTCGGAGTACGGCGTCCGGTGGGTGCTGCTGCCCGCGGGGACTCCCGCCCCGTCCTCTCTGACCCGCGCCACCCCGCGGGTGAGCCTGGGTCGCTGGACCATCCTCGAGCTCGAGGGCAACACGATGAAGCCGTATCCCGGTCTCCCGCGATGAATCCGCCAGTCCCTCCGCTCGCCGGGTTCCGTCCCCCGGCCGCCCAACGGCGTGAGTACCTCAGGCGCGTGGTGGGGGTTTTCCCCTCCCTGATCCTGCGGACGTACTGCCGGATTCGTCTCCTCATCATGGGCCCGAGGTTTTTGGACGTCATCGGGCAGTATCTGCCCGAGCGGGGTGACGTGCTGGAAATCGGATGTGGATTCGGCCTCTCGGGGCTCTATTTCGCCGGGGTCCATCCTCATCGCGTCCTCCACGGCTATGACCTGGACGAGCGGCGTGTGGCGACGGCCGGGGCCGCCGCCGAGTCCCTGGGGCTGACCAACGCGAGGTTCGCGTTCGGGGACGCGGCCCGCCTGACTCTGGATCGACGGTTCGACGGGGCCTACGCCATCGACATCATGCACCACCTCCCGCGCGAGGCCGTTCCCCGGTTCCTCGAGGGCATTCACGAGCGCCTGCAGCCAGGCGGGCGCTTCATCATCAAGGATGTGGACAACACTCCCGCGTACAAGCGCTGGGTCAGCTGGATCACCGACCGGGTGATGGTGGGATGGGACGAGCCGCTCTATTACTGGCCGGTGGACGAGCTGCGCACGGCGCTGCAGCAGGCGGGGTTTTCGGTCCAGGTCTATCCCATGCCGGACATCCTGCCGTATCCCCACGTTCTGTACGTCTGCGAGAAGTGAGGTGAGAGGAGTGAGGTGAGAGGAGTGAGGAGTGAGAGGGCGCAGAGAAGGTCGTGTTCCCCAACGGGCTCACGCGAAGACGCGAAGGAGTCCTCGCGCGCCAACATCTGCATCTGTTGTTGGGGGGGGGAAGGGCACCCCATCCTGCCGATGCCCGCCATGCGAGATCGGGAACCTGTCGTGGGAACCATTAACCCTCTGTGTCCTCCGTGTTCTCTGTGGTTCAAACCGGGGAGAGGTGGGGCTTGCGCACCAGGACCCGGTCTTGTTGTCGGGGGTGGAAGGCCCCCCGTCCTGCCGATGCCCGGGGGTCCGGGATCGGGAAGGTGGGAAGGATTCACCAAGAGCACACGGAGGTCGCGGAGGGTCTCCGGGTGATTTCCGTCGCTCCACGTCTTGCGTGCTGAGATCCAGTGTTGTCGTTGGGGGGTGGAAGGGCACCCCATCCTGCCGATGCCCGCCATGCGAGATCGGGAACCTGTCGTGGGAGCCATCAACCCTCTGCGTCCTCCGTGTTCTCTGCGGTTCAATCCGGGGTGGAGTGGGGTCACTGCGGAGGCGGTGAAGGGCGCGCCATGATCCGCATCTGTTGTTGGGGGGGGGGAAGGGCACTCCATCCCGCCGAACCCCTGCGGGTCCGGGATCGGGAAGGTGGAAAGGATTCGCCACAGAGAACACGGAGGTCACAGAGGGTCTCCGCATGATTCCCGCGGCTCCACGCCTCGCGCGTCGAGATCCGGATTCTGTTCTTGGGGGGTGGAAGGGCCCCCATCCTGCCGATGCCCGCCACTTGAGATCGGGAGCCTGTCGTGGGTACCGAAAACCCTCTGCGTCCTCCGCGCCCTCTGTGGTTCAATCCGGGGTGGGGTGGGGTCACCGCGGAGGCTGTGAAGGGCGCGCCCGGGGCTGACGGGCCACGCCGCCGGTCGTCAGGAGGCCATCGGCGCCGCGCGATAGATGACCCAGCCACAGTACACCGCCCAGAGAGCGATGGTGGCCGCGAGGGGAAAATCACTCCAGAGTGTCTCGGCGGGACTGCCGCCCTCGCGCCGGTGCACGAGGTACAGGAACCGGAACATGCCATACAGCACGAATCCGGTGCTCCAGGTCAGTCGGCTCGATCCAACCACCGAGGCCGTGTCCGACGCCAGGGTGTACATGATGTAGGAAATCACCGTGGCGCTCAGCAGCACGGTCGTGATCTGGTCGAGCAGGGCGGGGCTGTACTCCCCCAGCACCGCCCGGTGGCCCGCCGATCCGTCTCCGAGCAGGGTCAGCTCGTGACGTCGCTTGGAAAAGCCGAGAAAGAGGGCCAGGAGGCCGCCACAGAGGAGGAGCCAGACCGTCGGGGTCACTCCGATCAGGGTCGCCCCCGCCTCCAGGCGAAGAAGAAAGAAGGTGGCGAGAACGAACACCTCGAGCAGGACGACCTGCTTGAGCCATTGGGTATAGAGAACGTTCAGGCCCAGATAGACCGCGGCCACGGTGGCGAAGCCGGTGTCGAGTGCCATTCCCCCCGCCAACGCCACCACCACCAGCGCGATGCCCGCCGCCAGGGCGTTCCCCGGGGCGATGGCCCCCCGGGCCACCGGACGATGCCGCTTGTCGGGATGGGCCCGGTCCGCCTCCCGGTCCACCACATCGTTGATCGCGTAGACCCCGCTGGACAGGAGGGCAAAGAGGAGAACCCCGAGTCCCGTCCGGATCACCAGCTCAAGGTCTCCCGCCTTGCCGGAGAAGAGGAGGGGGGCCAGGATGAATCCGTTCTTGACCCAGTGGGACGGTCGGAGGAGCGCAACCCAGTCGTGCAGCTCCGACCTGGGTTGTGATGCTGCGATACCGTGATCCACGGAAGACCCCCGGGGTGAGACCGCCGAAACGATTGCGAAAGCGCCTTCCCGGCAATCCGGCCTGCAAGCCGTGGGCCCACCACGTGTCGTGGTGAAACTGTTGGAACAATACCCCGGTGTTGTAATACTGCGACATAACTGTCGTGGGTAAGCAACGGTGGGGAGAGTCGCCTTTCCCGTGAGAACGGCACCCCTCTTGCTCCGGCTCTCTCCATCTCCATGACCACTTCTGCGAGTGACCAGTGACTGAGCCGATGCCCGGGGTGCCGGAGCCGTATGCGGTACCGTGGCCCCGACCCTCCCTGTCCGTGGTGCTGACCGATGCCTCAGCGTCGGTGGAGTGGACCACCACGGTCACCTCGCATCTGGATGATCTCGCGACCCAGCCGGGGGTGGAAGTGATTGTCCCTGCCGACCGGCTCCCCTCCAAGGTGGGGGTTCTTCGCCCGGTGAGCGTCGTGGAATGTCCCGAGAGTGAGGTGGATGCCGGGCTCTGCCCCCGGTTGCGCGGGGTGACCCGGGCCGTGGGCAATGTGGTGGTGTTCCGGGAGATCGGATCGGCCCGGGGCCCTTATCTCGGCCTGCCCCCCCTCTGGGAGCCCTGCCCCCTGGGCACTGCCGATCTCCTGGAGCGGCTCCGGGCCGCTGGGGTGGAGAGGCCCGAGCCCCCGGAATCCGGGTGATAGAGTCGGCCGATCGGCGCACGGGAATCTCCGTGGTCGTTGCCTCCGTACGCAGTGCCGAGCGTCTCGACGCGTGCCTTCGCTCGGTGGCACCGGAGGCAGCTCGCCATGGCGCCGAGCTCGTCGTGGCCCACTCGGGTGGAACTCCTCTCGAAGAGGCAATGGCACCCCACTGGCCCTCGGCGGTGTTCGTTCCCGTGGACGGGCCCCCGAGCGTGCCCCGGGCGCGGGGGATGGGGCTGGCCCGCAGCAGGGGGGCGCGGGTGGCCCTCACCGAGGATCATTGCCTGGCCCGCGAGGGATGGTTGGCCGGGCTTCTGGCTGCGTCCGAATCCGCCGCCGCTGTGGGAGGCCCGGTCGATACGACCCAACGGCAACGAGGGGCCGACCTCGGCGCCTGGTTTGCCGAGTACGGCCTGGTGGCGCCAGGTGCGGGAACCGACCCGAGGCTGATCACCGCGGCCAACGTGATCTATGACTCCGAGGTCGTGGACGACGTGGCCCGGTGGATGCGCGAGGGAGCCTGGGAAAACGTCGTGCACGACCGGCTTCGCGCCCGAGGCGACCGGGTGATCCGGATCGAAGACGCGGTTGTGGCTCAGGATCTCACCTACGCTGTGGCGCCCTTCGTGAAGGATCGGTTTGACCATGGCCGGAGTTACGCCCGGGCCCGGCTCCGCGAGGAGGGGGGACGTTGGGTTCTTCGGGCCCTCATGGCTCTGGTTCTCCCGGCGGTCCTGCTGCTGCGGGTGGCGAGGCGGGGGGGACGGGGCGCGCCGTGGGAGTTTCTGCGCGCCCTCCCCTGGACGATGCTGTTCCTCTCCGCCTGGTCGGCGGGAGAGTGCGTGGGATATGTCACCGCCGGCCGGAAGGGGAGGGACTGATGTCCGAGCCCCAGGCTGGGTCCGTGGGCCCGGAGCTTTCGGTCGTGGTGCCCTCGGTCAATGGTCTGGGCGACCTCGTCGGGTGCCTGGAGGCGTTGATGGCCGAGGCCAGGGCGGTGCCTCTCGAGATCCTCGTCGTGGATCGGGTCGGCGAGGCGCTGCGGCGCGCGGTGGCCGATCGTTTCCCGTCGGTGCTGATTCTGGCCGCGCCGGTCGACACCACGATTCCCGACCTGCGCGCCCTCGCCTTCGAAGCGGCCACGGCGCCCGTGGTGGCCGTGATCGAGGACCACGTGATCGTGCCGCCCGGGTGGGCCCGCGCCCACCTCGAGGCGCACGCCCGGGGGGAACAGGTGGTGGGCGGCGCCGTGGAGAATGCGGCCACCGAGCGCCTGGTGGACTGGGCCGCATTTCTCTGTGAGTACCATCACCTGATCCCCCCCCTTCCGGCGGGGCCGGTGCTGCGTCTCACCGGAAACAACACCAGCTACGACCGGGACCTCCTGCTCGTCTACTGCGGAGTTTGGCGCGCGGGCCGCTGGGAGGATCATCTCCATGCGGCCATGCAGCGGGACGGGATTCACCTGATCTCCCATCCCGAGATCCGGGTCGGCCACAAGAAGCACTACTCTGTGGGGGAGTACCTGTCGCAGCGGTACCTCTATTCCCGGGCCTGGGCGGGTGTCCGGGCCTCGGGAACCTCCGTCGCGGCCCGCTTTGTGGCTGGCGCGGCCCGGGTGGCCCTCCCTCCGGTACTCTATTTGCGGATTGTCAGGACCATCTGGAACAAAGGCCGTCACCGCCGCGAGTTGCTCCGGTCACTGCCCCTCCTGGCGCTCTTCGCCCTCGGGTGGGCGGCGGGTGAAATGGTCGGATTCTGGTGCGGGCCCGGCACCGCTCTCTCTCAGGTCTGTTGAAGGGACAGGAATGGGAATCACCACGCATCCACGGGAAGTCGATCCGATCCGGCCGGGCGATCCGGTCGTGGTGGTCGGTGCGGGTCCCGCGGGGCTCACCGCGGCCTATCTCCTGTCCCGCGACGGCTATCCCGTCACCGTGCTCGAGGCCGACGACATGGTCGGGGGGATTTCCCGCACCGCGCGATACAAGGGATACCGCTTCGACATCGGGGGGCACCGCTTCTTCACCAAGATCACTCCGGTGCTCAACCTCTGGAATGAGATTCTGGGGGACGAGTTCATCTCCGTGCCGCGCATGTCCCGGATTCTCTATGATGGGAAGTATTTCGACTATCCCCTCAAGGCCGGCAATGCGCTTCGAGGGCTCGGCATGATCGAGGCCGTGCGGATGGTGCTGAGCTACCTCCGCTGGCACTGGCGCCCCCATCCGGTGGAGGAAAACTTCGAACAGTGGGTCACCAATCGGTTCGGGAAGCGGCTCTTCGAGATCTTCTTCAAGACCTACACCGAGAAGGTCTGGGGCATGCCCTGTACCGAGATCCGGGCGGAGTGGGCGGCCCAGAGGATCCAGGGGCTCTCGCTCGCCCGGGCGATCCTCTCTGCCACCTCGCTCAACCGGCGCAGCACGGCGATCAAGACGTTGATTCATGAGTTCCAGTACCCCCGGCTCGGTCCGGGGCAGATGTGGGAGACCTGCCGGGACCGGATCGTGGAGATGGGGAACCCGGTGCTCCTCCAGCACCGGGTCGCGGCACTGGAGTTGGCGGAGGGACGGGTGACGGGAGTCCGGGCCCGGAACGCGGAGGGCGGGGAACAACTCTTCCCGGCGCGCCATGTGATCTCCACCATGCCGGTGCGGGACCTGGTGCACTCCTTCGCGCCCGCCGTGCCCGCCCCGGTGCAGGCCGCGGCCCGGGGGCTCGGCTATCGGGACTTTCTCGTGGTGGCTCTCATGCTCGAGGGCGACAATCTCTTCCCCGACAACTGGATCTACATCCACACCCCGGGAGTCCAGGTGGGGCGGATCCAGAACTTCAACAACTGGAGCCGGGCCATGATTCCGGAACCGGGGATGACCTGTCTCGGCATGGAGTACTTCTGCTTCGAGGGAGACGGGCTCTGGACCTCCTCCGATGCCGACCTCGTGGCGCTCGCCACCCGGGAGCTCGACGCGCTGGGGATCGCCGCCGCTTCCCGGGTGAGAGACGGCACGGTGATCCGCATGCCAAAGGCCTATCCGATCTATGATGCCGCGTATCGCGGACATCTCGAGACCATCCGGGGCTTCATCGATCCGATTCCCAACCTGCACACCGTGGGCCGGAACGGGATGCACAAGTACAACAATCAGGACCATTCGATGCTCACGGCGATGATGGCCGTCTGGAACATGTTCGGCGCCACCCACGACCTCTGGGAGGTCAACACCGATTTCGAGTATCACGAGGAACAGCGCCTCGACCGGCCCGCCCCCCCCCTCGTTCCCGCGTCGCCCTGACACCCGATGCGGATCGGGATCGACGCCACCTCCTGGGCCAACGGGCGGGGGTACGGACGTTTCCTTCGTCAGGTGCTCCCCGGCCTGGTGCGGGCCGCCCCCGGAGAGGAGTTCGTCTGCTTCCTCGATGCCGAGTCCCGGCGGGACTTTCCCGGTCTGCCGGGCGTCCAGGTGCGCGAGGTCCCGCTGCAGGCCGCACCGACCCGTGCTGCCTCAGCGGAGGGTTACCGGTCGCCCCGGGATCTCCTCCGGATGCACCGGGCCGTGGCCCGGGCCCGCCTCGATGTCTTCTTCGCGCCGACGGTCTACACCTGGTTTCCCCTCCCCCTCGGGCTTCCCTCCGTGGTCACCATCCACGACGCCATCGTGGAACGGTTTCCCGAACTCACCATCCCCGGTCGCCGGGCCCGCCTCTTCTGGACTCTCAAGGTGCGGCTTGCCTTGGCTCAGGCCACCCGGGTCCTGACCGTCTCCGACTTCGCCGCGGATGATCTGGTCCGTGTGCTCGGCGTCCGCCGGGATCGCCTTCGGGTGGCCCCGGAAGCCCCGGCCCCGGTCTTCACTCCCTCGCCCGCCGACGAGGTCCGCCGGGCCGGTGCGGCAGCAGGGGTGCCGGCCGGAGCTCAATGGATCATCTACGTCGGGGGATTCAATCCGCACAAGCGGCTCGACGTCCTCCTCGAGTCCCATGCCGCAGCGGCGAGGGCCACACCCGTGCACCTGCTGTTGGTCGGATCGGTCGGGAGCGACGTGTTCCACGAGCACCGGGAGTCTCTCCTCCGGTCGATCGCGACCCTCGGCACCGGTCCGCTGGTTCATTGGACCGGGTTCGTGCCCGACGAAGAGTTGCGTCACCTCTACACAGGTGCTGTGGCGTGCATCCTCCCCTCCGAGGCGGAAGGCTTTGGCCTCCCGGCCGTCGAGGCCGCCGCGTGCGCCACCCCTGTTGTGGCCACCACGGAGAGCCCGCTCCCCCAACTCCTGGACGGTGGGGGCATCTGGGTCCTCCCGGGGGACCGAACCGCCCTCACCGAGGCGATCCGGAGGCTGGTGGACCACCCCGAGGAAAGAGAGGCCCTGGGGAGCGCGGCGTTGATCCGGGCGCGAGCCCTCTCGTGGGACCGGACGGCGGCTGCCGTCCTCGGGGCGATCCGGGAAGCGGTGGGGGCATGACCGAGTCTCTTCGCTTTGCCTTTTTGACCACCTTCTATCCCCCCTACCACTTCGGGGGAGACGCGATCGGGATCGAACGTCTGGCCCGCGGGCTGGTCCGGGCCGGCCATGAGGTGACCGTGATCCACGATGCCGACGCCTTCGCGGCCCTGCATCGAGGCTCCCTCCCGGAGAGTCCCGAACCGACCCCGGGACTCGACGTGATCCCGCTGCGGAGCGGTTTCGGCACCCTCTCCCCGCTGCTCACCCAGCAGTTCGGCCGACCGGTGCTGACCGGGGGCCGGATCCGCCGGATTCTCGACCAGGGCCGTTTTGACGTGATCAACTATCACAATGTCTCCCTGGTGGGAGGGCCCGGGCTCTTCCGGTACGGCCAAGGGGTCAAACTGTACATGGCGCACGAACACTGGCTCGTCTGCCCCACGCACGTGCTGTGGCGATTCGGGCGGGAGCCGTGTCCCGAGCGTGCCTGTATCCGCTGTCAACTGAGCTATCGGAGACCCCCGCAGTGGTGGCGACACCTCGGCACTCTCGAGCGGGCGTTGGATCAGGTGGACACCTTCATCGCCATGAGCGAGTTCAGCCGGCGGAAGCACGCCGAGTTCGGCTTTCCCCGTCCGATGGAGGTGTTGCCGTATTTCCTCCCTGATGAGGGAGGGGAGCCGGACTCGGGGGACCGGTCCCCCGCGGTTCATCACCGCCCGTATTTCCTCTTTGTGGGCCGACTGGAGCGGATCAAGGGGCTTCAGGACGTCATCCCGCTCTTCCGGGACTACCCCGATGCCGACCTGCTGGTCGCGGGAGACGGCGAGTACGCCCCCGATCTCCGCCAGCTGGCGGAGGGGATGCCCCAGGTCCGGTTTCTGGGACGGGTCGACCCCGAGACTCTCTCGCGGATCTATCGTCATGCGGTGGCACTGATTGTGCCCTCTGTGTGTTATGAAACCTTCGGGATCATCCTGATCGAGGCGTTCCGGCAGGGGGTCCCCGTGGTGGCGCGACGGTTCGGCCCCTTTCCGGAGATCGTGGAGCGAGCCGGGGGGGGAGAGTTGTTCGACACGCCGGACGAGCTTCGCGCCGTTCTGCACCGGCTCCAGGCTGATCCCGGGCACCGGGAACGGCGGGCCGTTTCTGCGCGGGAGGCCTTCCTGACCCACTGGTCGGAGGCCGCCGTGATTCCGCAGTATCTCGACATTGTGGCGCGCGCCGCCGCCCGGCGGGCGCGCCGTCAGGAGGCTGGATGAAGGTGTGCGTGACCGGCGGAGCCGGATTCATCGGAAGTCATCTCGCGGAGCGGCTGCTGGCCCGCGGGGACCAGGTCCTCATTCTCGACGATCTCTCGACGGGGAGCATGGACAATCTCGCCGGCTGTGTCGGGCGCCCGGGGTTCGAGTACCGGATCGGGTCGGCCACGGACGTTCCGTTGGTGGCGGAACTGGTGGACCGGTGCGATGTCACGGTCCACCTTGCGGCGGCCGTGGGGGTGCGCCTCATCGTCGAGCGTCCGGTGCACACCATCGAGACCAACGTGCGCGCCACCGAGGTGGTGTTGGGTGCCGCGGCCAAGAAGGGGAAGCTCGTGGTCGTCGCCTCGACGTCGGAGGTGTACGGGAAGGGGCTGCGGATTCCCTTCCGCGAGGGGGACGACCTGACCCTCGGCCCCACCACCCACTCCCGGTGGGCCTATGCCTGCTCCAAGGCGCTCGATGAGTGGCTGGCGCTCGCCTATTGGCGCGAGAAACAGGTTCCGGTGATCGTCACCCGTTTCTTCAACACGGTGGGACCCCGGCAGACTGGACGCTATGGCATGGTGCTTCCGACCTTCGCCGCCCAGGCGGTTCGGGGCGAGCCGATCACGGTCTACGGAGATGGGACCCAGTCGCGCTGCTTTGGCCATGTGCAGGATGCGGTGGAGGCAACGCTGCGACTCATCGGGACGCCCGGAGCGGTCGGCGAGGTCTTCAACGTGGGGTCGGATCGCGAGGTGACGATGCTCCAGCTGGCGGAGATGGTGAGGGCCGCGGCGGAGAGCCGGTCCGAGATCCGCCTCATCCCCTATGCGGAGGCGTACGCGGCCGGCTTCGAGGACATGCAGCGACGGGTGCCCGATGTGAGCAAGCTGGAACGGGTGGTGGGGTACCGTCCCCGGACCTCCCTGGAGCAGATCATCGCGGATGTCGTGGCCGATCAGCGGACCCTCCAGGTCACCGGAGCCGGCAGGTAGCCGGTGCGCGCCATTCTGACCTGGCACTCGATCGACGGATCCGGTTCGCCGATCTCGGTCTCGGAGGAGGTGTTCCGGGAGCACGTGGCGTGGCTGGCGTCGGGCCGGGTGAAGGTCGTGTCCCTGGAGGAGCTGCTGGCTCTGCCCGATGACACCGACGCCGTGTCCCTCACCTTCGACGACGCCTTCCAGAACTTCGCCACTCTCGCCGCTCCCCTGCTCCTGGAGCACGGGCTGCCGGTCACCGCCTTCGTGGTCAGCGGAGCGGTGGGACGCACCAATGAATGGGGCGGGCGCGCGGCGCGGGGCATCCCGACGCTTCCCCTCGCCGACTGGGACGCTTTGTCGGACCTGGCCTCCCGGGGGGTGACCCTGGGGTCCCATACGCGGACCCATCCCGACCTCACCGCCTGTGATGGCGAGCAACTGGAGGAGGAAATCCGCGGGGCGGCTGACGAACTGGAGCACCGGACCGGCCGGCGTCCGACCGCCTTCGCCTACCCGTACGGAGAGGTCAACAAGACGGTGACTGCCGTCGCGGCCCGGGTCCACCGGGTGGGGTGCACCACCCGGTACGCCGCCCTGCGGGAGAGGACCGACGCGATGTGCCTGCCGCGGCTCGACATGTGGTATGTCCGGGACATCGGAGCCCTGCATGGGTGGGGGGGGACGGAGTTTCACCTGCGTCTCCGCTGGCGGGCCGCCTTGCGCGATGTGCGGCGCGCGGTGAGCGGGGGGGGAGCGGGCTGAGTGCGGCCCCCGCGGGAGGCACCGATCCTGTCCGTCATCGTTCCGGTCTACCAGGGGGAGCGTGTGTTGCCGGAGTGCCTGGCCGCGCTCGGGGGAAGCGATCTCCCCCGGGACCTCTGGGAACTGATCGTCGTGGACGATGGGAGCACCGATCGGACGGTGGAGATTGCCGCGGCCCATGCCGATGTGATCGTGCGGCTTCCCGGAGATCCCCACGGGCCCTCCTATGCCCGCAATCGCGGGTCCGAGGTGGCGCGGGGGGAGATCCTCGTGTTCGTCGACGCGGACGTGTGCGTGCATGCGGATGCGTTGCGTCGCTTCGCCTGGGCCTTCGCGGAGTCGCCCGGAGCCAGCGCCATCTTCGGATCCTACGACACCACCCCGCGGGCGCCGGGATTCGTGTCCCAGTACCGGAACCTTCTCCATCACTACTTCCACGCCCGGGACCGGGGCGAGGCCGAAACCTTCTGGGCCGGGTGCGGCGCCGTCCGGACCGAGGCGTTCCGGGCCGCCGGGATGTACGATGAATGGCAGTTCTCCCGTCCCCAGATCGAGGACATCGAGCTCGGCAACCGGCTGCGGGATCTCGGGGCCATCATCCTGCTGCATCCCGAGATCCAGGGGACCCACCTGAAGCGGTGGCGCCTGCGGGACGTCGTGACCTCCGACCTGAACGATCGCGGCGTCCCCTGGACCCGGCTCCTGATCCGCCGCGGGGGGCCGAACTCGCTTCGGTCGCTGAACCTCCACCCGGTGGAAAAGGTCAAGACAGCCCTCGTCAGCTTCCTGATCCTGCTTCTCCTCGGGTGGGTCGTCACCGGTCATTCCTGGTACGGAGTGGTGTCCACCGGGCTCGTCGCCGTCATGCTGTTTCTCAATCGATCACTCTACCGGTTCTTTCTCCGCGAACGCGGGCTCTGGTTCGCGGTGCGGGTGGTGCCGCTCAACTTCCTGTACTACGCCCTGAACGGGTGCTCCGCCCTCTTCGGGTGGATGCTCCACCATGTGGTGGGTGACCCGCAGCCCTCGGCACGGGTGCAAGCCTATGCGGAGGTCGGGCTCCAGCATTGGCCACCGGTCCCGAAGCGCCAGGTGCCGCGGCGGCGGTCCCGTCCCGGCGTTGTGGGAGGGTCCGGTTGATGACGCCGGGACAATCTCCCATATTTGGGGCACCGGTCGTGAGGAGTGACCCATGACATCTGCCCGCCGCTCGGACATCCCCGCGCTGGAGGCGATCGCCTTCGCCTTCGCCCCCCTGCACAAGCGCCGCTTCGGCATTTCGGTTGGCGTGGCCACGGGACTCCTCGTTCTTCTGCTCACCGTGGTCGACCTCCTCGTGGAGGGGGGCGGAGTGCCCACGGACCCGACGTTCTCCCTCGACCTGCTCGGGGCCTACTTTGCCGGCTACTCCGTCACCTGGACCGGAGCGCTCATCGGATTCGGGTGGGGATTCGTGGTCGGGGCCGTGGCCGGATGGTTTCTGGCCTTCATCCGGAACGTCGTGATCGCCACCCAGGTGTTCCTCATTCGGACCCGAGCCGAACTGGCCCGGACTCGTGATTTTCTTGACCACATCTGAGCCGGGTCCCGTGATCCGGCGCCCGCAGGGGGGGACCTCATGACGACGGAACAAGCCGAAGTGGCCGCGGTCATTCGACGGCTCAACGGGCGGGCCTGGGGCGTCGCCTTCGGGTTGGTGTGCGCGGGTGTCCTCTTCCTGGCCACCAACTTTCTGGTCTGGAGCGGGGGGCCCGATGCGGGGCAACATCTCCAGCTTCTGGCCGTCTTCTTCCCCGGGTATTCGGTGTCCTTTCCGGGAAGCCTCATCGGAGCGGTGTACGGATTCGTGGTGGGGTACGGCTTCGGCCGAGTCATCGGCACGGTCTACAACAAGCTGACCGAGTACCGGCTCTGACCTCCGCGAGTGCCTCCGCCCCAGGACCCTCCCCGGGGCGGCTTTTTTCCGTGCTCGCCTCGGGGGAAGTGGCGGCGCGGAGTCTCGGATTTGTCGCCACCATCATGCTGGCCCGGACCCTCGGCGCCGAAGGGTTCGGCGTCATCGGTTTCGCCCTCACGGTCCGTCTCTATCTGGTGGTGCTGGTCGAAGGCGGACTCGATTCGGTGGGTGTGCGACGAGTCGCCCTCGACCCGACCTTCCTCCAACACACCGCTCCCGCGCTGCTCGTCGCCCGGGTGGTGCTGGCTCTCGCCCTGATCGGTGTGACATCGCTCGGAGGAATTCTCCTCCTGCCGGCCCCCGATGGGACCATCCTGGCCCTCGTCTCCCTCACCCTGATTCCCCTGGCTCTGAACCTGCGCTGGGCCTGCCTGGGGCTGGGACGGGCCCGGAGCGCTGCCGGAGCCCGGATCCTCGCGGACGGCCTCTTTCTCCTCCTGGTGTTGCTGCTGGTGCGCCGCGACGCCGATCTGACCCGGGTGCCCCTGCTTCAGCTGCTGGCGGAGGGTGCGGGGGCCGCCTCACTCGCAATCGGGCTCGCCGGTGCGATCGGTCCGATCCGCTGGCGAGGATGGTGGAACCGGGCCCTCCCCGTTCTCCGGTCGGCACGTCCCCTGGCCCTCCATGCCCTGCTCGGTCTCGTCATGTTCAACGCCGATGTGCTCTTCCTGAGGGGCTTTCACGGGGCGGCGGCGGTGGGCGTGTATGTGGCGGTGTATGCCCCGGTCAGTTTCTTCCTGAACATCGGGGTCACGTACTATCACAGTCTTCTTCCCACACTGGCCCGATCTCACGGGGAGGGACGGGTGGATCGGAGCGCGTTCCAACTCGGAGTGCGGCAGGTGCTGGCGCTCGGGATTCCCGTGGCGGTGGGGGGAGTCCTGGTGGCCGGGTCCCTCCTGCAGGCCCTGTACGGGCCCGAGTATCTGGTGGGCGGTCCCGCCCTCGGCCTGCTGCTCCTCTCCCTGCCGATCGCCCTTCTCCGGAACGTGGGGCAGGCCGGATTGGTCGCCTCAGACCGGCATCCGCTGGTGCTCGCCGCCTCGGTCCGGGGCGCCGCGCTCAACCTCATCCTCAATGGGCTTCTGATCCCGCGGTGGGGACTTCTGGGAGCGGCCGGCGCCACCCTCGGAACCGAGCTGGTGCGGACAGCCCTGGTGCTGCGGAGCGCCCACGGTGAAGGGTACGAGGCCCGGATTGTGGCGGCGGGATGGCGCGCCGTGCTCGCCGCCGGGGTCATGGCCGTGGTCCTCCTGGCTCTTCCTCTCCCGCTGTGGATCGCCGTGCCCACCGGAGCATTGGTCTACCTGCTCGCGCTGGCTCCGGGGGGAGGACTGCGCCTGGTGCGCACCGGGCGCAGAGCTCAGGCCGTGTAAGGTCCAGGAAGGCATGGGACTTGCATTGCAGAGCACGTTCCGACTGGGAGCGGTGCCATGCCACATCTGACCGACACCCGGAACCGCTATGAGCTCAAGTATCTCGTGGCGGCGCGGGAGGTCTCCGCCATCCGGCGTGTCCTCGGCGAGTACCTCACGGATGATGAGCACGGGGATCCGGAGTGGGGGTATGCGGTCTACAGTGTCTACTGGGATTCCCCCGATTATTCCCTCTTCTGGGAAAAGGTCGAGGGACTCATGGTCCGGCGCAAGGTGCGTCTCCGGCGCTACGTGGGAAGCGAGGAGCTCGTCCTGGAGATCAAGCAGCGGGTGGACCGGACCCAGCAGAAAAGACGGCGGCGGATGTCGGTGGCGGAGGCCCGGAAATGTTTCGCGACGGACTCCGATGACGACCTGTCCGATCCGGTCATGCGGGAGGCCTGGACTCTCTTTCGGCGCCACAACCTCGCACCCCGGTGCGCGATCCGGTATCGGAGGAGAGCGTTCATGGGCCGCTACGAGCCGACTCTTCGGGTCAACTTCGACACCCGCATCCAGTACCGGACGACGGGGTTCGATCTGGTCACCCCCTTCGACACCGGGGCCGCGGTGCTCGATCCCCGCACCGCGGTCATGGAGGTGAAGTTCACCGGAGGGGCGCCGCTCTGGCTCACCAAGTCGATCGCCCGGCTCGGGTTGCCGATGGTGCGCATGTCCAAGTACTGCTCCGCCGTGGATCGAGCCGTGTACGGCGGGGCACTCACCTGAACTCCTGTCAGGAGGCGTGGTGGACGAATTCATCAGGCAGTTGACGTCGGGTGCCTCGCAGGTCGGGGGATTTGGCGTCTGGGAAACCGTGGTGGCCCTCGGGCTGAGCTTCGTGCTCAACCTGCTCCTGGCGTACGTGTACCGGATCTCCCATCGCGGGCTCTCCTATTCGGTCTCGTTCGTGCACGCCATGATCATCATGGGGGTCACCATCTCCCTCATCATGCTGGTGATCGGAAGCAACATCGCCCGCGCGTTCACCCTGGTCGGGGCCCTCTCGATCATCCGCTTCCGCAATGCGGTCAAGGACAGCCGGGATGTGGCCTTCATCTTCGTGGCCATGGCCGTCGGGATGGCCACCGGAACCGGGTTCTACCTCACCGCCGTCATCTTTGCCCTGTCGATGGGGGGGATGATCTACACCCTGAGCCGGTTCGAGATCGGGGCGGCGACGAGTCGCGAGGCCCTTCTCAAGGTGCACCTCCCCTCCGACCTCGACTATCACACCGTCTTCACCGAGGTGTTCCACCGCCACCTGCGCGAGGCCTCCCTGTTGAGCGTGGAGACCCTGGGTGAGGGCAACGTGGTGGAACTCGTCTACTCGGTGGAGCTGCGGCCCCGGGTCACGGAGGCCACGCTCCTCGACGATCTCCGGCCGCTGGTGAGGAATCACAAGGTGGCCATTCTCCTCGGCCAGGAAAACATCAACGTGTGATGAACCATCCCGGCGAGTCCTCCCCGGTACGGACCTTCTACTACCGGCACGAACGCCGCTTCCTCACGGCGTGGGTGGCGCTCCTGGCTCTCGGACTTGCCCTCCTGGTGCTTCCGCCCCTCCGCGACCGGGCCTTCTGGCGGGTCGAGCGCCTGCTGCGGGACCGGGAAGCGGCGTGGGTCGATGCGGTCGACACGGGGGAGCGCCTGCTGGCCGAGGGCCGGCTCGACGAGGCCGAGGCGCATCTCCTCGACCTGGATCGCCGCTTCCCGGCCCGCACGGCGCGCGGACGGCGGGACACTGAACGCGAGCGACTCCTCCACACGCTGGCCCGCACCTATGAGGCCCAGGGACGCTCCAACCGGGCCCTCCTGGCCTATCAGGCCGCGCAGGCGTACGACCCCCGGAACTATCGCAACAGCTACGAGCTCGGTGCGGCGTGGGAGCGCCTCGAGGGGACCTGGACCATTCCGGTGGAGGCGAGAGATGCCTTTGCCCGGGTGCTGGAGATTCACCCGACCCATCTCCCCTCGTTGCGTGGGGTGCTCCGCCATGATTTCGATCGCGGTGCCTTCGCCGAGGTGATCACCCGGTGGGAATCCTTCCTTGAGGCACAACAGTTTCTCGCCCTTTCCGTGCATGTCGGGACGAGTACCACCTGGTCGGTGGTGCCGGTGGATGGGGCCTGGCATGAGGTGGCCCTCACCGGGCGATTCTCCGATTCCCCCGCGGTTCGTCTGGGTACGGCCGGGTTTCCCCTCGAGATTCGGGAGGTGCGGCTCGACCTCCCGCTCCAGGCCGGTGTCCTCGGACCGGTGACGACACGCGGGTCCGCGACGGATTCCGTGATCGCCGGGCCGGGCATTCCCGGAACCGAGGTGGAGGTGGGGCTCCCGGCCGGATCGTCGGAGGGGGTCCGCCTCCGCTTCCAGGTTCGGATCCGGCGGCCAGTGGACGAGGAGACCTGGCGGATGGTGGAGACGAGTTACCGCAACCGGCTCGACCCCGACGGCCCGCATCGATCCGCGGCCCGCGTGGTAGTGGTACCGGACCAGACGGTGGCCGACCGCATCGAGGTGCCCGGGTGAGCCGGTTCCCTCGCCATGGGCTCCCCGGGAGCCGGGCGCCGTGGTGGCGGCGGCTCCGGCTCATCGACGTGGTGCTCGTGTCCGCACTTCCCGTCACGACCGGGGCCTATCTTCTGCTGCAATCCGTGGCGTCCTATGCGACGGCCCAGAACTTCGACGATTTCTGGTCCCGTTCCCTCAGCCTGTCGGGAGAGTTCCATGGCCGGACCTCCGTCATGAGGAACACCCTGTCGCTGGTGCGCATCGATCGCGACCTCGAGGCGAACGAGGACGACCCCTCGGTGCTCAATCTCGTTCTCCCCGACGCCGAGTGGCGCGCCCTCGCCGGCGACCCGCAGGAAGGATTCGACACCTGGACCGACGCCACGGTGGTGCATCAGGGACGGCTCGATCCGGTCCGGTTGCGCAAACGGGGTGACAACAGCATCCACTGGCTGAGCCCCAAGATCAGTTTCACGTTGCGGACCCCCCGGGACGCCCTCCAGCGCGGATACCGCACCCTGGGATTCTCGGTGAAGGACGTGGTGCCCCAATATCTGGCGGCGCAGGTGGCCCAGACCTTCGGACTTCCCGGGTCGCGCCAGGAGCTCGTGCCGGTCTTCGTGAACCAGCGCTTCGCCGGGTTGTACCGGATGATCGAGATCGCCGACGAGTCGATGCTCCGCCTCCAGGGACGGATGCCCGGCAACATCTACCGCGGCGATGCGGCGGAACGGAGCGAGTATTTCAAAGGGCTCCCCCGCAGTCTCTTCCGGAATCCGTATATCTGGGATCGGGTCGCGATGAACGACCGCCCCTCGGGTCCCCCACCCACCCGGATCCTCGACCTGTTGGCGAGCCTCCGGGGCACCACGGTGGACCGGCATCGGGACCTCATGGCCGTCGTGGACACCGCCCACCTCGGCGCGCTCCTGGCGGCCCTGCTCGTGGTGGGCGACCCCTATCACATGGATGATGTCCACAACCAGTTCTGGTACCAGGACCCCACCGACAACCTGCTCTCCCCCCTTCCGTGGGACCTCCGGCTCCTCGACCTGGAACGGCCGAGCATCGGCATGAACGAGTTCTGGCGGCAGGCCCTGCGCGATCCGTTCCTGGTGGACGCCGCGATGCGCCGGACCCATGACGCGATGCAGGCGGGGCTGGCGAGTCACGCCGACTCGATTCTCGACGGGGTGACGGCGCGCTTCCACTCCTACCTCCGCTTCGAGACTCTGCGGGCCGGGGTGATCCCGCCGGTCGGTTCGGTGGACTCCTCCCGCGCCCTGCTGCACCACAACCTCGCGGTTCTCGATCGGTGGATCGGGGACGTGCACATGGCGGTGGCCGGCGGATCCGCCGAGTCGCTGGCCCTGCTCGATGTCGAGAGCCGGGGGATGACCGGGGCGGACCTCGTGTCCCTTCGCCTCGCCGCCGGCGCCCGGCCGGGAGACGTGGTCCTGGACACCGATCGCAATGGAGTGCTCGATCGATCGGACCGGCGAGTCGCCGGACAGTGGGAGCGGGACGGCGCGGAGTGGCGTTTCACGCCGCATACACCGGTGGCTCTCCTCCCGGGGTGGAGCACCCCGGAACGGGGGATCGCCGCGGGCCGGGTCCACTATCGGATCTTTGTCGAGGGAGCCGGTGCGCGGCGCCTCACCCCGGTGCTGGAGAATCGGATCACCCGCGCCCCGGTGGCGCCCCGGGAATGGACCAGGGGGTCCTCCATCGAACCGGGGACCTCCTTCAGCCCCTGGGAGTTTCCGGTTCCGACCTCCACTCCCCGGCGCTGGTCGGGGGATGTCCGGCTCACCGAAACCCTGCGGCTCCCCCCCGGCGACACCCTCCGGATCGAGCCCGGAACCACGATCCGGCTTGGGCCCGACATCTCCCTCGTGAGCCGGGCCCCGATTCTGGCCAACGGAACGGCGGACCGGCCCATCCGGGTGCTCCGTCTCGATCCGGCGAGACCGTGGGGTACGATTGCCCTGCAGGGACCGGAGGCGAGCGGGAGCCGGTTCCGCTTCGTGGAGGTGGCAGGCGGCGGCGGTGCGTTGGTGGACGGTGTGGAGTACATCGGGGCGGTCAATGTCCACGCGGCCCGGGATGTGGTCTTCGAGGACAGCCGGTTCGCCGACAATGTCCGGTCGGATGACCTCCTCCATGTGCTGATGGGCGAGGCCCGGGTGGTCCGGAGCGAGCTGGTGAACGCGAACTCGGATGCGATCGATTACGACATGGCCACCGGGGCCATCGTGGACTCCCGATTTCTCGGGAGCGGAGGCGATGCCATCGACCTGATGGGCTCCTCCCCCCTGATCGCCGGGAACACGTTCCGGGGGTCGGGAGACAAGGGGATCTCGATCGGGGAGGCCAGCGCCCCGGTGGTGGTGGCCAACACGATCGAGAGCGGTTTCCGCGGCATCGAGGTGAAGGACCGCTCCACGCCCCTGCTGCTCTGGAACCGGATTCTCGGGAATGCCTCCGGACTGGTGCTTCAAAGGAAAAACTGGCGTTACGGGAGCGGCGGATGGCCCCGGGTCCTCGGAGTCGAGATCGCGGGATCGCTTCCGTTCTCACTCGACTCCGTTTCCGGTGTGATTCTGCCGGGTCCCCTGGACACCTTCGCCGTGGAGTCGGTGCTCGCTCTCGGGGGCCTCCACCGCTCCGAGGTGGACCGGGCCCTGGCCCTGACCGCAGGCGCGGAGCTGGTCTCGCGGGAAGGGAATCCGGACTGGCGTCCCGTCCCGCCTGTGCCCGCGGTCGAGGAGGAGACCTTCACCGCGTCCTTTGCCCCTCTCGAACGATGGCGGCTGGTGCAGGGTGAGCGCCTGGCCCGTCGCACCGACCTGCTCGATCTGGTGAGCCAGCGCGCGGGGGCCATGGAGCGGGACGTCGACTGGACCCTCACCGAGGAACACCTTCTCCTCCTCGATCTCGGCGGCCGCGACCTTCAGCGTGTGGTGGTGACCCTCTCCGGCGACGGGGAACCGGTGGTGGTGTCCCACCACCCGGGTCGGTCCCAGTACGAACAGGTGGTGGTCCCGGTGCCCCCGGGAACCTGGCGCACCCTTCGGCTCGATGCGATCCCCGATGACCGCATCGAGCGGGTCCAGACCTCGACCGGGCTCACCGACCTCAAACGCGGGCACCTGCTGCTGCATCGTCTCCTTCTCGTGAAGCGGCCCCCGCCCCCTCGACCGGAGTCTCCATGACCCACCCTCCCCGGCACCTGCTGTCTGCCCTCCTCGCGATGCTCGCGGCGGCTCCCCTGGGTGCTCAGAACTCCGATCCCTGGTCCTTTGTGGTTCTGGGTCACATCCGCGGCTGGGACAACGCGCTCCACCCCCGCCTGGGGGAACTGCTCGCCGAAGTCCGTGCCCTCCAACCCGATCTCGTGGTCCTGGCGGGTGATCAGATCTGGGGAGACATGGGTCAGGCGCCACGACGGCGGGCCGCGGTGGAAAGGGAGTGGGCTGACCTCGACAGCGCTCTCGCCACCGTGGGAGTGCCCCGCATCCAGGTGCCCGGGAACCACGAGATCAACGATCTGGTGACACGGGACGTCTACCGGGAGCGGTTCGGCGAACTCCCCCGCTCTTTCACGATGCGGAACGTGCGGTTCCTGCTGCTCAGCAGCGTGTGGATTCCGAAGGATGGTGATACCGCCCTCGCCCGGAACATCCGCGGCGTGGATCTCGACTCGGCTCAGGTGCGGTGGCTTCGCGAGGAGCTGGCCCGCCCGGATGCGCCGCCCCACACCGTGGTCGTCCTCCATCACCTCCTCTGGTGGCAGGGTGACGACGCACCGTGGTGGCGTGAGATCCATCCGCTGCTGCGCGAGGCCGGGGTGCGTGCGGTCTTTTCCGGAGACCATGGCCCCCTCAAGTTCTCCCATCTGGAGCGGGACGGTGTCGCCTATTACCAGGTGTCGATTGGAGGGGATCCGAGCCTCGATATCCTGCGGGACCGGGAGTCGAGCCGGACCCTCGCCGCCCAGTTCGACGCCTTCCTTCGGGTCCAGGTGGAAGGGCCGAGATTCACGGTGGGCGTCGAAACGACCGGCGAGGTGTCATCGGGGCACTTCACCCCGCAACACTACCGCCAGGTGCACGAATTCCGACCCCCGCCCCCTCCTCGGCTCCAGCGCCTCTGGGAGGCGATCAATAGTCCAGCTCGTCTCGCCGCCCTGGGCCTGCTGATCTTCGGATCCATCGGAATCGGTGTCGTGATCGGACGCCGGAAAGCAGGGAGTAGGGAGCAGGGAGTAGGGAGTAGGGAGTAGGGAGTCGCTCATCGCTTCGCGCGCCGAGATAGGGCCTCGTTGTGGGGTGGAGGGGCCCCCATTCTGCCGATGCCCGCCGATCCGAGACGAGGAGCGTGTCGCGGATGCCGTCACCCCTCTGCGTCCTCCGCGTCCTCTGTGGTGCAATCGGGGTGAGGTAGGGATCACCACAGAGGTCTCGGAGGACACGGAGGGTCTCCGTGTGATGTCCGTGGCTCCACGCCTTGCGCGCCGAGATCCGGATTTTGTTTGTTGGGGGTGGAAGGGCCCCCATCCTGCCGATGCCCGCCACGCGAGATCGGGATCCTGTCGTGGGTACCGAAAACCCTCTGCGTCCTCCGCGCCCTCTGTGGTTCAATCCGGGGGGGGGGGAAGGGCACGCCATCCTGCCGAGGCCCGGGGGTCCGGGATCGGGAAAGTGGGAAGGAATCACCGCAGAGAACGCGGAGGACGCAGAGGGTCTCCGCATGATTCCCGCGGCTCCACGCCTTGCGCGTCGAGATCCGGATTCTGTTTTTGGGGGGTGGAAGGGCCCCCATCCTGCCGAGGCCCGGGGGTCCGGGATCGGGAAAGTGGGAAGGAATCACCGCAGAGGCCGCGGAGGACGCAGAGGGTCTCCGCATGATTCCCGCGGCTCCACGCCTTGCGCGCCGAGATCCGGATTCTGTTTTTGGGGGGTGGAAGGGCCCCCATCCTGCCGATGCCCGCCACGCGAGATCGGGAGCCTGTCGTGGGTACCGAAAACCCTCTGCGTCCTCCGCGCCCTCTGTGGTTCAATCCGGGGGGGGGAAGGGCACGCCATCCTGCCGAGGCCCGGGGGTCCGGGATCGGGAAAGTGGGAAGGAATCACCGCAGAGGACGCGGAGGACACAGAGGGTCTCCGCATGATTCCCGCGGCTCCACGCCTCGCGCGTCGAGATCCGGATTTTGTTTTTGGGGGGTGGAAGGGCCCCCATCCTGCCGATGCCCGGGGACCGAGACTGGGAACGCCTCGTGGATGCCGTCAACCCTCTGCGTCCTCCGTGTTCTCTGTGGTTCAATCGGGGTGAGGTGGGGATCACCACAGAGGTCGCGGAGGTTGCTGAGGATCTCCGCGTGATCCCATCGCTCCCGCGTCGCGTGGCGCCACGGCGGCCCACGGGTCGACCCCCTCTACGGGACCTTGCCCCTCAGAACGCCGTGGTTGCCACCCGGACCGCGTTGGCCATGAGCGTGAATGTCAGGTTCTTGGCGGGGAGGCGGGGCAGGACGGCGCCGTCCACCACGTGCAGGTTGGGAAAGTCCCAGCTCCGGCAGGACCGATCGACCGCGAGCGGCGTGGGATCGAGGGTCATCGGCAATGTGCCCGCGTAGTGGACGCTGGCCCCCATCGGGAGGACGCGCACCAGGCCCGGAAGCACCCACGATCCGATCCGTCGGAGGGCTCTCCGCACGTCGCGCGTGGCCGCCGCCATGCGGGCCGGTTCCTCGGGAGCGGGGTCGTAGTGCACCACGAGGCAGGGGGCGCCGTCACCGGTGGAATCAAGTGTGAGGTAACTGGTGCTCCGGCGGGTATCGTGCAGGTTGACGTTCGCGATGCCGAGACTCGAGCGAACGCCCTGGAAGAGATGGAGAGCCGATCGAAGGTCGCCCGGGATCCCGGCCAGGATCGGATGCACGGACGCGGCCTTCAGGGTGGTGATCTGGCCATGCACGTGGTCGGTTGCCGGGTTCCGGCTCACCGCAAAGGCCAGGTGGTGAAACTGATAGGCGGCCAGCATCGGCGCCGTACCGAGCATCCCGGGGGTCACAAAGGGCATGTGGATCTGCCGGTTGTCCATGAGGCCCTCGAGGCGGGGTGCGGTGCCGGTCCGGTGGGCGACGGATTCCAGCACGATGCGGGAGGAACCCAGCGCCCCGGCCGCCAGGATGACGGCGTCGGCGGCGACGGCGAGGAGCGGGCCCCCGTCCACCGGCTGAGCCACGACCTGTCCGATGCGTCCGTCCCCGTCGTACTCGAAACGCCGCACGAGGAGTCCGGGGCGATAGCGAAACCCCGGGAAGGTTTCGCACCGCTCGAGGGTCTGCGACGGGGTGTAGATCGAGCGGGAGGGGCACCCCCAGAGGCACCGGCCGAGCTGCGAGCACGCCCGGCGGTCGTCCCGGTCCGCCGTGAGTGTGGCAACCCGGGATCGCCCGAGAAAGAATCGGTGCCGTCGGTGCAGGATCGCACGGCGGCGGGCGTACCGGGCCATCAGGTGCGCCGAGTGAGGATCGAAGGGAAGGGGAGGGAGGTATTCCGCGTCCAGGGGGATGAACGGAGCGAGGTCATCCTCCACGCCGCCGATCCCGATCCGCCTGGCCACCTCCTGGTAGTGGGGTCGCAGGTCCTCCGAGGTGACGGGCATGCCGGTGAGGTCGGTCGGACTGAAGGCGTAGCATCCGGCCGTCCACGCCTCCGCGAAGCCCCCCCGCGCAAAGGTGAAGAGAGGTACCATCGCGTCAGACCGGGTGGGCGTGCCCGGGACCGGCCGGAACACGTAGGCCTTGCTCGGGGGATGCCCGTAGTAGGAGGATGCGTCACCGGGATAGACCACCTGTTCCCCTCCCGGACCGAGAAACCAGGCCGCCGGATCGTCGAGGGCCTCGGGGAGGTCGGGGAACGCGATGTCGGGAGCTGGAATGTCGGGGCGGGGATGGCCCACATCCAGCATGGTGACACGGTGACCCCGCTGCAGCGCCGTGAGAGCAAAGTGGACTCCGGACGCCCCCGATCCCACCACCAGCAGGTCAGCCACGATCCACCGTCCTCCGGCCCCGGATGCGGAGGAGATGCACCGGACCGAGGAGCAGAACGGCCAGAACCGTCCATCCCGCGAGCGAGAGTCCGGCCATCCCGATTCCCGGGAGGGCCCGCCATCCCGGCGTCACGGGGCCGGCCTGAACCAGGGGAGCGGTGCCGCGGCTCGATTCCAGCACCGCCGCGGCGAGGATCAGCTTGCGTCGCAACAGCGTTGCGGGACAGAAGAGCCGGGACCAGGCATCCGCCAGGCGGAGCCCCATTCCGCCACGCCGCCCGAGTCGGAGGAGCCACTGGTCGGAGAGGTTGCGGTCGGAGGGATGCGCGGGCAGATGAGCCTGGACCCGCCGCCAGGTCCGGAGGATCGCCTCGTCCGGGGCCCGGTCGACCAGGTAGCGACAGAAATGCACGCACTCCCGGGTCAGAAGCTCGTCAGGACCCGCCAGGTCACGCATGGGTGTGGTCGGGCCAGGGATCCGTCCGGGGGTGGCGGGTCAGAGGGTGGCCCGGCGGGAGGCTGCGGGAGCGCCGGCAGTTACGCCCTCGCGCCAGAGGCGCCACCGCACTCGGCACACTCCCTTGATGTCGTCCCAGGCGGTGCGAAGAATCTTCACCCGGCTGTCGTCGTCCTCCGTCCACCGCACGGGAACGTCCTTCACGCCGTAGCCCCATTTCTCGGCGAGAACCAGAAGCTCGGTGTCGAAGAACCAGGACTGATCCTTCACCTCGGGAATGATCTCCGCCACCGCCCGGCGGCTCACCGCCTTGAACCCGCACTGGGCATCGCTGAACGAGGTCCAGAGGACCGCCTTGACGAAGAGGTTGTAGGCCCGGGAAATGAACTCACGTTTCGGGGACCGGGTCGTGCGGGACGCCGGCAGGAGCCGGCTCCCGGTGGCCACATGGTACCCCTCATGCACGATGGCATGAATCATCAGGGGGAGGGCTGCCAGTTCGGTGGAGAGGTCCACGTCGGTGTAGCACATGACGTCGGCATCGCTCGTGGTCCAGGCGTGGCGCAGCGCCCGGCCCCGGCCCCGCTGCGGCAGTTGCAGGAAACGCACGTCAGGGTACGTCTCGGCCATCCGCCGACCCACGCGATCGGTACCATCGGTCGATCCATTGTCCACGATGACCACCCGGTGGGTGCCGGGCAGGTTCGCGGCCAGGAACACCCGGACGGTGGACACACTCTGTTCGAGAACATGGGCCTCGTTGAGGACCGGGATCACCAGGTCCATTCTGAGGCCAGAGGCTCCAGTCTCGCTGCGGGGGCCCGAGGAATCCATGAAGCTCCTGTGTTGTGTCCTGTGGTGTTGTGTTGACGCAACAGTTGCATAAACGCAACAGTTAATGGAAGCGGGGTGAAGGCAGCTGCCCCGGCGAGGTCGAACAGCCACTCCTGCGGATGCCTCCGATCCTCCCGGATCTGAGGTGCCTACTCCTGCCGGGGTGGGGTGGCAATTTCGGTACCAGCCGGGTCGCAAGTCACCGGGGTCCATGGGGATCGGATCATCCAGATCGCGGCCACCACGACGGCGGTGAGGGCGAAAGCCGGCCACGGGGAGGGGCGTCCCTCCAACCAAGGGGAATATTGCGCCGCGAGCTTTCCGAGTGTGGTGAGCCAGGGGAGTTGGAACCCCTCCACGATCAGACGCAGAAGGTTCCGGAACACCGTCCCCTGATCCCTCACCATGGCCAGCGCCCAGGTCAGACCCAGGGAGCCAAGTCCCAGGGCCAGGGCGATGACGCGCGGCAGGCGCATCCCGACCAGGAAGGCGGGGAGAAAGAGGAAGGGGACGATGGGGGCGAGGTACCGGAATCCGGTGACCCATTGGAGGCGCGTGTACTGGACGGTGCTGAAGAAGAGCACGAAGACCAGCGCCATCGAGAGACAGAACAGCAGCTCGGTCCGGGGCATCGGAAACCGCCGCAGGAAGGGAGCGGCCAGGGCCAGGACCAGAGCGGGGGCGACCACGAAAAGGCCGAATCGCGGGTCGATCAGGAGCTGGAAGAACAGGTCAGGCACGAATCCACCGACCCCCTGGTATCCCACCTCGATCCATTCCACCGGTGCCATCCAGTGTTGGGGCGGGAGGAAGGGATGGCCGAAGCTCGCCCATTGGTAGTACCAGAGCGCCAGGATCGGTCCGAGGGCGCCCAGGGTGTACCAGAGGCCGGTCCGGATCGCCGCAGGGAACGATGCGGTGGTGAAGCGGGTCCAGCAGGCATAGACACCCAGCAGTGCCAGGGCGAGCCCGCCGCTGTAGTCGTTGAGCAGGCAGAGCCCGCCGAGAAACCCGGCCACCACCACTCGGCCGGTCGGTCCCCATCGGACCCGGCGGCCCGGATTCCACAACAGCAGGAATGCCCCGAAGGCGAGAACGGCGATGGCCAGGTTCTGGTTCAGGTAGGCCGCCCGGAAAAAGACCGGAGTGCCAAAGGCGAAGAGGAGGGCGCCGGCGAGGACCAGGGGAGCGGTGACTCCGAGAATCAGGAGGAGATCGGCCATGGCCACCACCATTGCGGCGGTCAGCGGGGCCATGGTGAACACCTGCGTGATCGCCGAGACGAGCCCGAACCGGATGTCCAGCCCGCGCTCCCGGATTTCCCCGTAGAAGGCCACCCGGCGGGGACGGTTGTCCCGATAGATCACGGTATCCGCCGGAGGGCGACTGGCCAGTTCGCGTGCCACCACGACATCCACCAGCGGGCGCAGGGCCGCGTAGGGAAGGGCGGCGATCATCGAGATGCCGGGATTGGCCCCGTGGTGCGCTCCCTGAACCTTCGCCTCGGGGGGGTTCTGGAAGATGTCCACGTGCAACCCAAAGTACGGATCGAGCGCGAAGGTCCGGTTTTCCACCATGCTCATGACCAGGTAGTGTTCGCGGGCCACATCCGTGGCGAAGTGGGCCACATAGATCACCCAGCAGGTCAGGAAGAGGCGGATCCTCCAGTGCGGTGGCAACCGGTCGGATGTCATTCCGCCTCCCGGGGGCTCCGGTCAGTCTTCCACGACATGGGTCGCGAACTCCTGTCGAAAGGTATCCCACCGGTCCCGGTCGATGCCGGAGGGCCCGAAACACTCCGCGGCGGCATAGGCCATGGCGAGGGCGTGGTGGGTGTTGTCATGCGCAAAGAGCCCCTGTCGTCCGTAGGTGAGAAACCGGGGAAGGGTGCCAACCCACTGGTCCAGCACGCCAAACGGAATCTCATATCCCTGGTCATAGATCGGATAGGCCTGGCGGAGACGCCGCACGGTCACGGCCACGGGAGGACGCGAGAGGGGGATGCCGCTCCGGGTCAGATCGTCCGCCACGAGTGCCGCGAGGTCGCCGTCGGAGAGCGACCAGGCCGCCTCGTCGGGCCCGGTGGGGAGTTCCGCGCAGAGGACCGTCCGGCCTGCGGGCTCGGTCCGGGCCGCATAGTTCTTGGTTTCGGACAGTCGGGTGATCCGGACCGAGGCGTCGGGAAAGTAGTGGGCGTCGAACTCGGTGAACCGATCCTGGTCCAGCTCGAGGTAGACCAGCACCATCGACCGATACCGGATCCGGTCCGCCGCCGCCTGAACCGCGTCCGGGACCTGCCCGCCCTGGGCCCCGATCATCCGGGCCAGGAGAGGGATCGGCAGCGTGGACCAGACATGGTCTCCCTCGAACACGGTCGGCTCCGACCCCTGCTCCGCATGCACCCTCCACGGATCCCCCTCGGACGGGGGAACCTCGAGGCCCGTCACCCGGCATCCCAGGTGCAACTCGGCTCCGCTGCGCACGGCCGCCTCGGCATAGGCCTCGGACACCTGGCCGAACCCGCGGGCGGGATAGAAGAAGGTCCCCGCCAGAGGGGGCCGGAAGCCGGGTACCGCGTTGAGAACCTTGCGCAGCAACTTGGCGAAACTGCCGGCCGCGACCCGCCGCCGGGCCTGGATCGCGGAGAGCGCCTCGGGATCGGCGCCCCAGATCTTCCGGGCATAGGGGAAGTAGAACGAATCGCAGATGGTGGGGCCGAGACTGGCCCGGAGCACCGAGGCAAAACTCTCTTCTCCAGATCCCCGGGGCCGGGTGGGGCGCAGTCGGTCCCGCAGGACCCCGGCCGCAAAGCCCTTGTCGAGGCGGAGGAGGAGATCCATCGGGTGGAGCGGAAAGTGAACCCACTTTCCTCGGAGCCGGATCCGTCCGTGGCGCGGGCGGGTGAGGAGATCGGGTCCGAGCAGCGACCGGATGTCGGCGAGAATCCGGGGAGCAGTGGCCGGATGGAGACGGTGGCTCCCGTGGTCGAGCCAATGGTCATTCCAGCGAAAGCTCCCCGCATTTCCCCCGACGCCAGCGCCCTGCTCCAGGACAGCGACCCGCGCCTTCCCCTCCTGCCGCAGCCGCCAGGCGGCCCCGAGTCCGGCGGGACCCGCGCCGAGAATGATCACGCGCGGTTTATCCATGGGAGCGTCCCGTCGTGAGCACCTCACCCGCCGGTGTGCGTCCGGGGCGGAGCGGAGGTGCCACACCGCGTGAGAGAAGAAGCCAGATTCCGCCTCCCAGAAGGCCACCCACGATCAGGACAGTCTGCCAGAGGAGCGACACGGTGACTCCGAGGGCCAGCGGAACGCCGAAGGGCGCCAGGAACCCGGCCATGCTCGCCTCCCGGACCGCCAGGCCGCCCAGGCTGATGGGCAGCAGACTCACGACCTTGGCGAGCGGCCAGGCCAGGAACCAGGCGCCCAGTGCCACCTCGATGCCGATCGCCCGGCCCAGCCCCGCGTTGAGCATCACGAAGCCGCTCTGGATGAGCAGGGAAAGCACCAGCCCCCGCAGGGCGAGACCGGGGTGCCGCCGCAGGTGCCGCACTCCCACCAGGGCCCTTCCCACCGGGCGTCGGAGGCGCGCGGGCCAGCGGGCCAGGGGTCGGGACCCCGCGATCGCGATCACCAGGACACCACCACCCAGTCCAACGAGAAGGGCGAGACTGACGGTGCGCACCAGGGCGCTCCCATGGGTCGACCCGGCCATCGCGGCTCCCGCTCCGGCTAGCAGGGCCAACGCGGTCGTGTCGGTCAGCCGGTCCATCACGCCGCCCAGAACCGCCGCCTCCGGGCGCCCCGTGGCGCGGCCCGCCATGACCAGGCGCAGCAGATCTCCCCCGACGATGCTCGGGAGGCAGAGGTTGGCGAACAGTCCGGCGGTGTAGCAGCGCACGGCGTCACGAATCGCGAACGTCACCCGTCCCGCCTGCACGAAGGCCCGCCACTTGAACACGCCGGCGGCATGGCCCGCGAGGAAGCCGAGCACCACTCCGCCCCAGTGCCACGGCGACAGACGCGCCACGGCGTTCAGGACCATCGGCCAGGGAAGGAGCCACAGGATCACCCCGAGCAGGGTGACACTGACGACAACGCGCGCCCAGAGCTTCATGGACGCATCATCGCCCGCGCGCTCTGATCGGCCAGCAGCCCGATGGCCCAGACGATCAGGGCCCCGAGGATTCCCAGAACCGCGCTTTCGGAGAGATTGCCCCGCGTGATGTCGTAGGCGAACTTCGCCACGCCTCCCACCGCCAGGAGCGCCCCGAGGGGCAGAAAAACCCGGAGCGGATTGAACACGACGATGACCCGGAGAATCAGCAGGGTGAAGTCGAAGGCATGGCGGGGCCGGATCTTGCTCGAGCCGAGCCGGGCCCGGTAATCGATCGGGTGCCAGGTGACCGGATGGTGGTTGCAGGCCGCCGACAGGGTGATGGTCGTCGTGAACGAGAAGCCGTCCGGAAGGAGGTGGACATAGCGCTCGATGAGTGCGCGGTGCATCAGCCGCATCCCCGAATTGATGTCGGGGAGGGGGCGTCCGGCGAGATAACTCGCGAGCCACCGGAGAAAGGCCTTGGCCGGTCGCCGAACCAGAGGGATCCGGACCGTGGTTCCGGTCCGGGCGCCCACCACCATGTCGCTCGTGTCCGCCGCGGCGAGGAGCGCCGGAATCGCCTCGACCGGATAGGTCCCATCCGCGTCGGTGATGAGGATCCAGGGATGCGCCGCCGCGCGCACTCCGGCCTTGAGGGCGGCGCCGTACCCCCGGTTCTGTTCTCTCCGCAGGACCCGTACTCCAGCCGCCGCCGCCGCCTGGGCGGTCCCATCGGTGGATCCGTCATCGACGACGAGGATCTCCCATTCCCACCCCGTCTTCTCCATCGCTGTGGCCAGCGTCCGCATCTCCGCGGCGATGTGAGCCGCCTCGTTGTAGGCGGGGACCACGACCGACACCGCCGTGGGTGCGGGCCGCGGCGCGAGGGTTTCCACCAGGGCTTCAATCATGGGCTGGCTCACGAGCGGGAGGACGAAGGACATGAATGGTGATCGCACCACCCCCGACCGTTCCGGGAATCACCGTCGCGGCGGTATAGCGCTCTGCAAGATAGGCCTCCAGAGAGGGGGCCACTGCGGCGAGCCGGATCGGGAAGGCGGTGAGCACCCAGGTGGCGGCCGAATCGGGCTCCAGGATCCGGAGGGCGTTGGCCTCGTCCACGCGGGGCCATTCGCGACCGAGCCATTGGGTCAGGGGAAGCCAGGTCATGTCGGTCACGGCCACGACGTCGCCCGCCGCGCGATTCTCGGCGATCCAGGCGGCGGCCCTGACATAATCCTGTTTCGGAGCCCAGGCCCGGGGCAGCAGGGTCGTGCTCGCCAGGGCCGCTCCGACCAGGAGGGTCTGACCCAGCCGGGGGCCCGCCCCGGGAAGAAGCGCTGCGAGGGTTGCGAAGGTTCCTCGGACCCCCAGGAGCACGGCGAACCCCGCCCCGAAGAAAAAGAATCGAGGCCAGAGGTTGTGCCCCGCCACGGTGAGGAGGGCCGCCATTCCCATCATCGGCAGGAGCATGAGAGCGGTGGCCACCCGGTCGTGTCGCCAGGAACTCACCACGCCGGCGACGCCGATGCCCAGTCCGACCGGCACCACCAGGGCTCCCGCCGGAACGCCCCGCACCAGTGTCCCGATCGCCTCACGCACGAACCAGCCGGCCTCTTTCCACTGCGGCGCGACCGGATCGGGATTCGGCGTGGTGAGCGTCGCGACAAACTGCGGAAGCACCGGGCCGTAGAAGAGCAGGGCCAGGCTTCCGGAGAGCGCCAAGGCCGCGAGGGGGCCCCACCGGTGAGGCCCTCGCTCGAGTGCCCGGATCTGCCAGAGCCACACGGCGGCATGTCCGGCCACCACAACCAGGGCCGTGACATGGGTCAGGACAGTCAGGGCCATGATGACGGCGTAGGTCCACACCTGTCGGTGGGTCCCCGGCCGGCGCAGGAGGTCGAGAAACACGCTCGTCCCGGCGAGTGTGCCGAGCAGCAGCCCGGTATAGCCACGGGCATTCTGGGAAAACCAGATGTGGTGGTAGGACACGAGAAGGAGAATCGCCGCGAGCCACCCCTCGCGCGGGGGGAGCCATCGCCGGCCCCATACCACGAGGGCCGCCAGGCTCGCCGCACCGAGGAGCACGGCCGGCAGCCGGAGGGTGGTCGCGGATTCTCCCCCGACCAGGACAAAGACCCGGGCCAGAACCGAATAGAGGAGGTGCTGGTTGGTGCTGTCGAACGTGGTGACCAGCATTCCCATCGGCTGGCGGACATATTGCACCAGGGTCTGGATCTCGTCATACCAGAGGCCGGCTCCGAGCCCCGGAAGGCGCAGCGCGACACCCCCGAGAACCAGGGCAAGCAGCCAGCGCCATGGCACGGTCCCCTCGGCCTCTTCCCGAGCCGACGGGTGAGGCAGCAGGCGGGGAAGGACGAGCGCCGCCACCCCGTGCAGAATCAGGAGTCCCTTGAAGAGCCACAGGCCCAGGACCACGGTGGCTGACGGGAGCGATTCGCCGCCGCGGAGCCAGGAGGCCAGTGCCGTGGGCGGAAGAAGAGCTCCGGCGCCCGCCAGCACGATCGGGAGGGTGTACCCTCGGGACGCCGGGAGACGGGTCACGAGGGGCGCCGCAGCAGGGCCCGCAACCAGATGCCGTCGGGGGCCTGGCGGGAGAAGGGCTCTCGCGCGGCGAAGGTCTGGAGGGGGCGGATCACCGTCCGACGCCGAAGAAACCGAACCAGGGGCGCCGGCAGGGCGCGCAGGGCGATGGTGCGCAAGGGAGGTGTGCGGTACCGGAGCGCAGAAATGGGGCGATAGGCTGGTCCTGCTGCTCCGAGGTGCACGGGGTCGAATCCGGTCACGCGGACGAGGTAGGTCAGGGCGGGGCGAGAAAAGAACGTGAGGTGAGGTTCGTCCCAGCGCGGGGCCCAAGGATGGTCGGGGTACTTCTCCAGGGTCTCCAGGGGGATGTGGGGAACCTCGACAAAGAGAAGCCCGCCGGCCCGGAGCCGGGATCCAAGGAGCGTCAAGGCCCGGCGAGGGTCACGGACATGTTCCAGCACGTGCGACAGGATGATGAGGTCGTACCCGGCCTCCTCGCCCTCGGTCGTGCGGTCGTCGGCCCACGCCTCGATGGTCCGGGCATGCACCTCCACGCCGTGGGCGCGCAGATGATCGATGCAGACCCCGGAAATCTCCAGGGCCTCCCGCGTGGCAGTGGGGTATCGTTCGGCTACGGCTGCCAGCGTGTGCCCGAAGCCGGCCCCCGCATCGAGCACCCGGAGCGGGCGGTCCAGGGGGACCGGCAGGTGGGAGGACACCAGGTCCACCACCGCGTGACCGCGATGATGGAAGAAGAGGTTGTCGCGGGGAAAGGTCGAAAGATTCGCCTCCTCGGCCCCATGACGATCGCCCGAGCGAGAGGCCTGCGCGTAATAGGCCTCGAGTTGATCGGCACTCGGCAGCGTCGTGACCTGGACCAGCAGACATTCCGCACACCGGCTCACATGGGCTCCACCGAACAGGGTACGTCCCCGTCCACCGTCGCAACGATACCGGCGGAGGGGGTTGAGTGGTCCGTGACAGACCACGCACACATGCGGCTGGGCGAGCGGGGGAACCATGGCGATTCGTCGGTGAGTGAAATGGTGTCGAGGGGCAAGTTCCATGCCCTGCGTCTCCATACGGGCAGGATCCGAGAGCGTGGTTGATTGCTCCTCCGTGAGCGGACATTGAGCAGAGATGATCGGTCCCTGGTCAGTCCGAGGTCCGAGCACGCTCACGCAACCAGCGTCGGGGGAGCACCAGAACGACTCCCGCCACGAGGCCCACCAGGGTGATGAGCCCGGTGCTCCAGACCGCAAAGTGACGCCAGAACTCCGGCGCGCCATCATAGGCGAGGGGACGACCCAGATGCCACTCGGCTGCCCAGGTCTTGAAGCGGCTGTCCCGGGTGGTGAAATGCACCGCCCCCGTGGCTTGACTCACATAGGCCACTGTACCATTCCGATCGCGGAACCGGAGCCGCCAGGCCGGCCGCTCGCCGTAGGCGTAGGCCGTGTGCTCGCGAGTCACGGTGTCGATCCGTCGGAGCGGTACCTCCGGGCCCAGCACATCACGGGCGATGGCCTCGGCGAGCTCCGGTGTCAGCCGCACCCGTGCTCCGGTGGCCGCGTCCAGGACCACCGGAGGATGCCCCGCGAAGCGCACCACGTACACCATTTCATCCCGCACACGCTCCCAGGCGATCCCCACCGGGGGCTCGCCGGCGATGTGTCCGGCGCGATTGGCCGCGGTCGCCGGGGCCATCGCATAGTCGTGGAAGGGCGGAGTCACACCCGAGGTTCCTGGCCCACGGTAGAAGAGGCCGGGCATCGGCAGGACCATGACCAGGCCGCTGGCCAGCCAGAACACGAGTAGCAGACCGAGACCCACGCTGATCCAGCGGTGCACCTGAAACCAGGCCCGGTAAGTCATGGGATGGACCTCCGGCGTCGGAACGGACGGAGCCGCAGATACCAGAGGACAAATCCGGTTACCGACAGCAGGAGGGAGATCGCTCCGGTCAGGAGCAGCGACCCCACCCGGATCTCGTTGCCCCGCGGCAGGAGGCGCATGGGGTCGAACGTGTGCAGGTCGCCGAGCCGGGTGCGGGACCAGAATCCTCGGCGCCGAACAACCACGGATCCGTCACCGGCGGCAACGAAGGCGGACCGGCCGTCCGCCAGATCCACGCGGTAGACGGGGATCCGTCCCGCCGGATAGTCGGCCGAATGCGTCTCCTGGAATGTCACCGAGGTGACGTCCTCAGATGTCATGTGGCGAGCGACGACTGCGGCCAGATCGGACGTGATGGTGACGGGATCGCCTGTCGCCCCGTCCACCAGGACCGCGGGCCGCCCCCGGCGTTGCACCCGCCAGACGCTCCGGTCACCGAGTGACTGGAGGGAGAGGCTGGTGACCTCAGAGGTATCCTCGGGGGGCGCCGAGCGCCGAATGGCCTCCGCCGGCGAGATCACCAGGGTGGACAACCGCTCGGCAGCGGGAGGTGGTGCGGACGATTTGGAATCGAGGAGCAGCGCGAACGTGCTGATGACCCAGACAATCACCACCGCCCCGATGCCGATTCCCGTCCACTTGTGGACCGTGATCCAAAGAGAGTATCGGACTCGCCGGCTCATGGATCATGACCTCATGGGATCAGGGCCGGGGGACGGGGGTGGGGGTGGGAACACCGCCTCGACCGTGGCCAGGGTCCGAACCCGGGCGAGGAGCCGGGGGGACGCGTTGACCACCACGGCATGCCCGGCAGAGCGCCACACCGGCAGGTCGGCTCGACTGTTGCCCGCATACACGTACCGACCGCTGCCATAGCGGGCCTCCAAGGCAGCCGCCTTGCGGGGGCCCTTGAGATTGGTGACCCCATCCGAGGCCAGGACGGCATCGAAGAGGCCGAGAAACTCGGCCACGGCGTGGGCCACCCGGGAATCGGCTGCGGTGGCCAGGAGGAGGGGACGGCCCGTCTGCCGGGCGCTTCGAAGCCACGCGAGAAATGGTTGGTGCCACGGCAGGAGTTCCAGATCGGGCAGGGCCTGGCGCGCCACCCAGGCTTTGAACGGGGCTCGTCCCCGCGCCAGGTGGAGGGGACACCCAAGGAGGAACCGCGGGGAACGCGCCACCATCCGCAGGGACTCGACAAGCAGGTCTCCGGCCACCAGCGTTCCATCGAGATCGACGCACAAGGGACCCGGCGCGGCACTCGCGGATGATTCATGGCTCATGGCCCGCGCGGGGGATCGGGCCACGCATCTCTGTACCACTCGATGGCGTGCCGCAGGCCGGTATCCAGGTCATGATCGGGCCGCCATCCCAAGCGTGTTCGAGCCTTGGTGCAGTCGAGAAACTGCCGGGGTATCTCGTGCGTGGCTTTGTTGAGGATCACCGGGTGCAGGTCCTCCCGTCCGAGGAGCCGCAGGATCCGCTCCACCACCTCGACGACCGACACCGGTGTCTCGTTGCCGAAATTGAAGGCCTCCCCCGTGAATCCCTCCCCGGGGATGCGGTCGGCCAGAGCCAGATAGGCTGTGACCGCGTCCCGCACGGAGAAGTAGTCGCGAATGAAGGTCCCGTCACTCCGGATCACGGGGGCCTCCCCGCGCAGCACTGATCGGATCGTGCCCGGGATCAGCCGGTTGTAGTTGAGATCTCCCGGGCCGTAGAGGTTGCCGCAGCGGGTGACCGCCACCGGCACCCCCCAGGTGTGGTAGTAGGCCAGGGCGATGAGGTCGGCGCAGGACTTGGAAACATCGTACGGGAAGCGGCCCTGCAGCGGAGTCTCCTCCGTGTAGGGGAGCTGGTCGTGCGACCCATAGGCCTTGTCGCTGGAGGCCACGAGCACCCGCTCCACCCGGCGTTGACAGATCCGGCACGCTTCCATCACGTTCCAGGTGCCACGGATGTTCGCCTCGAACGTGGACAGGACCGACCGCGAGGCCGTGCCCACGATGGTTTGTGCCCCGAGGTGGAACACGGTGTCGATCTCGTACTCATTGATGGCGCGGAGCACGGTATCGGCGTCCTCCAGGGTGCCCTGCACCACCTGAACCCGTTCCAGCAGTCCGGTGCGGACCAGGCGACTCGCCGGGACCCAGTCCCGGAGGAGAATGGTCACCTCGGCTCCGCGGTGCACCAGCTCCTCGGTCATCGCACTCCCGAGGAGGCCGGTGGCGCCGGTGACGAACACCCGGCGGTGATCCCAGCCCGTGCTGCTCATGGTGTCACCATCCAGGGCGCTCGCCCCGAGGCCCAGAGCTGCTCCAGAAGCTGCTTCTCCCGCAGCGTGTCCATCGGCTGCCAGAAGCCGTGATGCTCGAAGGCGGACAACTGACCATCGGCTGCCAACCGCTCCAGCGGCTCCCGTTCCAGGCTCACGTCGTCACCGGTCAGGTAATCGAAAACGCCCGGCTCGAAAACGAAGAAACCTCCATTGATCCACCCGGCTCCGGTCTGGGGCTTTTCGGTGAAGGCCGTCACCGCGCCGCCCGACAGGAGGAGATCGCCGAAGCGCGCGGGCGGGCGCACCGCCGTGACGGTGGCCAGTCTCCCCTGCGCCCGGTGAAAGGCCAGCAGCGCCGAGATGTCGATGCTGCCCAGACCGTCCCCATAGGTCACCATGAAGGGTTCCTCACCAAGGTGGGCCCGCAGGCGACGAATGCGGCCCGCCGTCATGGTGTCCAATCCGGTGTCGATCACGCTGACGCGCCACCCCTCGGCGGGACGGGACAGGATCTCCGTGGCCCCGCTCGCCAGGTCGATGGTGAAATCGCTGTTCTGGATCGCGTAGCCATGGAAGTACTCCTTGATCACCTCTCCCCGATATCCGCAGGCCACGACGAAATCCCGATGACCGTGACGCGCGTAGAGCTGGAGAATGTGCCAGAGAATGGGACGTCCCCCGATCTCGACCATCGGCTTCGGTCTGGTGGTGGACTCCTCCGCGAGACGGGTGCCCCTCCCGCCGGCCAGAATGACGACGCGCATCGTCACACGATCCGGGGATGCGGGATCGGGAGAATGAACCGCCCCCCCCGGTGACGGTGTTGCGGCAATTGGGCCATGATCTCCTCCGCGACATTCCAGGCCAGAATCAGGATGTACTCCGGCTGCACCAGATCGAGGTCCTCCACGGCGCGGACCGGCAGGTGCATCCCGGGCGTCCAGGTGCCCACCTTGAGGGGAGAGCGATCCACCGTGAAGGGGAGCAACTCGGAGTCGAGGTGGCAATAGTTGAGCAGGGTGTTCCCCTTGGCCGGTGCCCCGTAGGCCGCCAGGGTTGCCCCTTGGGATGCGAGGTCCTGCAGGAGGGTCCGCAGGGCCTCGCGGTGGGCCTGCACGTCACGCGCCAGAGCGGCGAAGCGGTTTGCCGACGTCAGGCCGACCGCCACCTCCTCGTCGGCAAGGCGGCACACCTCGACGGCGTGAGCGTCGTGCCCGTGGGGGAGCGCGGCATAGACCCGCAGACTCCCCCCATGCACCGGAACCTGCTCCACGTGAACCACTCGCAGCCCGACGGCATCGCAGAGACGGCAGAGAGCGGTGATCGAGAAGTAGGACAGATGCTCGTGGTAGATCGTGTCGTACTCGAGACGGGCCACGAGTTCAGCCAGGGAGGGGACTTCGATGACCACCATGCCATCGGGCGCCAGGAGGTCGGCGGCACCGCGCAGGAAGTCGCGCGGATCGTCCACGTGGGCCAGCACGTTGTTGGCGAGCACCGCCCGTGCGGGCCCGTGGATGTCCCGCAGATGGCCGCCCACGCGGGAGTCGAAGAACTCCTCCACCGTCTCGATGCCGCGTTCCCGGGCGATCGCCGCGATGTTTCGGGCCGGCTCGACGCCGAGGGTCCGGATCCCGGCCTCGCGAAAATGCCGGAGCAGCGTTCCATCGTTGCTGGCGATTTCCACCACGAGGTCGTTCGGGCCGAGCGAGAGGCGCGAGGTGACATCCCGCGCGTAGGCTTCGAGGTGGTCGGACATCGTCGTGGAGGTGCCAGACACGTAGATATAGTCCCGGAAAAGGACCTCAGGATCAATGACATCCAGAAGCTGAACCAATCCACACTCGCCACACAAGGCGACATCCAGGGGGAACGAGCGCTCCCCGGTGGCCTCCTCGAGACGGCGGAGGAAGCTGTTGGCCAGGGGAGTGGGTCCCAGGGAGAGGAAAGGAGCCGGCAGGGTGTGCTGGCAGATCCGGCACTCCGACCGGCGGGTGTGCACCGTCATGGGGCAGGGCTCTCCGATCGGGGCCCGCGCGGGGACTCGGCCGCCCCTGAGGAAACCGGTTTCGGGTGCGACCCGTGCCACTGGCCTCCGAGGCGGGATCGCACCAGCTGCCGTGCGAAGAGGAACGCCGTGCCTCCGGTCACATGCGAGCGTCCCCCGCTCCGCATCCGCGCAAACACGTTCAACTCCAGCACCCGCAGCCCGGCATAGTGCGCCTTGATCATGATCTCGGGGTCCAGAAGCCAATCATGGGACTGAAGATCCATCGCCAGAGCCACGTCGCGCGGAAGAATCTTCGGGCTGCCATTGATGTCGATCGATTGCAGCCGGGGCCACAGGAGCCGGACGAAGAGGTTGTAGGTGACCGACACCACTTTGCGGGAGAGCCCGTCCATCCGGAACCGGCGCCGGACCTTGCCCAGGACTTTCCCGTTGGTGGCGGCCACCGCCTGAAAAAGACGGACGACGTCCTCGGGATCCACCTGCCCATCGCACGGGATGATGCCGAGCCACGGGGCATGGGCGTGCGGAATGCCCTGGAGCACACCATAGCCATAGCCCCGGTTGGTCGGGACCCGGTGGGGGTGGATCGACGGAATCCGGAGCGCGAGATCCTGCAGGATGGCGCCGGTCCGATCGGACGATCCGTTGTCCACCGCCACCATCTCCAACAGGATGCCCGCGTCCGCAAAGGCCTCGGCCAGTCGGGGGAGGGTGTGACCGATGACCTCCTCTTCGTTGTAGCAGGGGACGATAAGGGACAATTGAGGCGCGCCCGGCACGACGTCAGGTTCCATACGCCGCCGGCACCTCGCTCGGGAGGGATGACGGTCCCCGGGTGGTCACGGTGCGCCGCAATTCCCGGGCAAACATGGTGCGCGTGAATTTCCCCATGCCCTGCGGGTGCTCCCCGAAGGTGCGGAGCCGCGTGAGAATCGCCTCGGCCCGCCCGGGTTCCACCGTGGTGCCGAATGTCACGGGATCCGGAAGGACATAGGTGGCGAGAGGCCGGGCGTAGCCATCCTCACGCCAGGCCTCGATGTCGTATCGGCCGGTCCAGCCGGGAGTCCGGGCCAACTCCTCGGCAAAGGGAACGTGGAGAAGTGTGGCCCGGAGGTACGCCATGATGTCGCCCAATTCAGGCGACTCCGAGGCGCGGGTGAGGCCGAGAACCGATGCGACTCCGCTCTCCAGGAACGCGAGGGTGTCCGGGGTGACAAAGAACCGGCCGATCATCGAGTACTTGCTCAGCAGATTGCCTCCCAGGCTGCCGTCCAGGAGTTCCGCGAACCGCTCCCGGGCCGCGGCTTCGCATGCCTCGGCCGTGGGGAAGAGCTCTTCCTCGCTCTCGCGCCGGAAATCGGCGATCAGGCGCCGGAATGGTTCCGGAGCCTCGGGAAGGAGGTGCTGCAGGCGGACCACGAGGTCATACGCGCTGACCCCGTTCTCCCGGGCCAGGGCAAAGGCCTCCTCGAAATTTCCTTCGTAATGGAAGATCGTCAGCAGCAGATGGAAAATGCGGGCCTCGAAGTAATCCTCGAGCGGAAAGTCCGGGGTGGCCACGACCATCTCTTCCACCTCCGCCACCACCTCTCCGAGGTAGGTGCCGATGTTGCGGGCCACGAGCCGGAAACGGGTCTCCAGCGCGAACCGGTCCCGGCTCTCCCGGCTGGCCAGGGGTGCCCCATGCAGCAGCATCAGCTGATGCGCGGAGACCCGCTTGACCCCCGTCGCGAGAAGGTCCTCCACGGCCTTCATAAAGGAGGCGCGGGTCTCCCCGGGCATGCTCAGAATGAGCTCGCCGTAGCTCTGCATCCCCTGCGCAAGCACTTCCTCCTGGATAGCGGAGTAGGTCTCCAGCTTGATGTTGGAACGCTTGATGTTCTCGAGAACCACCGGGTTGAGTGATTGCACGGCCGACGTCATCGGCATCGCCCCGCGCACCTTCCGCATGACCCGGATGATCCTCTCGGCCTGATTTTTTCCCGTCGTGGTCCGGATGTACCGCGGCCACCCGAAGCGATCCTGCAAATGGGCCAGGTAGTCCGCGATCTCCTCGTCGCGAGGATACATCCCGAAGTTGTCATCCGCGAAGCAGAGGGGAATCTCCGGACGGATCCGCGCGGCGATGTGGTCCAGGTCGGCACAGACGTTCTCGACCGAATGCGCAAACACCTTGCTGTTGTCCCGGACCGAGGAGTTGCAGAACTGACACGTGAAGGGACACCCCCGGGCAATCTGCAGCATGGGGAAGTATCCACTGGCATAGTAGGGATCCATCCACCCGGTCAGATAGGGCGACGGGATCTCGTCCAGGTCCCGGATCCGCTCCAGTGCCGGGCCACACACCAGTCGTCCGTCGTGCGGATCGATCCAATGATTTCCCGGTACCGGCTCGGCCCGCGCCTCCGCCAGTTGGCCGTCCACGTCCACCAGCCGCTGCAACATGGCGACGAAGGCTCGCTCCCCTTCATAGGTTGGTCCCCGAACGGCGATGTCGATCTCGGGCATCCCGGCGAGCCATTGCTGCTGTTCAGGTGCGGTCAGGGGATAGTTCGGTCCCCCCATCAGCGTGACGGTCCCGGCTGACCGGCGCTTGGCGTGGCGGGCCAAATGGCGGGAGAGGTTGTGGTTCCAGGCGAAGCTGCTCAGGCCCAGGACGTCGGGGGACTGGGCGTCCAGGGCGGCGATCAGATCTTCCGGTTCCCGGAAGACGCGGAAGTCCACGCGGTTGCGACTCCGGATATTCGCCTGCGCGTAGGCCGCGCAGTTGGCCACCGAGATCGGGTAGATGTCCGAGCTCAGGGTGACCTGATTGTGCCCAAGGTCGGCCAGATACACGAGCATGTGAGGGCTCCCGCGGGTCAGAGGCGGACCGTGCAACGAGGGGATGTTGCAGGATCGGGTGGGTTTCGATATCGGGACACTCAGGAGCAAGTCCCGTGCCTGTCAGGACCCTCCAGGAAGTCCAGAGTGCGTCGGATTCCCTCTCTCGGGAGCGTCCCCGGCACCCAGCCAACGCGCGCTCGAAGCCGTGCGGCGGTGGCGGGCAAATGCTCCAACTCCGGGCGGGGGTCAGTTCGAAGTCCGAATCCCAGGCGCTCCTCGGGTATTCCGAGGAGCGCTGCGGCCTCGCGGACAAAGGACCTCACCTCGGTGAGACGTCCGGTGCACAGGTTCACGATGGGCTCCGGGCCAGGTGTCGCCGCTGCCGGGGAGGGTGAAGGTGTTGCCCCCAGGCGAAGGAGGCCGCGTGCGGCATCGTCCACCCAGAGGAAGTCTCTCCGCTGAGCACCCAGGGTCAATGGCACCAGCCCTCCGGTCGTCCGCGCCGCGATCAGCGTGGGGAGCAGTCGTCCCGGATGCTCTCCCGGGCCGTATACGGTGAACAGCCGCGCCACCACGGCGGCGAGGGTGCCCCGAGTAACCGCTTCCACGATGTGCGCGGTCCCCTCCAGTTTGCTCTTCCCGTACACCGTGTCGGGACGCGCCACCGTTTCCTCGTCCAGGTCTCCCCCTACCGGTCCATACTCCAGCACGGAACCTGCCTGAACCAGGCGGAGACCGGGCCACTCCGGAGCCGAATCTCCCCCGACCAACTCGGACACCAGAAGACTCACGCCGTCCGCGTTGATCCGCTGTGACTTTCCCGGGTCGGTCTCCTCCCGGGCCACTCCATACCCGGCCAGATTGAAAACGATGGCAGGCCGACGGCCGCGCACGGCAGCCGTGAGCGATCGGCCTCGCTCCAGGTCCATCTCCACGGGACGTCCTCGAATCCCGTACTCCCGCTCGAGAGTCTTCAATCCCTCCCGGGATCGGACCCCAAGGTGCAGTTCAGCTCCAGCAGCGGTGAGATACCTGGCAACCCAGCGCCCGATGAAGCCCGTGGCTCCGAGGATCAGGACCGGAACGTCGCGGTACACGGTCATCCACGGCTCCGTCTTGGCTGGTGCTGTCATTGGAGCAGAACCGCCCGGGCCTGGTCGGGAGACAGGGGCCCAATGTCCACGCGGTACCCCGCTCCGGTTTCGGAGGGCCCCGAGACCACCCAGACGCGATGATCGGGATAGGCGTCGAGCAGCCGGGATCGGACCGCGGGAGATCGGTCCCACGCGTAGACCGGGCCCGGGCCCGTCACCGATGCGGGGTTGTAGATGACAACGGAGGCGTAGTCGGGCATGTCCCGGCCCCGGACCAGAATCAGAGATGGTCCGGGGGAAAACTGGTCCGCCAACCGTCGGATATCGGGACGCATGCCCCGGAAATCCCTGTACTTGTCCAGGGATCGCCAGGGGACGAAGAGGACGAGACCGCTGATCACCAGGAGAGCGAGCCCCAGGTGTGCCCGACCCTCACCCGCGGGACCTCCAAGGCCGCGCCCCACGACCTCGATGCCACGTGCGGTGAGGGCCGCGAGAGGAACCGCCATCAGGTGCCAGTACCGGGCTCCGAAGTCCGGTCCCCCCGAGAAGTAATTGAGGAAGTACGCCGCCGCGACCGTCACGCACGCCACCACCATGAGCCGGTCCGATCCGCGAATGCGCGTCACCAACACCAGAAACACCAGCACCAGCGATCCGATCGGCCACCCGAAGAGATCAGCGTGCATCGCGGTGACATTCAGGTTGGTGTTCAGCAGCCCATCGAGGACGTCGTGGCCCGGGCGGGGGTCCAGGGGCCACCCCATTCCCCGGTCCGGCCCGAACCCGTAGGCGTTGGCCCCCGGCCCGAAGCGCGCCGCAATGAACTCCATCACGGGAAAGGTGAGGGCATTCCCCGTGAGGTACTTGTTGTAGGCCAGAACCGGGGAGGCGCCCACGGCGCCACCGAGGACGAGCCCCGCGATGGCGGTGGGCCGGAGACGTCGCCCGCCCAGGCCGAGGGCCCAGATCCCGAGCAGGAGGGCCAGGATCATCGCATCGAGTTGTCGCGTGACCCCCATGACGCCGAGGGCGATCCCCCCGAGCCAGGTCCACCGGGCCTGCCCCGTTTCCCGGGCCCGAAGGACGCCGAGAGTCGCAAGGAGGGCGCAGGCGAGGGTCCACATGTGGGTCATGTAACTCATGCCCAGGAAGAGATGCCAGGGTGAGGTGGCCAGGAGGAGAACGGCCCACCGCGTCGTCCCTCGGTCGTACAAGCGCGAGAGAACCAGGCCCGCGAGGACCACGTTCAGCCCCGCGAGGAGCGGGTTGACGAGCCAGCCTGCGCCGACCGCGACGCCGATGGCCAGGGCGGCGGGCCACCCGGGTGGCACGGCGATGGTCCACCCTCGGGATCCAAAATCCGAGAGGTAGGTTTCGAACGCCTCGGGCACCGGGGGAAGCGGAAGTGCGAGCCAGCCCTCGGCGAAGGTACGGGCTTGAAGCAGATAGGCCACCTCGTCGGGAACGTGGGGGTGGCGCTCGTAGATGAACCATGCGAGTGTCGCGGCCACCACGGTCGAGAACAGGGCGCACCCCAGCACGAACCGGTCGATGAACGGGGGGGACACCGCGTGGTCTTCCTCCCTCCCCGGCTCGGGCCCGCGCCGAACCCAGGATGCCAGCCGCTCGGCGGTGTCGGCGGGGAGCGAAAGGATGGCGAGGAGGAGCGTGGCTGTGTGTATCACCTGGAGAGTGAAGGCGAACAGGAGCTCCAGGGGGTAGGTGATGACCGGGCGGCCGATGGTGGCGGAGGAGAGAAACCACATCCCGAGAAACAGAACCAGCCGCCATCCCGTCACCATCGTGGGCCACCCGGCGCGACGCCGGTGAACGGCCCAACCCACCACCAGCGCTTGGGTGACCAGGATGAGCAGGAGTCCGGCGTGCGCCGGGGACGACAGCAACTCGGAAAAGGGAGAGAGGTGCTGGTACCGGAGGGTGGGCCCCGCCTTGGTCAGCAGGAGGGTCGCCGCATGGCCTGCTCCCCCAAGGACGGACCAGCGTGCACAGGAGGCGAAGCTCGAACGGGAAGTCGCTCCGATCGTCACCAACCCCAGGCCCGCCACCAGGGGGAGAATGATCTCGGCGCGAAACCCGTCCGCGGACTGGAATCCGGGATGCAGAAGCCCGATGGCCAGGAGGGCGGTGCCGAGCAGGACGATGGACAGTGGACCCCTCGTGATCAGCGTGTGGGCTGGAGACATGGTCCGCTTTGCCAATCGGGTGAAGGGGCGTTCGGGGTGGTACGTATCTTCCATTGCTCCCGACCTGCCAGACCCGTGCCGGTTGAACGGGTCCTGGTGGACTCGATCCCCCAGACCCGGCTTGAATTCCGTGATGAAAGGGAAGCTCGTGATGTGTTGCGGCGTCGCAACGGTAAGTTGGATCAATGCAACGGTCTGACCGGCCCGTAGTGCATCTCCTTGCCCCTGCCCTATTTGGTGGGCTGGAGGAGGTGGTCCTCGGGCTGGCGGCCGGGCAGAGTGGACGGGGAATTCAAGTGCGGGTGGTGGCGGTGCTGGACGGGGTGGGGGGGGCGGGCCACCCGTTTGTGGATCGGGCGCGAGTCCTCGGGCTCGAGGTGCTGGCGATCACCCCTCCCCGTCGCCGGTATGATCGGGAGGTGAATGATCTCGTGGGAGTGTTGCCCCCGGGGGGAGGTGTGCTCCATACCCACGGGCATCGCTCCGACGTAGTGGGAGGCATCGCTGCCCGGAGGGCCGGGTGGGCCCAGGTGAGCACGGTGCACGGATTCACAGGGGGGGACTGGAAGAACCGTGTGTACGAGTGGCTCCAGTTCCGTGCTCTTCGGAGGGCGGACGGGGTGGTGGCGGTGTCTCGGGCAATTCGGGACCGGCTGGCCCGGGCTGGGGTCCCGTCCGCTGGACTGCGCTGCATACCGAACGCGCTCGCTCCGGGAACCTTTCTTTCCCGGGAGGAGGCGAGGTCGAGTCTCGGGATAGAGGGGGAGCGACTCACCCTCGGCTGGGCGGGCCGACTCGGCCGGGAAAAGGGAGCGGATATTCTTCTGGAGGCGTTGTCCCGGATCCGCGACCTCCCGGTACAGGTATCGGTTCTCGGGGATGGCCCGGAGCGGGATTTTCTCCTGTCGGAATCGCGGCGTCTGGGGCTGGGGGAAAGGGTGACCTGGCACGGAGCCGTGCCGGGCGCCGGCCGCCTTCTTCGGGCATTTGACTTGCTGGTGCTCAGTTCTCGAACCGAAGGGACCCCGATGGTCATTCTGGAGGCCTTGGCGGCGGGAGTACCGGTAGTGGCCACGGCCGTCGGGGGAGTGCCCGACCTCGTTCGCGAGGATGCGTGCCTGGTCCCGCCTGCCGACCCCGAGGCTCTTGCCCGGGCCATTCGCGACACCCTTGGCCATCTCGATCCTGCCCGGCTCCGGGCCCGGGAGGTGGCCGCCCGGGACGGGAGCATGCGGTACGGCGAATGGTTGGATTCCCACGCGGCACTCTACGCCGATGTTGTACCCCGACCAGGAGTTCCGCGCGCATGATCTGGGTGTCCCTGCTCCTCATCTCCGTGCCGGTTCTCCTTTTCGCGGCGGCCTACCTGGTCTACCCGGTGGTGCTTGCGCTGGTGCCGGCGCGGCACCGTGTCGCGTCCCCGTCCAATCACGGGAGTGGGGAAGAGTGGCCGGAGGTCACGATCTCGGTGCCGGTCTACAATGAGGCCGGGGCCATCCGGACCACGCTCGAATCCCTGCTGGCACTGGACTATCCTCCCGACCGCAGGCACATCGTGGTGGTTTCCGACGCCAGCACCGACGGCACGGATGACATTGTGGCGGAGTTTGCCGACCGGGGAGTGAGGTTGATTCGGCTCCCCCGCCGGGGAGGGAAGACCGCGGCGGAGAACGCGGTGGCCCCGGCGCTCCGAGGAACCATCGTGGTCAATACCGATGCGACGATTCGGATTCCGGAGGGCTCCCTCAAGGCCCTGGTGGCGGCCTTCCGGGATCCGAGCGTGGGCGTGGCCTCGGGACGGGATATCAGCGTGAGCTCCCTGAAGCGCGATGCCAACCGAGGGGAATCCCGCTATGTGGGTTACGAAATGTGGGTGCGCCGCATGGAAACCCGCGTCTCCTCGATTGTCGGGGCGAGCGGATGCTTCTATGGCATCCGGCGCGGCCTCTTCGATTCCATCTTTCCAGAGGCGCTGAGCCGGGACTTCGCGTCCCCCTTGATCGCGCGGGAGCACGGATTCCGATCAGTGTCCGTCGACAATGCGACGGCCCTCGTTCCCCGGACGACCACGCTGCGGGCGGAATACCGGAGGAAGGTGCGGACCATGACTCGGGGCCTCGAGACTCTCTGGTTCAAGCGACACCTCCTGAATCCCCGGGAGTACGGCTCGTTTGCCTGGATGCTCCTGGTCCACAAGCTCCTCCGGTGGATGGTTTTCCTGGCCCTGCCTTTTGCCCTTGCGGGCCTCGGGGTGCTGGGCCTGGCTTGGCCCCCCGCCCGGGTTCTCTGGGGTATGATGGGGATCGTGGTCGTGGTAGCCGCCGCAGGCTTGTGGTTGGAGGCCAGGGGGGCGAGACTGGCCCGGCCTGTCGCCATGGTCACGTTCGCGGCCAGTGCGGCCGTCGCAGGTCTGGTGGCATGGTTTCGCGCCCTGCGGGGAGAGCTCGACCCTGTCTGGGAACCGACCCGTCGTCCGGAGAATGGGGCGGCAACACCGTGATTGTTGCGGTCACACCACAGAGGTTCGTGGTATCCCCACATCCCCGAGCGGTAATGCGACGACTGCAAGAAATGGCAATTGTCCCTAAGTCATTCCCTGTCAGTAGTTTGCGAGGCACGACCTGGTCCTGGTTCCCGGCACAGTAGTTGCGAGTCGCTTTGCTCGACAGTGACCAGATTCCTGACGACCAGCGTTGTCATCGGATCCCCGGTTGCTCCGAAGATTCCTGGAACGCTGGACCACTCGAAATTCTGGAGTAACGTATGCGCCCACTTTCCGCCGTCACCCTTTCGATTCTCGGCCTTGCCATGGCCGCCACACCGGCAACCGCCCAGATTCTGGATCTTGGCGATGGGGGGGCGTTCACCAACCTGGCCATGCCCGCCAATGTGACCCGGAATGTCGGTGCCTTCTGGGACAACGTCAGCTCTGACAACTCCGGGGCGGCCACCAACTGCAACGTCGGGTTCTTCGCCACGGGCAACTTCAACGCCAACTGCGTCAACCAGACTCCCGGTACCTTCGCCAACCAAGGCGGCTTTAGCTATTACTGGGGCAATGGGGCCAGTGGGTTCGGATCTCCCGCCTTCATGTTCTCCGGCGCCGACGGGTACAACCTGACGCTTCTCGGGGCCGTGGCAGGTCGGGCCAGCCAGATCGGCATCTTCACGAAGACGGCTGCGGGGGGCTATCTCTTCCAGGACATCCCCGCCTTCGGCAGCAAGACCGTCGGGTCGACCTACACGATCGCTCCGGGACAGGATTGGGGCTTCTTCATCAAGAACGGCTTCAATCCCAACGCATCGTGCGCCGCGTTCACCAATTGCTCCGACGCAACCGGGGGCTTCACCACCGCTCCGTTCCAGCAGTTCGCCCTCTTCTCCACCTCCAAGGTGAACGCTGGATTGGGACAGTATCTGGTCGGTGCGGAGGACAATGGTTTGGAGTTGCTCCCGAACGGCTTCTTCCGGGACTCCGACTACAACGACTATCTGATCTCGGTGACTGCCACTCCGGAGCCCCTGACCATGGGCCTGCTCGCCACCGGGCTGGTGAGCCTCGCCGGTGTAGGTTACATCCGCCGCCGCCGGGAACAGAACGGGAACCGGTAACACCCGGGGCTACGGCAAAACCGCCGCCGCTGCGGGATGCTTTCGCCGCCCCGGAGGATTGTCTTCCTCCGGGGCGGCTTGCCATTTGGGCACGGTCTCTGCAAGGTTCTGAAACATCCCGTTTGATCCACTTGATGAACCGGCTCATTCCCGTCGGAGTCCCGCCATGCCCAGTTCGACCACAACCCGCCCGTTTTTCGGGCTGCTCTACCTCGCCGGCGTGGCATTGATTCTGGACCAGGTTCTGATCCTCGCCTCCAGCATCATGCCCTTCAGCCCCGGTACCGCGCAATGGCGATTCGGAGCCGTGGGCCTGGCCACCGGCCGAATCACTCCGCTTCTCCTGGCCGACATGGCCGTCATTCTCGCGGCCATCTGGCTCGGACACAGGGCCGTGCTCCGGACCTGGGCCCTCCTCCACCTGGTGCTGGTTGCCGTTCTCCTTCTCGTTCTCGGAGGATTCGCTCTGGACGCCATCCAGGTGCGTCAGCAATTGATCCCGGAGGCGCATTTGGGGATGCTGCTGGGCGCGTCCCGGGTGGGGATCATGCTGCTCGCGATGGTCATTTGGAGCGTGTGGGCCGGATGGCGGATGCTGTCATGGCTGAGGTCAACCAGACCGCCCGCGCCTGGGAAACGACCGCTGATCGTGGGACAACGGGATCCCTCGCTGACTGCGACCGGACACGGCACATGACGGACACTTTCCCCAGGCGTTCCCCTGGTCCCGTGTCGGGCCGGACCCTGACCCCCGAACGGATGACCGCTCTGCTGTGCCTGTCCGTCGCGGCGATCGTGCTCTTTGACCTGGTCAGCCAGTATCTCCTCGCCGTGCTCCCGGTCCGACCCGCAGATGTGGCCTGGCGGGCCACTGCCGCACAAATCCTGACGACCCAGGTCTCCCCGCTCGTGCTGGTGGCCCTGCTGGCCATTGCGGGGGCTCGAGTGGGAGCTCTCCGCACGCGATCCTGGGGTGGGGTGCTGATGGCGGTGGGCCTGCTCCTTGGCGTGGCCACGATTGTGGTCCTCCTCGATGCACCAGCGGCCCTCGAGCACGTCGACCTGCGTGCTCCGGAGGCCTTCCGGCGCGCGTCGATGCGGGCCCTCGGCTCGGGTACGATCGGCGCCGTCGCGATGCTGTGGGCGGGGTTGGTTCTGCTGCGGCGAAGAGCAGAAACAGGAGGTGCGCCGCTTGCGGCGCACAGCGATTCGTAGGCCGCCCCGCGTCAAGGGGAAGTGTGAAGGGTGAAGGCCACGGATTCAACACCGGGTCATCTGCATGGTCGTTAGGGAAAAGCCACAGATCACACGGAGGTCACAGAGGGTCTCCGCATGATTCCCCCGGCTCCACGCCTCGCGCGCCGAGATCCGGATTCTGTTTTTGGGGGGTGGAAGGGTCCCCATCCTGCCGATTTCCGCCGCGCGAGATCGGGAACCTGTCGGGGGAGCCGTCAACCCTCTGTGTCCTCCGTGCTCTCTGTGGTTCACTCGGGGTGAGGTGGGGATCACCACAGAGCCCACGGAGGACACGGAGGGTCTCCGTGTGATGTTCGTGGCTCGACGCCTCGCGCGCCATGATCCGGACCTTGTTTCTTGTGGGGGGTGTCGGGGCCCCCATCCTGCCGATACCCGCCAACCGAGACGAGGAACGAGTCGCGGGTACCGTCAACCCTCTGTGTCCTCCGTGCTCTCTGTGGTTCAAACCGGGGAGAGGCGGGGCTTGCACACCAGGACCCGGTCTTGGTGTTGGGGGGTGGAAGGCCCCTCATTGCACCAATGTCCGGGGGTCCGGGGATCGGGGAAGGTGGCAGGGAGTCACCACAGAGAACGCGGAGGTCGCGGAGGGTCTCCGTGTGATGTCCGTGGCGCCACGCCTCGCGCGCCATGATCCGGACCTTGTTTCTTGTGGGGGGTGTCGGGGCCCCCATCCTGCCGATGCCCGCCAACCGAGACGAGGAACGTGTCGCGGGTACCGTCAACCCTCTGTGTCCTCCGTGTTTCTCTGTGGTTCACTCGGGGTGAGGTGGGGATCACCACAGAGGTGGCGGTGGTCGCTATTAATAATGCAAGGGGTGGTGGCTCAACTCCGGGTCGGCAGAATGGTGGAGATCGCGGGAATCAACTCTGCGGCGATCCGCGACGCGGTCGAGTCCGCTGCCGCCTCGGATCCCGGGGCGACCGGAACCACAATCCGGACCAGCGCCTCCTCGCTCCGTCCCTCCAGGGCCTTGTCCCGGAGCAGATCCCACTTCACGCGGTACTCGTTCCACGCCACCCGTCCCCGGCCCTGATACCAGTAATAGACCAGGGCACGACCGTTGTCGGCCCCCCGCTCGAGAACATACCGGTTGACCAGGGGCCACGGGTCTCCTCCCGGGACCGGGATCGCCACACTCGACACGGCGACCGGCTCCCACCCCGCCCCCGGAAGGCAGTTCTTGGGTGAGTGAATGCTCTGCCCCTGCAGTTGGGCCTCGTAATAACCCACGTAGACGGAGAACTGCGGCACACTGTCGCGCTCATAGACCCGCATCAGATAACTCGTCATCCCCGCGATCCGCTGTTCCTCGGGGGAGACGGTCAGATCCCGACCTGCCAGTCCCTCCAAAACCACAGGAATCGTGGAAAGTGGAGCCCGCAGTTCCGCCACCTCCTGGCGACGAGCCGCCACCAGGAGCAGGCTCCCCGCTGCCAGGATGATCGCCGGCACAACGGGGGTGACTCTCACGTTGCCTCCCGCGGGCTCGAAGGGGTCAGGAATCTCTTTTCCGCCAGGCCCATCACCATCGCCGCGAGCCAGACCAGCCCGAGCGAGACCACGAAGAGGAGCCAGCCTTCCGTGACATGCATGAACCCTTCCCCAAGCCCCGGATTCACGAAGTAGACGAGGAACCCGGTCAGAAAGACCCGGAATCCGTTCATCACGATCGCGATGCCCACGGTCACGAGCAGCAGCATGAGCCGGGTGGGCATCGTCCGAAGCGTGAGCCAGCCGATCATCAACCCGAGACTGAGCAGCGCGGTCAGGGATCGAAGGCCGCTGCAGGCCTCGGACACGAACAGCTTGTGCCCGGGAAGCATGATGATGTTTCCGGTGAGCGCCACGGGGACGTCACGCCAGGTCAGGAGGGCGGCGCCGAACTTCGAGGCCAGGAACTGGAGAGGAAGCGCGATCGTGCTGGTGATCAGGTCGGGGAGGGGAATCGACAGCACCAGCAGGGCGGTGGGCAGCCACCAGTGCCGGAGCTGGCGCAGGCCGGCAAAGAAGATCACCAGCCCCATCCCGGCGAGCATCATGCTGAACCGCATCGTGAACAGTTCCGCCGCCAGTTCGGAGGCGAAGCGCAGGAGCACGGCGGCGACGAGCACGACTCCCCCGAGGACGGGGGCAGGATGGCGTGTGGGCAGCCATCCCGCCTTCCAGGCGAGCCAGATCGACACCGGGGCCAGGAGCAATCCGTGCCCCGCGTCGGGATCGGTCCACCAATCCACGACGAGAAGCCGCAGGGGACGCTGAAAGAGAATGAGGAACGTGGCTGCGGTGAGGAGGAGAGCGGGGAGGCCTGCGATGGTGATCCCCCCCCCTCTCACCCGCGGCAACACCCCCGGAATGGTCACCGGGATCCGCGGCGGAAGAGCACCACAGGGAATGTCTTCAGCATGATCTTGATGTCTTCCCAGACGCTCTGGCGGTGGGCGATGTAGGCGATGTCGTACTCCACCTTCCGCTTCACATCCTCGAGGCACGAATCGTATTGCTGGTTGATCTGCGCCAGGCCCGTGATGCCCGGTCGGACCCGTTGCCGCACCGGGTAGTCCTCGATCTGCTGCTTCAGGTCCCGGAAAATTCCCGGCCGCTCCGGGCGAGGACCCACGAGGTTCATCTCGCCCTGCAGCACGTTGAGAAGCTGCGGCAACTCATCCAGCCGGAAGAGGCGCATGAATCGACCGATCCAGGTCACCCGCGGATCATTCGGGGTGGCCCAGATCGCTCCGGTGGATTGTTCCGCGTCCACTCGCATCGTCCGGAACTTGTAGATCAGGAAGGGTTTCCCGCCCAGGTCGTCCACCCGCCGGTGATGGCTCGACCGGTCCCGCCGTCGGTCGATGCCGATCCGGGTCTGGGTGTAGAAAACGGGACCGGGCGACGTCACCTTCACCATGATGGCGAGGAGGAGCATGATGGGGGAGGTCAGTACCAGCAACACGAACGCCACGACCACGTTCAGAACCCGCCGTGGTCCCTCGGGAGAGAGGTCGGATGCCACCACGACCCGCGTCGCTCCCACGGGGGGACGCGCCACGCGGGTGATCCCAGGCCTGGTGGGGGTGGGGTGCTCCATGGAGGAGGGGAGGGTCATGGGAATCAGAAGATCCGGGAAAGCGAGAAGGCGGCCAGGGCGACGCCGCTGAAAATCTGAAGTCCGGTCAGAAAACTCGTTCCCGTTGACTTGGTTCCCGGAACGTAGAGCTCGTCGCCTCCGTGGATATTCAGTTGATCGAGGGTCAGTCCCGACACGATCGCCTGTCCGAGCTCCGCCTCCCCGATGATGGTCTTCCCCCCTCGCCGAATCACCACTCCATCGAGATTGGCCGTCGGGAGCGGTCCGCCCGCCTGCATGATCGCCTCGCTGGCGAGCTTGTCAGAGGGAACCGTGTAGAAACCCGGCGACCCCACCTGGCCGAGAATGGCGATCCGGACTCCCGCGTCGGTCACGTCGATCTGCGGGTCGCGGATGAAACGGGAGAGCTCCCGAGTCAAATGATCCTTCAACTCCGAGCGCAGGACTCCCCGCAGGGAGATCTCGGGGATCTGAGGAAGAACCAGCATCTGCCCCGCCCGCACGGTGAAGATGGCGGTCAAGGCGGTCTCACCCTGGACGAAGAGCCCGATCTGGTCGCCGGCCTGGAAGTCGCCCTTGGCCAGCCGCTCCCGGACCAGCTCGGCCTCCCGTCGCCGAGTGCTCTTGACCCGCCCGCTGTAGCCGGGGGAGGCGAGGATCTGGTCAATCTCAACCAGTGATGCCTCGAGCTCCGCCCGGGTGGCCTGGGCGCGCCGGGCGTCACTCCCCTGGGCCTGGATCTCGGAGGTGGGGAACGAAGCCAGTGCGCCGCAGAGCACCAGGGTGGAGAACCAAAGGGAGGGAGCGCCTGTCATCAAGTACCGCCCGAACCGTGGGGAATCAGAGACTGCAAACCGGGTCACCCCCCCACCCCCAGCGAAAACCGTTCCAGAGTTGACCGACCACGCTTGTCGCGCAAATATACGCCCGGATTGAGTGTAGGCCACCATTGACTGCCTGCCGACATGGCTTGTGTGTTGCGCGCACGCATCGGGAAGACAAGCCCCCGGTTTCTGTGGAGTGGAGGCTGGCGGGTCGCGGGAAACATGTTCGTCGCAGGCAAAGCATGGGTTCCGGCGGGAAGGAAGTCCGCTTCGATATCACAGTTTCGGCGAGACAATTGCATGATGGGGCAGCCGTGAGTGGTGCCATGGCCTCGGACCGACGGCGAACACGACCGGCCTCCGGGCGGTGGTGTGTAATCTAACCGTTTGTAAGACAACACATTATCGGATGCAATGTCAGATGCCATCTCCGTCAGCATCCCTCCTTACTGATTCGAGGTGTTGAGCGTGCTCAACAACATTCCGGAGGACCGCCCCCCACTGATTCTGGTCGCCAACGACCATGAATGGAGTGCGCGGTCCCTCGAGAGCATCCTCCTCCCCGAGGGCTATGGGGTGGTGCGCGCCAAGAGCGGAAGTGAGGCCGTCGAGGCGATCCACCGGAGCGCCCCAGACCTCATCCTGCTGGACCTTCAGATGCCGGACTTTTCAGGGATTGACGTCTGTAGGCTTATACGGGGGGGAGGCCGCTTCGACCCGACTGTTCCGGTCCTCATTACGACTGCCGGCACCGGGGGGAGGGAAGCCCGGCTCGAGGCCCTGGAGGCGGGTGCCTGGGATTTCCTGTATCAGCCGATTGACCGGGACATCCTGCTGGCGAAGCTCCGGGTGTACATGAGTGCACGACTGGCCACACGAGAACTTCGCCGAGCCCAGCTGGTGGATGCGTCATCGGGCCTCTATACCGTGGACGGATTGGTCCGACGCGGGGAGGAAATGATTGCGGACGCCCGGAGGCATGGGCATGCTGTTGCGTGGGTGGTCCTCCGGCCCTTCGTCGTGGAGGGGTGCTCTCCGACTGGGAGTTCCGATTCTGCTCCGCTGGAGGGGTCCATGGCCCGACTGCTCCAGACCAGCGCCCGACGGGCCGATGCGGCGGGCCACCTGGGTGACCTCGAGTTTGCCCTGCTGGCTCCGCGCACGGAGAGCACCGGAGTACATGGCCTCGTGAATCGGCTGGATACGGCGTTTCAGGTCTTGCAGCGGCAAGGCACGAGGGACCGGGACGAAGAGGGTGCCTGCAGTACGATCCGGATAGGAGCGGGGTATTGTGTGGCAGAACCTCCGAGGGAAGACCAGGTTGACTGCCTCCAGTTTCTTGCCCGGGCCGGCGCCGCCGCGCGAGAAACGGACGCGGCCACCCCGGTTCGGGCGGCCTGACGAGCCCCAACTGACGGGCCTACCATGGCCCGTCAGTCCGACGTACGCCGGAATCCATGTCCGGATGCGGTGGACCCCGGCTTCCGCCGGGGTGACGTTCCGCAAGGGGCCTGGATTCCGGAGCCCGGGCGAACGCCGTTCGCCCCTACTCCCCACTCCCTACCCCCTACTCGCTCCTTTCCCTCCGCCGGCACTTCCATCCGAAGGGTGGTTTCAGGCCGAGCCCGAGAGGATTCCGGCGCGCTCCTTCGACTCGGATTCCCCGCCTTCGTTTTCTGCGGAATACCCATACAGGTAGGAGTAGTACCGGTAGGCGCCGGTGCCGGCGCGGATATCGTTGAGGACGGCGCCGAGCACCCGTATCGGGAGCCGATCCAGAGTCTGCAGCTTGGCCTCGGCCATTTCCCGGTCGGTTTCTCCGCTTCGCAGTACCACGAGCATGTTTCCGGTCACCGTTCCCAGCACGAAGGGATCAATGCCGACGCCGAGGGGGGGGGAGTCGACAAGAATGACCTCGTAGGTCTGCCGCAGGTGGGCCATCAACCGGCCCATGCGGGAGGAACCGAGCAGCTCCGGACTGTTCTGCCGACGGGTGCCCCCCGGAATCAATGACAGGCCGGTGTGGGATGTGGCGCGGGGCAGGGCATCGAACTCGACATGTCCCGCGAGGTAATCCAGAAGTCCGGGTCGGCGATCGGTCTGGAACGTCCGGTGCATTTCGCCCCGCCGGGTGTCCCCGTCCACGAGTACAGTACGGTACCCCGCCTCGGCGAACGCCAAGGCAAGGTTGGAGCTGATGAGTGATTTGCCGTCGCCCGGTCCGGGACTCGAAATCGTGAGCACGATCGGACCATCGGCGAACGAGTGCGCCAGGTTCAGGCGGATCGAACGGAACGCCTCGATGATCTGCGCGGTCTCGTCCGGGGCGAGGAGCCCGTTGCCCCCGGAACGCCGGATGGCGGGCACCGCCCCGAGGATCCCGAGCCGAAGTTCCCGGGTCACCTGGTCGGGATAGCGGAATCGCCGATCGAGGCGATCGAGGAGCAGCGCCAGCATCAGGGCCGCGGCGAGGCTCCCGCCGAAGCCCATGAAGATGAGCCGGGGAGCGGTGTTCCGAGTCGGTCGCGTGGGAGCGACGGCGGGATCCAGGGTCCGGACGTCCGGAATGGCCGACATCTCCGAGAGCCGGGCTTCCTCGTAGCGCTGCTGGAGGTTCTGGAAGAGAGCGGCGGCGGCCGTGGCATCCCGGCGGAGCCGGGCCTCCGTGGCCGTCCGCACCGGAATCTGGCTCAGCTCACGCGAGGCATCCGTGATGCGCCGATCGAGCGTCTCCTCCTGAATCCGGACCTGTTCCAGAACCGCCCGGGTATATCGGGGAACCGTGACGAGCCGGAGCGTGTCCAGCCGGTTCTTCACGTCCTGAACGGCACGATGTTCATCGGTGTATCGTTGCCGCAGGGCCCGCAGATCGGTCTCCAGAGTCGAGACCTCCTTCAGCACGTTGTTGAGGTCCGGAGCATTCCGCACCGCCCCGACCGTCAGGAACGCATCCACCACGAAGGTCCCGCTCTCCGCCCGTTCCAGCACGGCCTGCAGGGCCATTCGATCCTGACGGAGGGCGTCGAGGGCCATCTTGTCGTTGAAGAAGTTCCCGATCACGGTCGGTTGCGTCATCACCAAACCGGAGGCGATCGGTGCCGTCTCGTTCGGAAGGGTGATGGTGTTGATCCGGAAACTCTCCAAGGAACTCTCCGTCGCCTTCACGGCCGAGTCCTGCAACTCCACCTGCTCGTACAACAGGCGGGAGAGCTCCGTCAGCTTCTCCTTCTTCAACTCGGCGGACAGGGCCACGAAGCGGTCTGCGATGGCATTCAGGGTTTCGGCGGCCCGGACCGGATTCGTTCCCACCATGCTCAGGTTCATGAAATTCCCGTCCTCGCCGTTCATGCGAGCCCGGAACTTGTCCCCGATGGCGTTGGAGGCGTCACGCGGGGTCACCAGGGAGAACGGGATGGACTGACCCGGCTTGACCTCTCCGGGTTGGAGAACCCAGCGGAAACCGAGCTCCCGGCCGATCGAATCCCCCACGGCCCCGTTCGCGATGACCGTTCCGGAGGCCCCGGCGAGAGCCCACTCTCGCCCACTCTCGTTGATCTTCAGCTCGTAGTTCCCGGGAGCAAACTGGTTGGCCAGGTCGAAGGTCCGGAAGAATACGGAGTCCGCCGGCACCCGCGGGGTCAGGTAGAGCTTGAGCTGCCGGACCACAGGATCCCGCACCTGGTAGGTATTGATCAATTCGAGCCAGGCAAGGCCCTGGAGGAGTCCGGGGGCTTGGATCGGCCCTCCCCGCCCGACATCGGTTCCCACCCAGATCGTGGCACGCGCCTCATACTCCGCGGGGATGAAGCGCGTGGCGACGACACTGCCAATTGTGCCCAGGACTGTGACTCCCAGGAGCATCCACTTGAACCGGCGGATGGTTGAGAGGATCCGGGTGACCAGAACATTTCCCTGCTCCGTGGGCGGCGGGTCCGCGAAATTGGCCGGGAGCGCGGGCGTGGTTGCATCCAGCCCGGCGGGTGTGCGGGGAAATTCGGGATCGTTCGGGATGATGCTGGTCGTCATGAATGCTCTCTTGTTGCTGGCCGGAAGGCCTCCTCCGAAGTGCCGGAATGCGGATCCATGATCCCCGCCCGCATCCACGGTAACTTGGGGGTTCCTGTCGGACAAATGCAATACTTGGACCGCGGGGCTCTACCGCCAGCGGGAGGGGGGGCTTTGGGACATGGGAGCGACTCGCGACGGGTAATCGGCTGGCGATTTGCACGATATGTTGCGGTCATGCTGCACCCCGTTGCGATGGGGCAATGGTGGTAAGTTGTTGCTGGTGCATGTTTGCGTCGGTTCACAGGGTCGGTGCACGGATCCCGGCACGCTTTCTGCTATCGGGGTAGAGACATCGTACCACAGTTTGATGACTGTACACCACAGGTGGCACACAGTGACCGCACAGGACAGTACGCACGGCGCCATTGAATCAGCCGAAAGCACCCCGGGCGGGCGGGACCCCTTGTCCATTCCAGCGGAGGTCAAGGCGGGCATTCGTGTGCTGGTCGTCGACGACGAACGCACCCTCCGGGAAAGCTGTGCGTCGGTCCTGCAGATGGATGGGTACAAGGTCATGGTGGTGGGGCGCGGCGAGGAAGCGCGGGACCTGACGGCCAATCAGCGTTTCGACATCATCCTGGTTGATCTGTACATGTCTCAGGTGAGCGGGCTGGAGATACTTCGGACCGCGCTGAAGCATCATCGGGACACGATCGTGGTGGTGATGACCGGAAATCCGAGCGTCACCAACAGCGTGGAGGCGTTGCGGGCCGGGGCGTGGGACTACCTCCCCAAGCCGTTCTCCGCCACCCATCTCCAGGTCCTGATCGGACGGGCGTCGCACGCGGTGATGATGAGCCGGGAGGCGAACGACCTCCGGCTCCAGGTGATGCAGCACCATTCGCACAGCGACACCTTTCCCTTGATCGGGATCTCGCCCCTGTTCCGGCGGGCGGTGGAGCTGGCCCGCAAGGTGGCTCCGACCGACGCCTCGGTGTTCATCTCCGGGGAGAGCGGAACCGGGAAGGAAGTGATCGCCCAGTTCGTCCACCAGCACAGCCGGCGGTCCACCCGCTCCCTCGTGGCGATCAACTGTGCCGCCCTCCCGGAGCCGCTGCTCGAATCCGAGATGTTCGGGCACCGGAAGGGGGCGTTCACGGGGGCGGACCGGGAAAAGCAGGGTCTGCTGGAGTCCGCCAACAACGGGACCCTGTTCCTCGACGAGCTCACCGAGATGCCGCTCACCCTGCAGGCCAAACTGCTCCGGGTGATCCAGGACGGGGTGGTGCGCCGGGTCGGGTCGGAATCCAACGACACCACGGTGGACGTGCGCTTCATCTCCGCCACGAACCGGGACCCGCAGGAAGCGGTGGAGAGCGGCGTCCTGCGAGGCGATCTCTTCTACCGCCTGCGGGTGGTGCCCATCCAGCTCCCCCCCCTGAGAAAACGCCTGGAGGACATCCCGCTCCTTGCCAATCATTTCCTGACCCACTATTGGCACCGGCACCGGCAGATGCCGGACCGTGCGCCCCGGTTGAGCGAGAGCACTCTCGCGTTTCTTCGGTCGCGCCCCTGGCCCGGCAACGTCAGGGAACTGCAGAACACCATCGAACATGTGGCCGTCCTCGTCGAGCCGGACCAGATGATCGAACCGGCGGACATCCCCCTCTACGACGACTCTCCGTCCGACATCCCCGCCCGTCCGGCGGCCCGGATGACCGTCTCGGGTGACCCCTATCACGTGGCCAAGGAACGGGTGATCTCCGAGTTCGAACGCGAGTACCTCCAGCAACTGGTGGCCCGGGCCGGGGGCAACATGTCCAAGGCGGCCCGTCTCGCCAACGTGGACCGCACCACGCTCTACCGCCTGATGGACAAGCACAACGTGGTTCGCGCCGGCTCCGGTGATGGAGAGTGACACCCGATCCATCCCCCCGGTCCTGCGGGGGCTCCTGCACGAGGCCGCCCAGCGTTTGATCGCGGACTGGACCCCGGTGCGGTCCCATGCCGCCTCCGCGACGGAGGTGGAGCACACGGTGGAGAGTATCTGTCTAACGCTGGTAAGTCTCGACTGCGACACCGGGACGCCAGAGGGAGTGGTGGTGTCTCCGACTCCCCTGTCGCGGTATCTGGTGACGCTGCTGCGGCGCGCCGTGGTCCGTTCGGCTGCCACGCTGACGCCTCCACCCGCCGCCGCCGACCTCCTGGACCTTCTGCGCGCCATGGAGGCCCTCTCCGCGACGCTGGAACCCGCCTGGGACAAGCGATTCGCCGACCAGCTCCAGAGCCCCGACGGGCTTGAACTCGTGGTGGAAGTGGCCCATGACCTCCGCTCCCCGCTGACCTCGATCCTCTTCCTCGCCGAAACGCTGCAACGGGGTCGCAGTGGCCCCGTGACTCCCCTGCAGGAACGGCAGCTGGGGCTGATCTACAGCGCCGCCTTCGGGCTGAGTACGGTCGCCAGCGACGTGATCGAGCTGGCCCGGGGAGGGGATCGTCTGGTCGGCCTCGATCCCCTCCCGTTCTCTCTCCGGGACATCATGGTCTCGGTGCGGGACATCGTCCTTCCCATCGCCGAGGAAAAGGGCCTGCAGGTCGACCTGGTCACCCCGTCACGGCCCTTTCGCATCGGACACCCGGTGGCTCTCAATCGCATCCTCCTCAACCTCGCCACCAACGCTCTCAAGTTCACCGATGAGGGCCGGGTCGAGATCACCGCGCAGGAGCATGCGGGCCAGGACGTCACCTTCACGGTGCGCGACACCGGCCGGGGCATTCCTCCCGAGGCGATGGCCATGCTGTTCGAGCCGTTCCGGCGCCGCCAGCGCGAGCGCGAGTACTCGTTCTCCGGGTCGGGGCTCGGTCTGTCGATCTGCCGCAAGCTGGTGGAGGCGATGGGCTCCGAACTGCTCGTCGATACCCGGGAAGGGGAGGGAACCCGCTTTTCCTTCACGCTGCCCCTCCCGGAGACCGAGCAGGGCCCCGAATGATCCCTCCGACCCTCGGGGAAGACGTGACCCTCATGCACGTCGTGGGGGCCCGCCCGAACTTCATGAAGGTGGCTCCCGTTCTCGCGGCCGGCCGCGCTCACGAGAGGGTCCGGCAGATCCTGGTGCACACCGGGCAGCACTACGATGCGGCGATGAGCGACCGCTTCTTTGCCGATCTCGGATTGCCCGATCCCGACGAACACCTCGGGGTCGGGCCCGGCACCCACGCCGAGCAGACCGCGCGCATCATGCTTGGTTTCGAACCGGTGATGAACCGGCACCGCCCCGACTGGGTGGTGGTGTATGGCGACGTGAACTCGACGGTGGCGTGTGCCCTGGTGGCGGCCAAGAAGGGAGTTCCCGTGGCTCATGTGGAAGCGGGCCTTCGCAGCCGGGATCGGAGCATGCCCGAGGAACTGAACCGCATCGTCACCGATCAACTGGCCGATCTCCTCCTCACGCCGAGCCGCGATGCGGACCGGAATCTGGAGGCCGAGGGCATTCCGCCCACCCGCGTCCGTTTCGTGGGCAACGTGATGGTCGATACCCTGCTGACCCTCCGGGCGCGGGCCGGGACACTGGCCATGCCGGCTCACTGTGGTGTCGAACCGGGCCGGTACGCCTTTGTGACCCTGCACCGGCCGTCCAATGTGGATCACCCTGAGGTCCTCGGCGAACTGCTCGACGGTCTTGCGGCCATCGCGCGGCAGATGCCGGTGATTTTCGCAGTCCACCCCCGGACCCGGCAGCGGATCGGAGAGAATGGCCTGGCTCACCGGGCCGGGACGGTGCAGTTGCGGGAACCCCTGGGGTATCTCGAAACCATCTCCCTGGTCGAAAGCGCCGCCCTGGTCATCACCGATTCGGGAGGACTCCAGGAGGAGACCACCGTCCTGGGCGTGCCCTGCCTGACCGCGCGCCCCAACACCGAACGGCCGGTGACGGTCACCGAGGGCACCAACCGGCTGATCGGCTCCACGGCGGCCGAGGTGATTGCCGGATTCGAGATGGTCCGGAAGGTGGGCCTGGCCCGGTTCCGGCGTCCCGAGGGGTGGGACGGCAAGGCGGGGGAACGGGTGATGGAGTCGCTGCTGGCGGCCCGTCCTGTTATCTTCTGACCGCGCAGATCCCTGCGGGGCCATGCCCCGTGCCGGGATCACCCGCCATCCGACACCCTGCCGGGATGTCCCCGGATCGGGATGGCACCCGCCGCGGCGATGGGCGCCGCGGTGCTACAACACGTGAGGGCGCCGGCCCAGCCGGTCCTGGACCTGTCGTCCCGATCGGGACGCGGGCCCGGATGCCAGTTGGTCGGCGCCCCGGAGAGAAGACACCCCTGTGAACGTACCTCCCTCGCGGCCGGGACGATATCCCGTGCCGTCCCAGGTGCCGATGGCACCCCACGCCGCCCTCCTCATCGACTTCGACAATGTGACCCTTGGTGTCCGGTCGGACCTGACCAAGGAACTCCGCACCCTCCTGAACAGCGACATCATCAAGGGGAAAGTGGCGGTGCAGCGGGCCTACGCCGACTGGCGGCGCTACCCGCAGTACATCGTGCCCCTGTCCGAATCGTCCATCGATCTGATCTTCGCCCCCGCCTTCGGCACCAACAAGAAGAACGCCACGGACATTCGCCTCGCGGTGGATGCGATCGAGCTCGTCTTCACCCGTCCCGAAATCGGCACCATCATCCTCCTCAGTGGGGACAGCGACTTCTCCTCGCTGGTACTGAAACTCAAGGAGTACGGGAAGTATGTGATCGGGGTCGGGATCCGGGAGTCGGCGAGCGACCTCCTGATCCAGAATTGCGACGAGTACTACAGCTACTCGGACCTGGCCGGCCTCACCCGCGAGGCGGACACACCGTCGGTCCAGCGCGACCCCTGGGAACTCGTGGCCGAGGCGGTGGACCAGATGGCCCGCAACCGGGACGTGATGCGGTCCGACCGGCTCAAGCAGGTGATGCAGCAGATCGATCCCAACTTCGACGAGCGGAACGCGGGATTCAGCCGCTTCAGCCGCTTCGTGACCGAAGCCGCCACCAAGGGATTGATCGCGGTCACCCGACTCGAGAACGGCCAATATGAGGTGGCCCGCACCGGAGGCCCCGCCGCGGCCGCATCACCTGCCGCAGCCCCGGCCTCCGCGCCCGAGGAGGAGGGGGA
>JBGSKF010000019.1:0-10233 GCA_041741375.1 Gemmatimonadales bacterium | reverse complement strand
CCGATGAAGGAGATGCTCACCGGGGTGCCGTCCTCTCGATACCCGTTCGGCACCACCACGGTGGGGTGGCCGGTCAGATTGGTCAGCATCAGGACATTCCCTCCGAAGCTCGGGGTTACGAAGCAGTCCACCGACCGCATCGCCTCCTCCAACTGCATCATGGCCATGGTACGAATCCGGTTGGCCTGGATGTAACTCACGGCCGGAATCATCTGGGCTGACCGGAAGGTGTTGGGCCAGGCGTTCGGGGTCTGCTGGACCATCTCGTCGTCGCGGTTGGTGAGAACCAGCTCCTCGAAGGCGGCTCCCGCTTCGGCGGTGAGAATGATCCGCAGCGCGCCCAGGGGAAGGCCGGAGGGGATCGTGACGGGGACCAGGTTCACGCCGAGCTGCCGAAGCAGGTCGAGGGTCGCCTCGTCGTATTCCCGGGTGGGACGGTCCTGTTCGAACGCCGTCTGGAGGTAGCCGACGCGAATCGTCGAGAGGGGACGATTCCGGTCCCAGACGAAGGGACGATCCACCGCCGTGAGATCCTTCCCGTCGGCTCCATGAATGGCGTCCAGGACCAGCGCGCAATCTTCGGCGGACCGGCAGATCGGGCCGAGCTTGTCCATCGACCAGCTCAGTGCCATCGCGCCGGCACGACTTACCCGACCGAAGGTGGGCCGGAGTCCGCTTGCGCCGCAGCGGGTCGAGGGGGAAACGATTGATCCCAGCGTTTCACTTCCGATGCTGAACCCGACCAGCCCCGCGACGGTGGCGGAGGCCGGGCCGGCGGACGATCCACTCGACCCCTGGTCGGTTTTCCAGGGATTGCGGGTCATCCCCCCGAACCAGACGTCCCCCTGGGCCATCTCCCCGAGCGACAACTTGGCCACCAGAATGGCTCCGGCGGCGTCGAGCCGCTCGGCGACAGTCCCCGTCTCCTTCAACATCTGGTTGCGATAGATCGGACTCCCCCAGGTGGTCGGGTAGCCCTCCACCGCCAGGAGGTCCTTGGCCCCCCACGGCACCCCATGCAACGGTCCCCGGTACCGGCCGGCGGCGATCTCCGCGTCGGCGGCCCGGGCCTGTCGCATGGCACGCTCTTCGGTGAGGGTGATGGTGCAGTGGAGCACCTCGTCGTACTGCCGGAGGCGCTTGAGGTAGAGCGAGGTCAGCTCCACGGAGGAGATCTGCCGGGTCCGGATCAGCTCGCCGAGTTCCCCGGCCTGAAGAAAGGCCAGGTCCGATTCGGAGGCCGGGAAAGTGACTGCCGGCCGGCCGCGACCCGAGGGTGCCGGTGGCGGTTTGGGAGGTTCGAGTCCCGGAATCACCGGGGAAAACTGGACCGCAGGGGGGATTCCATTGTCGATCGGTACGGCCCGGATCTGGCCATATCCGGCGAGGGCCTGATTGAGGTTCCGGAGCATCATCTCCCGCTCGGCGGGGGTGAAGGTGACGCCCGTCACCCCCTCCGCCGCCGCCAGCATCTCCACGGTGACCTCCGCTTGCGTCGGGAGACCCTCCTCCGTGATCTCCTCGCTGGACCTCGGGTCACGCTCCGCCTCCAGCCGGGTCCAGAGCGCGGCGGGGAGCGCGGTGCCGCCGAGACCCACGGCGCCGCAGATCAGGAAAAAGTTCCGCCGATCGACGGCGGAGGAGGTCTCGGAGGATACGGGTGTGCTCATGCCACGCTCCAGGGAAGAGGTTCAGGGTCCTGCATCATAAGGAATGTCTGACTGATCGTCATCCCAGCGCAAGCGAGGATCCATTTTCAGTTTTCAGTGTTCAGTTTTCAGTGTTCAGTGTTCAGTGTTCAGACCCCCTTCCATCCCCTTGCGCGTCGGATCGGGATCCCTTCGTGGGCTCCAAGTACCGCTGCGTCCCTGCGTCCCTGCGTCCTTGTGTTGAGGCAGTTCCAGGAGCGTCGTGCCCTTCGTGTCTTCGTGTGAGTCATTTGCATGCTCGACCATGGACCCCGGCTCCCCGCTTTCGCGGGGACAAGGTTCGCCGGGGTGACGTTCCGGTGACAGAATGGGCCCCGAGGGCCATTGGATGGACCCCTGCGTTCGCCGGGGTGACGTTCCGGTGGACAGAAGGGGCCCCGAGGGCCATTGATCAGAGATCCCCAAAATGCGGACTGCCCGTACAAAAACACCAAACCGGCCGGCACCCCGAGGGGCACCGGCCGGCCAGCACTCCTTGTGTCTCAGCCGCCCAGAGGCGTACAGGGCGTATTGAGCCCCCGGTTGTCGCACTCACCCGCGGGCACCAGCATGAACGGATGCACCACGTCGCCGGGGCGATCGAGGGGGAGCTGGTTCAGCCGGTTGTACTTCCGGTGATCCATCCACCGGCTCCCCTGCTCGAAGAGGAGGGAGAGGGTGCGGTTGTAGATGATCTCGGTGACGATGTCCGCGTCGGCGCTCGCCGCGGTCAGCGTCGTCGGCGGGAGGCCGCCGGCGTTCACCCGGATCAGGTTGATGTCATCGATGGCGCCCTGCTTGTCTCCGCTGCCGAGCCGGGCCTCTGCCCGGAGGAGGATGAGCTCCTCATTCTTGATGAGCGGAATGTCGGCGTCGAGGTTGGCCACCGAGGTGGTCGGGGTGTTGGCGTTGAACATGATCGGCTTGATGTCACTCGACAACTCATTGAGCACCCGGGGTTCCGCCACCTTCCGGGCCTTGGCGGTCCACCGAAGATCGTCGGATCCATCGGCGCGCAACTGCACCATCGCCTCGATGGAGGGGTGTATCCAGTACCGGGCCGCCGTGAGATTCTCGGAGACCGGGTTCGTGGGTTCGCCAGATGCTGAACTATAGGCGTAGAAAACGCCGTCGTTCAGCGATCCAGGGAGACCCGAGGTCGTAATGAAGGATCCTCCCAGTGCCGTCAAGGCGCTGGTGAAGCAGGGCCCGCCACAGCCGAGGAGGGTGGCCCGGGTGACCTCGACCTTGGCCAGCAACGCACGGTTGAAGCGGAGGAAGGAGGCCGGAGTGTCAAATCCGGTGTAGCCCGGCGCCATGGTGAAGGGGAAGCTCCCCCCGCCGGCCTGCAGGTCAGTTGCCGCTTCGCTCAAAAGCGATGCCACGAACGCGAAGCCCTCGGTTTCCGATACGAAAGGAGCCGGCTCGGCGTTGATGGGCCGGTCCACATCGATCGGGAAGCCGAGGGGGCCGCTCCGGATGGCGATCCGGTAGAAGTGCCACGCCATCAGGGTCTTGGCAAAACCGCGGGAGGCGGCCTGCTCGGCGGCACTCAGGTCAGCGGCCTTGGGGATCGCGGCGAGGTAGGTGTTGATGGTCCGGATCGCCTGGTAATACGGTCCGAAGAGATTTCCGGCACGGCCACCGGGATCCTGCGGTCCTCGGATCTCCTCACCGGTTTCCCGCGGATCGTTCCCGAGGAGGTTGTAGAGTTCGCGGCCGTAGAGTCCGAACTGTTGGATCTGGCCGCCGACGCTGGTGTTGACCTGGGAGAAGATCCCGGTCGCCGTCTGGGCCAGAATGGTCCGGTTCGGCGTCTCGGTGAGCTGCTCCTGGGTCGGGGAATTCGTATTGGGAATCTTGAACTCGTCGTCGAAACACCCGGTGGTCAGGGCGATCGTGCCGGCCAGGCAGAGTCCCGTCAGTCGAAGAGAAGTCTTCATGGATCAGAATCCCAGTGCAAGGTTGAAGAAGACGCTGCGGCTCGGCGGGAACGGGGCGATGTCCAGGTTGTTCCGGATCGCCTGGGACCCGAAGTTGGCCACCTCGGGATCGAGTCCGCTGTAGTCGGTCCAGAGGATCAGATTGCGACCGCTCAGGCTGACGCGGGCCGTCCGAACCGCCCGTCCGAAGGCGGAGGCCACGAAGCTCTGGGGCAGATCGACTCCCACCGAGAGCTCGCGCATCTTGAGGAACGTGGCATCCTCGATGTACGGGGTCATGACACCGGCATTGAACGCCAGCAAGCGGGTCGCATGTGCAGCGGAGCCGAAATCGGCGGCATTCTGCGCATCGTCGTAGAGGAACTGGGTCAGGTTGATCACATCGCCACCCTGCTGCCAGTCCCAGACCATGCTGAAGTTGAACGACCCGATGGAGATGTCGTTGGAGAGTCCGACCCGGAAGTCATCGGCGGCGTCACCGATCTTCACCTGGCCCGAGCGAGTCCCGTCGGGGAGGAACTTCCGGCCCTGGATCTGGGTCACCGGCTGCCCCTCCTCCACGAAGGTCACACCCAGACCACCGAACCCGGAGCTGGGCGGACGGAAGGGAGCGACAGGGAGGTCGAGCACCTTGTTCCGGTTCAGGGTGAAGGTCCCGTGAGTGGTCCAGCTGAACTTGCCACGGGCCGGGGTCACCCCGAGTCCGATTTCCACACCGCGGTTCCGGACCTTGCCACCGTTGAAGACCTCGGACGTGAATCCGGAGGAGGGGGCCGGCGTCCGGTTGAGAAGGAGGTTGGTCGTGTTCCGGGTGTAGAAGGTCGCCTCGAGCTGCGCCGTGTTCCCGAAGATGTTGGCGTCGAAACCGGCCTCGAACTCCTTCAAACGCTCCGGCTCCACCCCGGGGGACCCCGCCGCACCGGCCACCGTGAACCCGTTGGCGCCACCAAATTGCGGCGTGCCAAGGTTGGTGAACTTCTGGTTGAAGAGGGGCTGATTCCCGGTTTCGCCGTAGGCACCGCGAATCTTGACCTCGGCCCCGTCGCCGAGGAGCCCGGGGAGGACATTGGTGAAGCGGAACGACGCCGAGCCCTTGGGGAAGACAAAGAACTTCTCGGTGTCCCCGTTGACACTGCTCCGCTCCGCCCGGATGCCACCGGTGACCAGGAGCTTCTCGTCGAAGAAGAGGAGCTCTTCCTGGGCGTAGAATGCGAGGGTCCGCTCCTTGGTGAACGTTTCCGCGGCTGCCAGGTTGGTCCCCTGGTTCACATTGGACTGGCCCGGCACGAGGTTGGTCGTGGTGATCCGGGTGGTTTTGAGTTGCCGTTCCTCCAGCTGTACCCCGAAGGCCGTGGTGGCCTGCCACTCGCTGGGGCGGATCGTGTGCACACCGTTGAGGTTGAAGTTGTTCTGCCGGCTCGTGGCGCTCTGTTCCACGGCGGTTCCGGGAAGGGCCTGGATCCGCTCAAAGAAGAGTTCATTCGGGGTGAAGACGTCGTCGGCCTGGTTGAAGACGTCAATGCCGCCCGCCGCCGTGAAGCGGAAGGAACTCTTGTCGGAGGTGTAGGCGTTCCAGTTCACGGTGGCGCCGCCGGTGAAGCGGTAGGTCTCCGCTTCATTCCGCGCCAGCCGGTTGGTCTGGACCGGATTGGCTCCCGGACCCTGAGTGCCCAGCGCCGGTCCGGTGAAAATGCCACCCACCGGGAGCAGGGACTGGAAGTTCGGCTGGTAGGCCAGCGCGTAGCCGGAGGTTCCCCCGTTGTTCCCGTTGTTGGTGAACCCGCGCTGGTGAAGCGAGCGGTTGAACACGCTGCTCACCTGGACCTCCAGCTTCGGACTCACGGTCTGATCGATGTTCACCCGCAGCCCCTGCCGGCTGAAGCCGGTATTGTCCGCGATCCCCTCGTCCCGCTTCCAAGTGCCCGAGACGAAGAAACGGGTGTTGTCGTCACCGCCGCTCACGTCGGCCACGGTTTCGTAGCTCAGCTCGTTCCGGCCGAACACCTGGTCGTAGAGATCGAACTTCTGGGGGGTTCCGTTGGCGAAGAAGGGCCGGGCTCCCTCGCCCCAGATCCCCACGGCGTCCTCGACTTCGCCGGCGGTGAAGGTCCGGCTCTCCAGGTCGCGCTGCAGATCGAAAAAGCCGAAGCGTTGCGACACATTGGTCCGGGTCCGTCCCCCCTGGCCCCGGATGGTCTTGATCACGACCACCCCGTTGGAGGCCTTCGATCCGTAGATCGAGGAAGCGGCGGCACCCTTGAGGATCTCGATGCTCGCGATGTCAGCGGGGTTGATGTCCGCCACCCGGTTGGCCGGGTCGTCCTCCTGCACGCTGGCGCCGGCGACGGCTGACGCACGCCCACCCAGCACTCGGGCGTTGCTGTAGATGATGCCGTCGATGACGTAGAGTGGGTCCGACGCCCCCAGAATCGTGGTATTGCCGCGGATCTGGAGCTGGATTCCGCCACCCGGCGCACCGGAGTTGGACTGCAGGTTGATTCCCGCCACCTTGCCCTGAAGGGCATTCTCGATGGTCGGGCTCGCCACCTTGGAGATTTCGTCTCCGCTCACCACCGAGACCGCGGTGGAGAGATTGCGGCGGTTTACTGTCGTAGCCTGGCCGGTCACGATCACCTCATCGAGCTTGAATACGTCCTCATCAAGCGCGATGGCCACCGTTGTCTGGGTCGCCCCGACGGTCACCTCCTGCCGGGTGAACCCGATCGCGCGCACCATCAACCGGACTTCGCCGGCGGGAACCTCGATCCGGAAGGTTCCATCGACCCCGGTTCGCGCCGTGGTCAACGTCCCCACGAGGCTCACCACGGCTTCAGCGATCGGCTGTTGATTTCCTGCGGATCGCGTGACCGTGCCGGTCACCGTCCGGCCCTGGGCAAAAGCCAGCGAGGGCCAAACGACCAGTCCGGCCATCATCAAGCCACGCCAAAAGTTGCGATAGCGTCCCACGACTCCTCCTGATGGTGAGTGTATTCGAGGCAGCGCCAATCACTGTCAAAAAGGGCATGCCAGGCGCAAGTGGCATGTCATGCTGCAAACACGTCCTGCCAAGAGAGGAAGCAACAACGGTACCACCCTGAAAAATACGCTCAAGATATTATATGACAACAAGATATGAAATGTACTCGCACCCGCACGGTGACAAAACGACACACCGAATAAGTGAAACAACTGTGTCGTTATGACACGATTATGTCAGTGAAATGACCAATATCTTCAACGATGTCCTGGATGGGTGGATGCCGGTGTCCGTGTGCGGTCAGCTACGATCTCCAGTCGGCCTCTCCACTGTCGTTCCTCCGACAATGGTACGATGCGCAGGCCCGTTGCGGAAGAGGTACAACCAATCACAAACGCCTTCCGCCTCGATCACGACAAGGTTGGCCCGCTTTCCGACTTCCACCGAACCGACCTCATCTTCCAGCCCAAGAGCCCGGGCCCCTTCGATCGTTCCCCCCCGGAGGGACTCGGCGGGGGTCATGCGCTGGAATACACACGCGAGGTAGAGCGCCATGGGAAGATCGGGAACGGGAGCCGAACCGGGGTTGAAATCGGTGGCCACCGCAACGGGCACCCCCCGATCGAGGAGAGCCCTCGCGGGGAGCGGGGGCTGGCTCAGGGTGAGACTCGCCACCGGAAGGGATACCGCCACGACTCCGCCGCGGGCGAGAGCATCGATCCCCGCCGGAGAGATGTGCTCGAGATGGTCGGCGGAGATGGCCCCCAGTTCGGCCGCGAGTTCCGCCCCCCCTCCGGGACCGAGCTGGTCCACATGGAGCTTGCCGCGAAGCCCGACCTTGGTACCCGCCGCCAGCACGGTCCGGGCATGGGCGGGGGTGAAGGCCCCCTCTTCCACGAACACGTCGACGAAACGCGCGAGCCTCCGCCGAGCCACCTCCGGGAGCATCTCCTCCACCACCACCCTCACGTACTCGTCCTTTCGTCCGGCATATTCCGGTGGCACTGCATGCGCACCCAGAAAAGTCGGGACCACCCTGACCGGGGACTCCCGGTTCAGCCGGGCGTACACCTCGAGCAGCCGAATCTCGGTGCCCAAGTCGAGACCGTATCCACTCTTCGCCTCCACCGTCGTGACCCCTCGGGAGACCATGAAGGCCAGGTGCGCCCGGGCACGGGCCAGAAGCTGATCATCGGTCGCGTCCCGGGTGGCCCGCACCGTCGAGAGGATGCCCCCTCCACCGGCTGCAATATCCTGATATCGCACTCCCCGGAGCCGAGCCTCGAACTCATCGGCGCGGGATCCCCCGAAGGCCAGATGGGTGTGGGAATCCACCAGGCCGGGGATGACGAGCCGGCCTCCGGCATCCAGAGCGGGCCACGCCTTCATCGTCTTCGGAAGTTCCCGTTCGGGTCCCGCCCAGGCGATCGTTTTCCCGATCCAGGCCACCGCCGCGCTGCGGATTTCCCCCGCATTACCGGAGGGAAGCGCCCGGGCGCAGGTGGCGAGTGAACCGATGTTGCGGAGGACCGTTCCCTGGTCCGCCTTCACTTGGCTCGCGGCCACCGCCGTCACTCCGTCACCATCGGCAGGTCGACCCCGCGCTCCCGGGCCGTTTCGACGGCAAGGGGATACCCCGCGTCGGCGTGCCGCATGACCCCAGTGCCGGGGTCCGCCGTGAGCACCCGGGCCAGGCGCCGCTCCCCGGCGTCGGTGCCGTCGGCCACGATGACCATGCCGGCGTGGATGGAGTAGCCGATGCCCACCCCCCCGCCATGATGCAGCGACACCCAGCTCGCACCGCACGCGGTGTTGAGCATGGCATTGAGCAGGGGCCAATCAGCGATCGCGTCGGATCCGTCCCGCATTCCCTCGGTTTCCCGGTTGGGCGACGCCACCGATCCGGTGTCGAGATGGTCCCGGCCGATCACCAGGGGCGCCTTGACCTTTCCGTGCCGGACCAGCCAGTTGAACCGGGCACCGAGTTCCGCCCGTTCCCCATACTCGAGCCAACAGATGCGGGCCGGCAACCCCTGATAGTGGACCCTGGCTCGCGCCTGGGCGATCCATCGATGCAGGGCCTCCTTTTCCGGAAAGGTCTCGAGCACCATGTCGTCGGTCATGGCGATGTCCTCCGGATCGCCGGAGAGAGCCACCCACCGGAAGGGTCCCGCGCCCCGGCAGAAGAGCGGCCGGATGAACTCCGGCACGAACCCCGGGATCTCAAAGGCGCGCCGGAACCCCCGGTGGTCCGCCACCTGGCCTCGCAGATTGTTGCCATAGTCGAACACCACCGCCCCGGCGGCCTGGAGGGCGAGCATCGCCTCGACGTGGGTCACCATCCCGTCGAGCACCCGCTGTTCGTAGCCGGCGGGATCGCGTTCCCGCAGGGCCGCTGCCTCGTCGAGGTCGTATCCCGGCGGGATGTACCCGACCCGGAGGTCGTGCGCCGAGGTCTGGTCGGTGACGACATCGATCGGGACCTGGCGGCGTACCAGATCCGGCAGCACCTCGGCGATGTTGCCCACCAGCCCCACCGATAGCGGCATCGCTTTGTCCCGCGCCTCCGTCACCAGATCCACCGCCTCGTCGAGCGACGTCACCATCCGGTCGCAATACCCCGTCTCCAGCCGTTTCCGGATCCGGCCGGGATCCACATCAACGCCGAGGAACGCGGCCCCGTTCATTGTGGCCGCCAGCGGCTGGGCTCCCCCCATGCCGCCGAGGCCCGCGGTCACCACCAGGCGACCGGCGAGCGTCCCGCCAAAGTGTTGCCGGGCACACTCGGCGAAGGTTTCGTAGGTGCCCTGCAGGATTCCCTGGGTCCCGATGTAGATCCAGGAGCCGGCGGTCATCTGTCCGTACATGGTGAGGCCCAGGGCGTCGAGCCGCCGGAACTCGTCGGCGGTGGCCCACCGCGGCACCAGGTGCGCATTGGCGATCAGTACCCGCGGCGCCTCGTCGTGGGTGCGGAATACTCCCACCGGCTTGCCGCTCTGGACGAGAAGGGTTTCGTCGTTGCCCAACCGCTCGAGGGTACGCACGATGGCGGCATAGGCCTCCCAGTTGCGGGCCGCCTTCCCTCCCCCGCCATACACGATCAGATCCTCGGGACGTTCCGCCACCTCGGGATCGAGGTTGTTCATCAGCATCCGAAGCGCCGCCTCCTGGTGCCACCCCCGGCACCGGAGGGTGGTGCCACGCGGGGCCCGGATGGAGGTCGGAATGACGGGAGAGGGGTTCATGACAGACTCCAGGGGCAAGGGCGGAACAGATTAGTCAGGTGCTCTCTGGTCACTCGTCATCCCCGCAAGCACACGGAAAGCGACGGAAATCATTCATTCGGAGACCCTCCGCAACCTCTGCGGTACCCTCCCCTCTCTCCGCTTTGAACCACAGAGAGCACGGAGGACGCAGAGGGTTTGCGGTTCCCACGAGAGGTTCCCGATCTTGCGCCCGCGGCATCGGCAGGATGGGGGCCCCATCACCCCCCACCCATAAAATCCGAATCTCGGCGTGCGAAGCGTGGAGCCGTGGGAATCACCGCGGAGACCCTCAGCGACCTCCGCGGCCTCTGCGGTGACCCCCTCCCCGATTGAACCGCGGAGAGCACGGCGCCCGCAGC
>JBGSKF010000018.1:0-10802 GCA_041741375.1 Gemmatimonadales bacterium | reverse complement strand
CGCGGCCCGCAACATCCAGCGCACCCGGGGGGCGCTGAACAGCGTCCCCGAGGCGTCGTAGACCACGATGCGATTCCCGGTGCCGACGCCGCGGGCACTCATCCGCGCGGCGAGTCGGTCGGCCGACGGCATCATGTGGGGATAGGGACTCCCCGGGTCACTCTCCGCCTCCAGGTCGAAGAAGAGCGCCCCGGGAATGTGACCGGTCAGGTATTCAGCGTACGCGTCGCGCCCGGTCGAGGGGAGGTACCACGATCCATCGAGCACCACCAAGGCAGGATCATCGAGGGTGGCGCGCAGCACGTCCGGAGCCATGACGGGAGGGAAGGGCGTGACCATCGGGGTTACCTCGGGGACATCATGCGAGACCATCCTTCGTGAAGCTCGACCGGTTTATCCCACGATTCCGACAGGCGAACCGGCAAACCCGCCTCGACACCCTGCTGGACCATTCCCGGCGCCTGGCCACGGTTCCGAATCACCTGTGGCAGGGTGTGGACCAGGAGGCCCACCGGGTGCACGAATGTCAGACCCCGGTGTTTCTCTGGGTCGAGGTCCGGGCCGACGGGATCACGCTGCATGCGGACATCCCTCGGGAGGCTCCGACCGTGCGCGGGGTTCGTGTCCCTCCTGGCCCAGGGGCTCACGGCGCTGCTGCAGCGGGTCAAACGAATGGTGCGCGAGGCCTCGGCCTGAGGACACGCGGACGGGACGGGCCGTCATTGTTCATTGTTCATTGTTCATTGGTCATTGGTCATTGGTCATTGGTCATTGGTCATTGGTCATTGGTCATCACCCGACCAGGGCCCCCCGGTGGGCGGTCTCGAAGCGCTCCATGGCCTGCACCAGCACGCGCACCGACTCGAGGGAACACGCATTGTAGATGCTGGCCCGCATGCCGCCCACCGATCGATGCCCCTTCAGACCATCCAGTCCCTGGCGAGTGGCCTCGGCGATGAACTCCGCCTCCAGTGCCTCGGTGGGCGCCCGGAAGCAGACGTTCATCCGGCTCCGGCTCCCCGGGTCCGCGGTGCCGCGGAAGAAGAGGCTCGCATCGAGATAGTCATAGAGGAGCCGGGCCTTCTCCTCATTCCGTTCCGCCATTCCCGCCAGTCCCCCCTCCGCGGCGATCCACCGGAACACCTCGCCCATCATGTAGATCCCGAAGGTGGGCGGCGTGTTGTACAGCGACTGTTCCGCGGCATGGGTCCGGTACTGCAGGATGGTCGGGATCCCCGCGCGTCCCTCCTCGACCAGATCCTTGGCGATGATGACGAGAGTGACCCCCGAGGGGCCCAGATTCTTCTGCGCGCCTGCATAGATCACGCCGTACCGGGCCACGTCCACCGGCCGGGAGAAGATGTCACTCGACATGTCGGACACGAGCGGCACGCCGACCGGCACCGCGGGTTCCGTCGCCCATTGGGTTCCCACGATGGTGTTGTTGGAGGTGACGTGGGCATACACTGGATCCGAGGACCACACGATGTCCCCGGGGAGCGGAATCCGGCGGAATTCCTCACTCGCCGTCGTTGCGGCAACGTGCGTCTGCCCCAGACCTTTCGCCTCCGCCAGCGCCTTCTTGCTCCAGGTCCCCGTCACCACGTAGTCGGCGGTGCGTCCCTCCGCGAGAAGGTTCATCGGCACCATGGCAAACTGGTGCGAGGCTCCGCCCTGCAGAAAGAGCACCTCATGGGTGTCCGGGATCCCCGCGAGATCGCGGCAGGCCTGTTCCGCCCGGTCGCGGACCCGGGCAAACGCCTTGCCCCGGTGGCTGTGCTCGAGCACGCCAATGCCGGTGCCGCCGAGATCCCAGATGTCCTGCTGGGCCTGCCGGAGTACCGGCTCGGGCAGAACGGAGGGTCCCGCCCCGAAATTGTGGATGCGCTGGGTCATGGTGTCCTCACCCGATCGGTTTCACGTCGGCACTGATGATGTGCCCGTTGGCACCCGCAATCCGCTCCAGGGCGGAGGCCGGGGGCAGGGCGGACACGTGGATCCGGGCGCAGGTGGCCTGCGCCCCATGGTACAGGATGTTCTCGACCTCCTCCACGTTGATCGCCTCGTCGGCCAGGACCTGGAACACATGGGCAAGCACGCCCGGCCGGTTTTCGTGGCGGATCGAGAGCACGTGCGTGGCGGAACTCTTGGCGAGCCGGTTGATGCAGTTGGGAACGCCCCCGGTGGCGCGGAATTCGGTGACGATGCGGATCACCTCGTGCGCGATCGCCACCTGCGCCTGTTCGGTGGACGCTCCGACGTGGTGGGTGCCATAGACCCCGGGGAGATCGATCAACGGGTTGGAGAAGGTTCCGGTCCCGCCGGCCGGCTCCTCGGCGTATACATCCAGGCCCACCCGGAGTCCCCGCTCGCGCACCGCGACGGCCACGGCCGCTTCGTCCACCACCGATCCTCGCGAGGTGTTGATCAGGGTGGCTCCGGGCTTGAGGGCGGCGAGGAACTCCGCGTTGACCAGATGCTTCGTCTCGGGGGTTCCGGCCACATTGATGGAGACGGCATCGCTCAGCCGGGCCACGTCGATCGGGGTTTCGCAGTATCCGATGGCCGACCGGGTGGCATCCTCGATCGTGAGCTGCCGCGACCAGGCACACACCTGCATGCCGAAGGCCTGAGCCCGCTTGGCAATCTCGCGACCGATCTGTCCCAGCCCGACGATGCCCAACATGCGACCGTGCAGCCCGCGGGCCCGGCTGTACTCGGCCTTGTTCCAGATGCCGGTCCGAAGGTCTCGGACCTGATCGGGAATCCGGCGATCCACCGAGAGGACGAGCCCCATCACCAGTTCCGCGACGGCGATCGAGTTCCGGCCGGGACAGTTGGACACGAAGACGCCGAGCCGGGAGGCGGCGGGGACGTCGATGGTGTCGGTTCCCGCTCCGGCCCGGATGACCAGGCTCAGCCCCGATCCGGCTTCCAACGCGGCCGCGGTGACCTTCTTGCTCCGGACGATGAGGATCTTGGGATCGTACTCGCGCAGAAGGGCCGGCAGATCGTCGGCCGTGACCCCCGGCTCGACCCGGACGCGACACCCCAGTTCCTGCAGTCCATCGATCCCGACCTTCTCGAACTTGTCCGCGACCAGCACCTTCATGGAGACGCCCTGCCATTCTCATCGAGGGTATGAACGAAGAGCCCGCTCCGCAGCTTGGGCTCGAACCAGGTACTCTTGGGGGGCATGATCCCCCCGCGATCGGCGATGGCCATCAGCTGCTCCACCGTCACCGGCGCCATCGCCACCGCCAGTGCCGCCTCCCCGTTGTCCACCCGCCGGGAGAGATCCGCCGTCCCCCGGATTCCGCCGACGAAATCGATGCGGGGGTCGGTGCGAGGATCTCCGATGCCGAGAACCGGCCCGAGCACCTGATCCTGGAGCATGGCGGCATCGAGCGAGGCGACGGGGTCGTCCGCCCGGGCGGGATCGGGAGTCAGCGTCAGACGATGCCACTGACCGTCGAGGTAGATGCCGAATTGTCCCGCCCGGTCGGGAGCCGCGGCCTCGGGGGACACGGGGTCGAACTCCCCGAGAGCCGCCAACCGCTCCCGCACCTGGCCCGGGCCGACCCCGCCCAGATCCCGGACCACCCGGTTGTAGGGAAGGATGGAGACCTGATCGGAGGGGAACAGAACCGCGAGGAACCAGTTGTAGGGCTCCGCTCCGGTGTGGGACGGATTGGCGGCGCGTCGCTCGGTCCCGGCCCGCCAGGCGCTGGCGGAGCGGTGGTGGCCATCGGCCACGTAGGCCACGGGGATGGATTCGAAGGCGCGCACCACCGCGGCGGGGTCGGAGAGGGTCCACACCCGGTGGCGCACGTCGTCGTCCGCGATGAAGTCGCAGAGCGGCTCCCGGGCGGCCACCTGGTCCACCACACGATCCACTGCTGCATCCGCAGGATAGGTGAGGAAGACCGGTTCGGCATTGGCGTCGAGCGTGAGGACGTGCCGGGTGCGGTCGTCCTCCTTGTCCGGACGGGTCCGCTCGTGCTTCCGGATCACGTCGGAGGCATAGTCGTCGATGTGGACGCACCCCACGACACCCCGCTGCACCTGTCCTCGCCACGTCAATTCGTAGACGTAGAGCGCCGGATCAGGGTCCCGCACCAGGGTACCGTCCCGGCGGAAGCGATCGAGGGCACTCCGGGCCGCGGCATACACGGCGGGATCGTGAGGGTCGGTCTCGGGCGGGAGATCGATATCGGAGCGTCCCACATGGAGGAAGCTGTGCGGATTTCCTTCCGCGAGGCGGGCGGCCTCGGCCCGGGTCACGACATCATATGGGGGAGAGGCGACACGAGCCGCGAGGGACGCGGGGGGGCGCCAGGCGGCAAAGGCTTGCAGGCGGATAGGGCGACCTCCAGCGGGTCAGGTCAGAGCGACCGCATCCTACTCCGGATGCGGGGCCGCGTCAAGTACGACGCGGAGATCCTCCGTCGGCGCTGGAGCACCGCGCGGGACCCTGGTCATGCGGGATCGCGACGGCGAGTGTAGAATAATTCCATCCACCGTTCGCCCTCTCGCTGCTCCCGCCGGTCCGGGAGAACACCATCCGGAGTGATCCCTCATGGGCGCCGTCCCCGGTCTTCCCCCCCTCACCCTGAACCTGGCGGTGACCGGTCACCGCTGGGACCGCCTCGATCCCGGCGATGCCACCGCTCTCCGGGCCGCGGCCGTGACGCTGCTGAATACGGTGCGGTCCGAACTCGCGGCGCGCGCGGAACGATGGAGCAAGCGGCTCACCGGACACGCGGGCCCCGGGACATCCCACGTGCGTGTGCTGTCCGCCCTGGCCGAGGGGGCCGACCGCCTGGTGGCTCGGGCGGGACTCGACCTCGGGATGGAACTCCAGGTCATTCTCCCCTTTCCGCAGCCGATCTACGAGGAGGACTTCGACACCCCCGCCAGCCGGGCCGAGTTCGAGACGCTTCTGGCCCGGGCCGGAGTGGTGCAGACGTTGCTGGATCACCGGCCGGCGGAATCGGCGTATGTCCCGGTTCAGCAGGCGCTCCTGCGGCACGCCGACCTGATCGTGGCGGTCTGGGACGGGGAGGGATCCCGCGGGCCGGGAGGGACCGTCGAGATCATGCGGGAGGCAGGCCGGCGCGGGGTCCCGGTTCTGGTCATCGGGGCCCCGTCGCCCCACGCGACCTGGATCTTTGATCCCGCCCTCCCCGACGCCGGACGGTCCGCGGGGCTCACTCGGCTCGCCGCGATTCTCGATGCCCTCACCGCCCCCCCCGATCCCGATCCCCAGGACGGACATTGGGATCTGGCCGCCGAGTACGCGATGGAACCCCGCGTGAGGAGCAGGGCCACTCGCTTCCATGACCGGCTGATCCATCTCCTCTGCCCCGGTCACGGCCCGATCGCCCCGGTGGTGGCCCCGACGGCCCTCTCCGCCCACGCCGAGCGAGTCGAGAGGGAGTGGGGGAACGCGCTGGCCGGGATGCCACCGAACCTGCGCAATCACCTGATCCGCGGGCTCGTACCGGCCTTTGCGCGGGCGGACGGGCTCGCCATCTACTACGCCAGCCGGTACCGGAGTACCTTTGCCGCGGGGTACGTCTTGAGCGCCCTCGCCGTGCCGGTGGGTCTCTGGATAGCCCTCGCCCATGCGCACCCCCTCCCGGCGAGCATCCTGGCCGGCCTGGAGGTGGCCATGCTCGGCATGATCGGACTCCTGGTCTGGCGGGGTCGCAAACACCGGTTTCACGAGCGATGGCTGCACTACCGGGCGCTTGCGGAACGCATCCGCCACATGGCGTTTCTTCTCCCGCTGGGCCTCGCGGCGCCCGCCCTGTCACGGAGGGAAGGATCGGACGCCGAGTCACGATCCGGGGGATGGTTCGGAGGATGGATGCTCCGGGGCGTAGTGCGGGCACTGGGAATTCTCCCGGGCTCGCTCGCGCGAGAGCATGTTCTGGCGGCCACGCGCGTCCTCGCGCACCAGGAATTGCACGGCCAGATCGAGTACCATGACCGGGTCGCGGGCCGAAATCATGTCCTCTCTCACCGGCTTCACCGGGTCGGTGTCGGACTCTTCATCTCCGCACTGTCCGTGGCGGCGCTTGACCTGGTGTTCTACCTGGGCGCCGGGGCCTGGCTCTGTCACATGTCACCCGTGACCGCGAACGGTGTCCACTACCTGCTGGCAACCCTGACGGTCTTTCTCCCCGCCGCCGCCGCCGCCGTCCACGGATTCATAGCCCAGGGAGAGTTTGCGAACACCGAGCGGCGCAGCCGGGACGTGGGCCGGCGTCTCCGTCTCCTCCACGACGAGTTGCAGTCAGATCCGGAGGATCGGGCCACCGTGGAGCGAATCGCCTGGCGCACCGCCGCCATCCTGGAGGAGGAGTTGGACGACTGGCGCACGGAATACGCGGGCAAGCCCCTCGAAGTGATCGTCTGAAGTTCGAAGTTCGAAGTGTGAAGCTTGAAGAGTGAAGTCGATGGAGTCTTCGCGAGCAACGCGAGGGATCTGAGAACATCCCCGGGGAACTTCCCGTCGTCCGGATTCCGGTGCCGGTGGCGGGACCGCCGTCGGGGACCCACCCGACGGGAAGGGCACCGACCCGCCTCCCTTGCTGCGTCGGACAAGGGCGGCCCACGGACAGCCCCTACAACTTCGAACTTCACACTTCGAACTTCGAACTTCGAACTTTCTAGGGAAAGATGCCGAGCTCCATGTAGGACACGGCGATCTTGTCGATGGCGCTCACGTAGGCCGCCACCCGGAGATCCACAGCGCTGCTCATCCGGGTGCGGACGCCCCGGATTTCATGATAGGCGCTCACCATGGTCTCCTCCAACCCGGAATTCACCAGGTCCTCCTCACTGGCCCCGTGAGTGATCGCCCGGGCCTCGGCGTCGAGGAACTTCCGCCCCGTGGCGGTCTCGATGGCGCCCAGGAGCCGGCCGTACGCTCCCTCCTCGAACCGCTTCTCGATCCGTCCAAACCGGACATGGGACAGGTTCTTGAGCCATTCGAAGTAGGAGACCGTGACCCCGCCGGCATTGATATACATGTCGGGGAGCACCATGATGCCGCGGGCTCGCAGGATCGCGTCCGCCTCGGCGGTGGTCGGCCCGTTGGCCCCCTCCGCGATGATCCGGGCCTGGATGTGCGGCGCGTTCCCCGCAGTGACCTGTCCCTCCAGGGCCGCCGGGACGAGAATGTCGCAGGGCAGGGTCAGGGCATCCGCCGACGTGGGCAGATCCGTGGCCCCGGGAAACCCGAGGAGTGACCGGGTCTCCTTGCGCCACGACACCACCTTCTGGAGGTCGAGGCCCTTCGGATTGTGGATCGCTCCTTCGTGCTCGGCGATTCCGACCAGGATCCCGCCCCCCTCTTCGATGAACTTGGCGGCGTGGTACCCCACGTTCCCGAGCCCCTGTACCACCACCCGCTTCCCCTCCAGCCCCGTCGTCAATCCCAGGGCCTTCATGTCCTCCGCCACCGAGCACGCCTCCCGCAACCCGAAGAAGATGCCCCGGCCCGTGGCTTCGGTCCGGCCCCGGATCCCGCCCTGGGACACCGGTTTTCCGGTGACACACGCGAGCGCGTTGAGTTCCTCCGGCTTGAGGCTCGCGTAGGTGTCGGCCACCCAGGCCATCTCCCGGGAGGTGGAGCCGTAATCGGGCGCCGGCACGTCGATGCCGGGTCCGATGAAATTCTTCCGCACCAGTTCAAAGGTGTACCGCCGGGTGATGCGTTCCAGCTCCTGCGCGGAGTATTGGTGCCGCGCGACGCGGATCCCCCCCTTGGCCCCGCCGAACGGCACGTCGACGATGGCGCACTTGTAGCTCATCAGCGCGGCCAGCGCCTGCACCTCGTCCTCGTTGACCGCCATGCTGTAGCGGATCCCCCCCTTCGTCGGGGTCTTGTGCTGGCTGTGCTGGGCCCGCCATGCATGGATGACCTCGATGGTCCCGTCGTCCCGCCGGACCGGAAAGGCCAGATAGTACATGCTGTTGCAGGCCTTGATCTGCGCCAGAAGACGGGGATCATGATCGGTGTAGGCGGCGCCCCGGTCGAAACTCCGGTTCACCTGCCCGAGAAAACTGTCAACCAACGTCATGCGGAGCACGACCTTTCCATGAGTGGTGCGGGAGGTATCGGACGGGGAATCACGGAGATTGAATCCTGCTCCCCCGGGCCTCGAGGGTATCGCGAGCCCGCAAGGCACCCCGAATCGCTCCCGCTCCGGGGAGTGACGAGGCGCCGAGAATGCTGTCGCGAGTCCGCTGGTCCGCGGGAGGAGGAGTTTCCGGTGACGCGGGGGGAGACTCCGCGGAATCGTTCCGGCATGCCCCGAGCAGGGTGAGCAACGCCAGCAGAGCCACCCGGCGGAATGGCATCAGGCGCCGTCCTCGGCCAGGACCACCGCGAGCCACGCACCGTCGGGACTCACGGCCAGACGGGTGGCGGCACCGGTCCCCGGCGCGTCGAGAGTGCCCACCGTCTCCCATTCGTTCCGTCCCGGAGTCCACCCGAAGAGGGTCCGGCCGCGCGCCATGAGGAGAGTCCCAGTGGGAGTCCAGGCAAAATCCTGGGCCCCCGGCACGGCCAAAGTCAGAGGGTCCAATCGGGCGACACCCGGCTCCCACGCCATGATGCGCCCGGGCGGGTCGGGTTCCCGGATCAGCACGCTGATGCGGTCGGTCCCGGGGATGCGCTGGAGGGAACGTCCCACGTCCCGCGCGAGGGTCGTGGTGGAATCGGACCCGGGAGAGGCGAGCCGCAGGGTGGAGGGTGACCCGAGGACGAAGGTGAGGAGCGCCCCTGTGGTGGTCCAAGCGTAGTATCCCACCGGGGCAAGGCCGGGCAGGAGAACCCGCGGAGGATCCCCGGTGACCGGGAAGACCCAGAGCCGCTGGGTGCTGTCCCGTTCCACCCGCACCACCGTGATTCCGGAGCCGTCCGGCGTGGGACGGGGAGAGTACTCGCTCTCGGGGGTGGAGGTCACGCGGGCAATCTCACCGCCGGGCAGAGTGATGCGGTAGATGTCGGCCTGGGCATCGTCCCGGATGCTGGTGTAGTAGAGGGTGCCGTCGGGGCCGAAGAAGGGCTGGTTGTCGTATCCGGGCCTGGCGGTCAGGTTGCGAGCCGGCGCGCCGACCCGCAGGGAGGAGCCTTCGGCGATCAGGGGGACAATCCAGATGTCCGTACCTCCCTGGGCACCCGCCACGCGAACCCCGGGCCCCACGCACACGACTCCCGCCAGGAGGCACCGGACCAGGGTCACGGTGGTACCACCTGCCCCCCGGGCGGGAAATCGCGACACGTGGTGTAGGGACACGATGGACAGGAAACTACGGAGTCGCCGATCAATTGTCATCCCCGAACTTCAAACTTCGAACTTCGACCAGCCACCCACTCTTTCCACTGCTCCGTCGCCGGCCCGACACTCAGCAGCTTTCCCGACCGCACCAGCGGCATGCGCAGCAGCAACGGTTCCTCGACCAGCCGGGTGAGCCACCAGTCATCGGAGCGGAGCGACACCCCGAGCCCCAGATCCCGGTAGCGGGCGCTGGAGACATCGACCAGGGCCGCCATTCCGAACGCCTGCACAAAGCGCCGGAGCTCCCCGGGCTGGGCGGGCCGCACGCTGAGGTCGGCGAAATGGACCGGGATCCGCCGTTCGGCGAAGAACCGGAGGGCGTCGCGGGTGGGGGCGCTCTTGCGAATCCCGAAAACCTGTACGTTCATTCCCAACGTTCTCCACAACAAGGACGTACCAAAGTAGCATCTGCGGCTCGGGGATGCTCCGCACCCATTGCCGTCACTGCTGCCCACTCCGCCTCTCAGCAGGAGTCACCCGCTCATGCACCGTGGTACGATTCAGCACCTGGCATTCTGGACCGGCCTGCTCGCCGCCGCGCACACTCCTCATCCCCTGGCGGCCCAGGAAGGGACCTGGGCGCTCACCAACGCGCGCATCCTCACCGTGACCGGAAATCCGATCGAGCGGGGAACGGTGGTGATCCGCGACGGACTGATTGCCGCCGTGGGTGCCAGCGTGACCGTCCCGGCGGGCGCCCGGGTCCTGGACCTCGCGGGCAAGACGGTCTCCCCCGGATTCATCGATCTCCTGAGCGGGATCGGTGCCCCGGCGGTGCAGGCCCCCGCCGGTCGTGGCTTCGGCGGAGGGGGAGGCCCCCCCGCGCCAGGCGCCGGACTGCGAACTCCGCTGGCTGATGGCCGAATCCGAAGCGCTCAAACGATTCCGCCCGGATTTGCCAATGCAGGTCCGGCATAGCGTCGTTGAGGAAACCAAACGCCACATCATGCGACATTTACGCACCAGTGGGAACGGTGAGGGAGTGCTCCCCAGTACCGAATTCCGCGGGAATTCCTATCCGGTCCTGCGCGGACTTGTCGACAATTCCGGCGAAGCTGGCGAACTCCTTTCAGAACAGCAGTGGGAACAAGTCACGCTGGAGTTTCTCTGGCGTGTCTGCAGCAACGGCGTGCACAGTGTGAAATCCACACCACACCATCCTCCAACCTGCAGCCGCTATCGCGACGCGCTGCTCGATGCGGCGGGAGTGGACACGGATCTCATGGTCAACGACGTGCTCATCAAGTTTTGTGCTCCTTTCATCGATCAAGGACAGACTGACTGGCCATTGCCGGACAAGTCACGGGGATTGCTGAAATCCTTCTACTCGCTCTACCGCCAGCCACATCACGCTGCTCCACGCTGGACCCGTGCACTCGCGACTGAGATTCAGCGATTGGAGGCCGCCGATTTCACGCCGACTGCGATGATCCTGGAATCCCTGCG
>JBGSKF010000017.1:0-14628 GCA_041741375.1 Gemmatimonadales bacterium | reverse complement strand
CCGCCTCCCGGGGCTTCGACGGCCCAGTTACCTGGAACCCCCGCCCGGTCGGCTACATGTCTCACAGGCATTTCACATGGCGAGCTCCTTTCAGCTCACAAGAAAGGCCAGGCTTGGCCTGGCGCACCGAAGACGCGAAGGCGCGAAGGCGCGAGAAGAAGGGTTATGGAGTCGCGGTTGGGGGATCGTTGGGGTCGGAGACGGGTTCTTCAGGCGATTTGGCGCGCGGGATGGCATACGGTATTCGGGGTGTCCGGGGCGGCCGGACTGGCGAGGCGGGCGGGTCCCGGGGTATCGTGAGCGGGCCTCGAGCTTCGCCGGGATGACCGTGACTTCCCGCCGCGTGGTACGACGTCACGACATGTGTTCGCGGCCTGCGTCGACTGTTTAGACAGCCATCTCACCCCCGGGCAGGAGGACATATCCTGATGTCGAACATGAGCGGTCGTGTCGCGCTGGTGACGGGAGCGAGCAGCGGCATCGGACGGGCCACCGCCGAACTCTTCGCGACGAAGGGGGCCAGGGTTGTGGTCGCGGCAAGGCGGCAGGAGGAGCTCGATTCACTGGTGATGGCCATCGAATCCCGGGGAGGAACGGCAAGCGGCATCAGAACGGATGTTTCCGTCTCGGCAGACGTTGGCCGGATGGTCGAGCACGCAATCACGACGTTTGGCCGTCTCGACTACGCCGTCAACAACGCGGGAATCGAGGGTCGGTTCGCCGGAATCATGGAGCTCGAAGAGGACGAATGGGACCGCGTGCTGGGGATCAATCTCAAGGGCACGTTTCTGTGCATGCGGATGGAAGCCCGGGCCATGCTCGCAGCCGGGCACGGCGGGGCCATCGTCAACGTCGGTTCGGTCAATTCCTTTCTCGGTTTTGCCACCGGCGCGGCCTATTGCACCTCGAAGCACGGCCTGATCGGGCTCACCACGAGTGTCTCGGCGGAGCTGGCTTCACAGGGCGTCCGGGTCAACCTGGTGTGTCCGGGGATTGTCGACACACCGATGCATCGACGACTGCGAAGCGACTTCGGCGACGACGTCTACGACAAAGGCGTGCTCCCCAGCGTTCACCTGCGGCGCGCGGGTGAGCCGGAAGAGATCGCCAGATCCATAGTCTTTCTATGTTCCGACGATGCCAGCTACATCACCGGCACGACGCTCACGCCGGATGGCGGGTTCACACTGACCGTATGACGCGCCACGATGCCGCCCACCCTCCGCGGTCGAACACGGAAGCCCCTGACCTGCTACCCTCCTGCGATCGCGCCGACGATCAGGAATGGCTCCTCACCCAACGCGACCAGGTCCGGCAACGGCGCGTCCAACGGCTCGTGGGACAGATCCCGCTCGCACGCAAAGAACCGGAGAAAGGGTCGGCGCCGGCGGGTCACCGGATCCCGGATCGTCCCGCGCAACGCCGGATAATGCGCCTCCAGGGCGTCCAGCACCGCGTCCGGGGTGACGGGCCTGCCGAGATCGAGCTGCACCTCGGGCCCGGCCTGCGCCAGGGTCCGCAGGTGATAGGGCAGCACCACCCGTATCATGACAGGGTCTGGACCTCCACCGACAGCACGCCCGGCAGATCGCGGGCGATGGCCTTCCAGCTCTCCCCGGCATCGGCCGACGCGTAGACCTGGCCGCCGGTAGTGCCGAAGTACACCCCGCACATGTCCAGCGAGTCCACCGCCATCGCGTCCCGCAGAACGTTGACATAGCAGTGGCGCTGTGGCAGCCCCTTGGTGAGCGGCTGCCACTCGTCGCCGCCCGTGGTGCTGCGATAGACCCGGAGCTTGCCCTCCGGAGGATAGTGCTCCGAATCGCTCTTGATCGGCACCACGTAGACGGTGTCCGGCTCGTGGGCGTGCACCTCGATAGGAAACCCGAAATCGCTGGGCAGGTTGCCACTCACCTCGCGCCACGAATCGCCGGCGTCGTCACTCCGCATCACGTCCCAATGCTTCTGCATGAAGAGCACGTTGGGCCGCGACCCGTGCATCGCGATCCGATGCACACAGTGCCCCACCTCGGCGGTGGGCTCCGGAATGTATTGCGAGGAGAGGCCCCGGTTGATCGGCCGCCAGGTGGCGCCGGCGTCATCACTCCGAAAAGCCCCCGCCGCCGAGATGGCGATGAAGATCCGCCGGGGATCGCTCCGGTCGAGCAGAATGGTGTGGAGACACATCCCACCGGCACCCGGCTGCCAATCGGGTCCCGATCCCCGGCCGCGCAGTCCCGGCAACTCCTGCCAGTTCTGTCCCCCATCGGTCGAACGGAAGAGGGCCGCGTCCTCCACCCCGGCGTACACGGTGTCCGGATCGGTCAGCGACGGCTCCAGATGCCAGACGCGCTTGAACTCCCAGGGATGCCGAGTCCCGTCGTACCACTGATGGGTCCCGGGGTCGCCATCGTAGGCGAAGGTATTGCCGACAGTCTCCCAGGTTTTCCCGCCATCGTTCGACCGCTGCATCACCTGACCGAACCAGCCGCTCGTCTGGGAGGCGTACAACCGGTCCGGATCAACCGGCGATCCCTTGACGTGGTAGATCTCCCAGCCGCCGAAATGTGGTCCGCTGATCTTCCATCGACGGCGGGTACCATCCGCCGAGAGGACGAACGCGCCCTTCCGGGTGCCCACCAGAACTCGAACGCCACTCATCGGTTCCTCGCAGGTTGGCGTGAAATAGTTCACTGCTGGCGAAACGGGGGCTATCCTGTCCCTACGCGAATGTAACGCGGAACGGTTCAGGGTTCGGCTCGCGCGCCTTGCTCCCGTTTATCGCCCCGGTCGGGGTGATCCTGGTTACCCTCCTGCACGTTCAGGCTTTACAGTCTCACACGAAGACACGAAGACACGAAGATGAGCGTGAAAGGGGCCGGAGCATCGGGCATGGACCATTCTGGCGCTGAAGATCGAGGCAGAGCGGCTCCTGGGCGAGATCATCACGTTCAGGTCCCTGCAGTCTCGCACGAAGGTACGAGGACACCCTTCGTGCCTTCGTGTCTTCGTGTGACCACATCGTCTGCGCAGGTCGAGGCAGGATGTTCCGAGGCGCGTGATGGACCGTACGGTATGCCGAGGACAAAGAACACAGGGGAGGTGGCGGTTCATGCAGCCAGACGACAATGCAAGGACCGAACTTGATCCCGAGCAGTTATCCGCCATCGTGGTGGATGCCGCGTTCCATCTGCATCGGGATCTGGGTCCAGGATTGCTCGAATCGGTCTACCAGGTGCTCCTGGCGCGGGTACTGGAAAGGCGTGGACTGCGCGTCGAGCTCCAGAAACCGGTCATTTTTGACTACGACGGGCTTCGCTTCGAGGGAGGATTGCGGGTCGACCTCCTGGTGAACGGGAAACTTGTGGTCGAGTTGAAGTCGGTCGAGAAGCTGGCCCCGGTCCACGCCAAGCAGGTACTTACCTACCTCCGTCTCCTCGGGTTGCCGCTCGGGCTCCTGATCAACTTCGGCGCGGCTACCTTCCGCGAGGGCTGCAAACGCATCGTGAACGGCCCGCAGGCAGTTGCCCTCTCACAGCTGCGGGTGAATCGGCAGTCACCTCCGGCGGATGTCGGTTCGAGGCAAGTCGGTTGTTTGATCTCACACGAAGACACGAAGACACGAAGGGGGTGACCGCCCGCTCGCATCGAAGCGAGATATTCCGAAATGGGCGATGGACTGTGCGGTACGCCGAGCCAAGGACACCGACGAAGAAGAGGCCACGTCATGCAGCAAGCCGAAGATACGAGTAATGAAACTCAGTGTCGTTTCGGGGTAAAAGCGGCTATCCAACCTCACGCGAAGACACGAAGGCACGAAGATGAATCGGAGGGGCAGGCCCATTGTATAACACGCCAAGCCATTCCCGATCGGATCAAGGCACTCTGAAGGAGATGGCGACGCTCACCCCCTTCGTGCCTTCGTGCCTTCGTGTGACCCTCTGCTCTTCCCCCTGCCGGTTGACCCGCGCCCGCCGAGTCGCGATTCTACGGGGTTGTTCCTCTCCCCATCCCCTGGAGCACTACCCATGCGGCGACCCCTGATCGCACTCGGATCCCTGGCGTTCCTCCTCCTGTCCGCGGCCCAGCCGGCGCCGGCCCAGACCCTCCTCCTCCGCCAGCCCACGGTGAGCGCCCGGCAGATCGCCTTCTCCTACGCCAACAACATCTGGATCGTGGATCGCGCCGGCGGGAACGCCCGTCGGCTCACCAGCTTCCAGGGCCAGGAAACCAACCCCAAGCTCTCTCCCGACGGCCGGTGGGTCGCCTTCAGCGGACAGTACGGCGGCAACACCGACGTCTACATCGTGCCCGCGGAAGGGGGCGAGCCCACTCGGCTCACCTGGCATACCTCGCCCGACCTGGTGCAGGGGTGGTCCCCCGATGGCCGGCGTGTGGTGTTCACCTCCACCCGCGCCGCCGCTCCCTCGGGAACCGCGGTGAACTTCTGGAGCGTGTCCACCGAGGGCGGGCTCCCGGCGCCGTTACCGATGCATCGCGGATGGCAGGGGAAGTATTCCCCCGACGGATCCCGGTTCGCTTACCGGCTCGCCACCAGTTGGGATGACGAACGACGGAACTACCGCGGGGGACAGAACAAGCCGATCTGGATCGTGAACCTTCCCGGTCTCGACCTGGAGACGGTGCCCTGGGAGGGGAGCAAGGACATTGACCCGGTGTGGGTGGGGGAGACGGTCTACTTCGCCTCCGACCGCGACTGGGTGAGCAACGTCTGGTCCTACGATACGCGCTCCAAGGCTGTGACCCAGGTGACCACCTTCACCGACTTCGATGTGAAGGCGCTCGATGCCGGCGGCGGCGCGGTGGTGTTCGAGCAGGGAGGCCGGATTCACCTTCTCGACCCGGCCACCGGCCGGAGTGCTCCGGTCAACATCACCGTCCGGGGCGACTTCCCCTGGCTCATGCCCTCCTGGCAGCAGGTGCAGAACCGGATCGTGAACGCCGCTCTCTCCCCGACGGGCAAACGCGCCGTCTTCGAGGCCCGGGGGGAGATCTTCACCGTCCCCGCCGACAAGGGTGACTGGCGCAACCTCTCCAACTCCCCCTCGAGCGCCGAAAGGAACCCGGCCTGGAGCCCGGACGGGAAGTGGATCAGCTGGTTCACCGACGCCAGCGGCGAGTACCAGCTCGTGATTGCTCCGCAGGACGGGCTCGGCGACAAGCGCACCATCCGGCTTCCCAACCCGTCGTTCCAGTACACCCCGTCCTGGAGTCCCGATTCGAAGAAGCTCCTGTTCACCGACACCGGGCTCCGGCTTCACGTCGTGGACGTGGAGAGCGGACGCGTCACCCATGCGGACACCGACACCTACATGGCCCCGGCCCGCACCATGGATCCGGTGTGGAGCCCCGACTCCCGCTGGATCGCGTATGCCAAGCGCCAGCCCAGCCAGTTCCACGCGGTGCACGTGTATGACGTTCAGGAGGGCCGCACGCACCAGGTGACCGACGGACTCTCCGATGCCCTGTCGCCGACCTGGGACGCCTCGGGCAAGTATCTCTGGTTCCTCGCCTCCACCAACTTCGCCCTCAACACCGGCTGGCTCGACATGACGAGCTACGACCGGCCGGTGACCCGCGCCCTTTACCTCGCGGTGCTTTCCCGCACCGAGGCGTCACCTCTCGCGCCGGAGAGCGACGAGGAGGGAGTGGCACCCGACTCCAGCGCCCGACCGGGACGCGGAACCCCGGCCGCGCCCACCGTCTCCATCGACTTTGACGGCCTGACCAACCGGATCCTCTCCGTCGACGTGACACCGCGGAATTACAGCAACCTGCTCGCGGGACCGGCGGGGACCGTGTTCTTCCTGGAGAACCTCCCCGCCACCGGGGTCGGCGGCGGCCCTCCGCCCGCCAACGCGCTCCATCGCTACCAGCTCAAGGACCGGGAGGCGAAGCCCTTCCTCCCCAACGTCCAGGCCTACACCCTCTCGGCCGACGGCAGGAAGCTGCTCTACCGCACCCCGGGGCAGAACGGCGCCTGGGCCATCGTCGATGCCGACAAGGCGCCCCCGCAGGGGACCGCCGGCCGGCTCAACCTCGCCTCCCTCCGCATGCGGGTGGACCCGACGGTGGAGTATCCGCAGATGTTCGCCGAGGGGTGGCGGATCCAGCGCGACTACCTCTATGTGCCCAACACGCACGGGTCGGACTGGCCGCGGATGAAGACGATGTACCAGCCATTCCTGGCCCACGTGCGGCACCGGGCCGACTTCAACTACCTGATGGACATGATGGGCGGCGAACTCGCCATCGGGCACAGCTACGTGCGGGGCGGCGATTTCCCCGACATCCCCAGCGCCACCGTCGGCTATCTCGGCGCGGACTACACCATCGCCAACAACCGGTACCGGATCGCGAAGATCTACACCGGCGAGAGCTGGAACCCCCAGCTCCAGGCGCCGCTCAGCGGACCCGGCCTGAACGTGGCCGCGGGCGACTACCTGATGGCGATCGACGGCGTCCCCCTCGCCGGGACCGACAACATCCACCAGGTCATGGAGGGCCGGGCCGGGCGCCAGACCGTTCTCACCCTCAATGCCCAGCCGTCACTCGCCGGGGCACGACAGGTGACAGTGGTCCCGGTCGGGAACGAGAACGGGCTCCGGCAGTTCGACTGGATCGAGTCCAACCGGCGGAAGGTCGACTCCCTCTCCAACGGCCGGTTGGCCTACATCTACGTCCCCAACACCGGGCAGCCGGGGTACACCTACTTCAACCGGTACTTCTTTGCCCAGCAGCACAAGCCGGGCGCCATCATCGACGAACGCTACAACGGCGGCGGTTCCGCGGCCGACTACATGGTTGAGGTGATGAACCGGAAGCTGCTCGGCTACTTCAACAACGCCGTCGGAGAACGCCAGCCGTTCACCACGCCGGGCGCCGGAATCTGGGGCCCCAAGGTCATGATCATCAACGAGATGGCGGGCTCCGGCGGCGATCTTCTCCCTCACATGTTCCGCACACTCGGCATCGGCCCGATCGTGGGCCAACGCACCTGGGGTGGGCTGGTCGGAACCTGGGACACCCCGCCCTTCATCGACGGAGGATCGATGATCGCCCCGCGAGGCGGGTTCTACGACCTGGACGGAAAGTGGGCCGTGGAAAACGAGGGAGTGCCGGCCGACATCGAGGTGGAGAACACCCCCAAGGAAGTCGCGGCCGGACACGACCCCCAGCTCGAGCGGGCGGTGCAGGAAGCACTCCGGCTCCTGGAACAGAACCCGGTGGTGTTGAAGCCCGAGCCCCCGCCACCGACCCACGGCCGCCGCAAGAAGCCCGGGGACCGGTAGGCAAACATTGGCGGTAGGCGGTAGACGATAGGCGGTAGGTCCTATGTCCTATGTCCTATGTCCTGGGGTAATGGGGACTGACTGAAAGGGAATCCCGAGCATGTTCACGCTCCTGTTGCTGGCCGTTCTGCAGGGACCCGCGTCGCCCTCGTTCGTGGCGGTGCGGGACTCGGTCGTGGCCCTGGTCGACGTCCGGATCATCGACGGCACCGGGGCGCCCGCCCGCGGACACCAGACCCTCATCCTGCGGGGAGGCCGGATTGCCGCCATGGGCGACCGGGCGACCACTCCGGTCCCTGCGGGAGCCCGGGAGCTCCTGCTCACCGGTCGCAGCGTGCTCCCCGGCTGGGTCATGCTGCACGAGCATCTCTTCTATGTGGCGGGAGACGGGGCCTATCCCACTCAATCGGTGAGCTTTCCCCGGCTTTATCTGGCGGGCGGAGCCACAACGATCCGCACCGCGGGCAACATGGGAGGGTACACCGACTTCAACGTCAAGCGCATGATCGATTCGGGGCAGATCCCCGGGCCCTCCATCGAAGTGACCGCCCCTTACCTCAACGGGCCCGGTCTCCCGATCCCCGGAGTGAAGGCCCTGCGCAACGCCGATGACGCGAAGCGGATGGTGGAGTACTGGTCCTCGGAGGGCGCCACCAGCTTCAAGGCCTACATGCAGATCAGCCGAGCCGAGCTTGGGGCGGCCATCAAGGCGGCGCATTCACGGGGGCTCAGGGTGACGGGGCACCTCTGTTCCGTCACCTATCGCGAAGCGGCCGATCTCGGCATCGACAACCTGGAACACGGGTTCTTCGCCGCCACCGATTTCGTGACGGACAAGGAACCCGATCGCTGCCCGGGGGCCACCGCGGGGCGTCGCGCAATGGCCAGCCAGGACCCGTCGAGCCCCGCGGTCCAGGAATGGCTCAAGCACCTGGTATCCCGGAACGTGGCCGTCACCTCCACGCTCACGGTGATGGAAACATCCGTGCCGGGACAACCCAGGGCGCCGGAGGGTGCGCTCGACGCGATGCTGCCCCAGGCGCGGGAGCAGTATGAACGCACCTGGGCCCGCATTGCCCGGGACTCGACCGGTCGCGCCCGGGCGGAATACGAGCGGCTCGCCGCGCTGGAGCGGGAATTTGTCCGGCTGGGAGGATTGCTCGTGGTGGGGACCGATCCCACCGGATACGGCGGTGTGGTGCCCGGGTACGCCAACCAGCGCGCCGTGGAACTCCTGGTCGAGGTGGGGTTCACTCCGCTGGAGGCCATCCGCATCGCGACCCTCAACGGGGCAACCTATCTCGGACTCAAGGTCGGGATCGGGAGCGTCACCCTGGGCAAGGACGCCGACCTGATCGTGGTCACCGGGGCCCCGGATGAGCGCATCAGCGACGTGCGCCACGTGGAGCTGGTGTTCAGGAAGGGGATCGGGTACGACAGCCCGGCGATGTTCCGGTCGGTGAAGGGGTTGGTGGGGTGGAAGTAGGGAGTAGGGAGTAGGGAGTAGGGAGTAGGGAGTAGGGGCGAATGTCCTATGTCCTCTATGTCCTGTGTCCTGTGTCCTATGTCCTGTGTCCTGTGTCCTGTGTCCTGTGTCCTGTGTCCTGTGTCCTGTGTCCTGTGTCCTGTGTCCTGGGGAATTGGGGACTGGGTGTTGGGTTTCGGGTGTTGGGTAGAGGGGTCGGGGTAAACGGGTGTTGGGTATTGGATGTTAGGGAATGGGCGTTGGTCACCCCGTGCTCTTGGCGTGTCAGCAGACGGGCGGGAATTTACCCGGGGGCAGGGACCAGTAGTTGATATACAGGGTGTCGGGCGGATTCCGGTCCAGGCGCCGAATGGGAGAGCGGTCCTGCGTGGGCACGCAGATGAACCAACCATTTCTGTCCGGGACCGCATCGAGACTCACAAAATGCTTGTGATCGGGTTCAAGCAAAAGCTCGGTCCGAACCACGGCGAGAGTGTCCACGGCAGAATCCACCAGTGCGACCCGGATCGGCCAGCGACCGCTTCCCGGGACACCCACAGGAACGGTTTCCCGAAAGGCGGATCCGCCTGTCGAGGTGAAGTCGCTCCCGGACAGCAGGACCTCGTTCCGTGGACCTGCTGCGATGCGGACCTCGGAGACGGGATTCGTGCTGGTGGCGAAATGGCTCACGATCAGCACCCCTCCCTGCGGGTCCTGACACCCGACGAGACACCACGAGCCCAGGGTGAGGAGCCGGAGCCATTCCCTACGAGTCTTGTACCATGCGCCCATGAGGACAATCTGGTGTCTGGCTCTCCACGGGTCAGTGATCCCCATCACCGAGACCGGCCGCCAGCTCGAATGGCCACAGGTTGTGAGTGGTCGCGTCCCGGGTCGATCTGTACCCTTTCTTCGTGTCTTCGTGCCTTCGTGTGAAATTGTCCAAGGTGCCTGCCCGCCCACACTCCTTCGAACTTCACACTTCACACTTCGAACTTCAACGTCGCTGATTCTCCGCAAGCCGGGAACGCGCCTGTCGGGCCGTCGCGACGTCTCCCGCGGCGCTCGCGGCGGCGGCGAGACCCCTGAGGGCCAGCGATCGCCCCGGGGCCAGGGCCAGCGCCTGTTCGAATGCTCGTTGTGCGTCGGCGGACCTGCCGTCCTCCAGCAGCCACTCGCCCAGCAACTCGAAGCTCGGCTTCACCACATCCGGGGGCCCGAACTCCGCGGGCATCGCCGCTTCCGTCGCGGCCGCACGGCGGAGCATCGCGGTGGCGGAATCCCGTCCCCCGGCCCCCGCCGCCCGGACCAGACGCGCCTGGAACTGAAGCAGGAGGATGGCGGGGACGGACGCGTTGGCGCTGTAGAAGTCGTCACGCGCCTCGGCGCCAACCGTGCCCTTGAGTGCCTCGAGATGCTCACGGATGCCAGGTTCGTCTCCCCGATGAAAGGCCGCGACCCCCAGAGCATAGTGAATCATCGCCTGGGCGACGGGTCCGGAGGGACCCGGCGTGACCGGCCAGCGGCTCACGGGGTCATCCCATCGCTCGCTGTTGATCAGATAGTGGGCCCGCATCGAGAGGAGATTCGGAGACTCTCCCCGCCGCCCCGAGGGGGTGGCATTGTCATGCACCCGGAGGAGGAGATCGCGGGCATCGTCGAACCGCCCCTGCTGCAGGAGTCCGTAACCGAGCCATGCCGTGTAATGTCCCGCCCGCCAACCCGCCCGATCAGGCCCGGCGGCCACCTCGTTCTGGGACACCACCCGGTCCCACATCCCCAGGGCAAGAAAGATGTGGGTGGTCATGTGTTGCGCGTGCGGTGCCGCGGGCGCGATCTCGATGTATCGGTTCGCGGCATGCAAACCGAGGGGCGCGTGGACGGGATCATCGAAGGCGTGAATGACGTAATGGGCGGCGCCGGGGTGATCCCGATTCCGCCGGAACACCTCGTTGGCGATGGCACCGGCCCGCATGTAGGTGGGGACGTCGCGGACACCCTGACTCAGGCCGAGCAGGGCCAGGGCGTGAAACGCATGGGCCTCATCGTCATCGGGGAAGGCCGCCACCACCTGTTCCATGGCTCGGGCATAGAGCGTGTCCCGCAGGGGCTTGGTCCCGTCTCCATACAGTGTTTCCACGGCCTCCATCCAGGCCCGCTCCCGGGGAGTGGGAGCCCGGGCCAGCCGGGCCTCTCGGGTGGCACCGAGGCCCCGGAGCACCGTGCGGGCCGCCTCCAGATCCTGCTCGTTCCAGACCGGGTGGGTGTGGGTCATCGCCTCGCCCCACACCGCCATCACCAGGTTCGAATCGAGGGCCCGCGCCTCCCGGAATGCAATGGCTGCCCGGCCATACTCGAAACTGTGGAGGAGAGCCACCCCGCGCGTGAACACCTCCCGCGCCTCGGCGGACCCCGTCACAGGGAAATGCACGGTGCCCACCTGGGCCGCGACCGGCGTCAATGTGATCGTGCACCAGGCGAGCAGGAGCGTGACGGATCGCATCGGACTTCCCTTGAGGCGGGGTTGGTGTGATCGTACCACCGGAAACAGCGGGTGTCAAGGGTGTCAACGGAGGTTTGGATTCTTGGGACATAGGACATAGGACATAGGACATAGGATCTTCGACGATCGTCATCCCGGCAAAGGCCGGGATCCACGGTGGCGATGCTGGCGTGTCGAACTCGTTCCGGGGTGGCTCTGTCCCATCTGTCCCATGTGTCCTACGTCCTATGTCCCAAGCCGGCAGAGCCGGAACAAAAGAGGTTCACGACGCCGGGGCACCGTTCCGCTGGTTCTATCCCCATTCGTGAACAACCCTTTATTCGTGAACGACGCTTGGGCCAATCTGCCCACGTGTACGGGCCGTTCGTGAACGGCCCCTGGGCCGAACTGCCGGCGTGTACGGGCCGTTCGCGAACGGCCCGTACACTGCCTTCCCCTCCACCCCGCGGCGGCCCGCGGGCCGCCGGTGTGGGTTTCCAGCCGTCGCCCACAATATTGTTGCCGTTTTGCGTTCAATCCTGTCCGTAAGGGACTATAATGTCCTATGTCCCTTCTCCTCCCCCGCGTTCCACGAAGATCGTCTGTGTCGGATACGCGAACTCGATCCCCTCCTGTTCAAAGCGTTCATGGATCTGCAGGTAGATCGCCTGCTGGATGTCCATGTAGACCCCGTAATCCGGCGCCAGGACATACCAGGCGGTCTCGAAGTCGATCGAGTAGGCGCCATAGGCGGAGAGGTGGCTTCGGTCGAACCGGGCCTTCTCCTGCTCGGTGATCGCCTCCCGGATGATGTCGGGAATCAGGCGTAGCTTGTCCCGCGGCGTCTGATACGTCACACCGAGCGTGAACACGACCCGCCGTTCGAACATGCGCTTGTAATTGCGGACCCGGCTGGAGAGAAGGTCTGCGTTGGAAAAGATCAGCTGCTCCCCACTGAGGCTCCGGAGCCGGGTGGTCTTGAGGCCGATGTGCTCGACCGTCCCCATCATGTCGCCCACGATGATGAAGTCGCCGAGGACGAACGGCTTGTCGAGCACGATGGCGAGGGAGGCGAAGAGGTCGCCGAGAATGTTCTGCACCGCGAGGGCCACAGCGATACCGCCCACGCCGAGCCCCGCCACGAGCGCCGTGATGTCGATCCCGAGGTTGTCGAGCGCCAGGAGCAGCACGGCGGCCCAGAGCACCATCCGGACCAGGAAACTCATGGCCCCGACCATCGTGGCGGCTCCCGGATCGTCCTGGAGTCGTTCCTTCTTGTAGTGCTCCAGGAAGAACCGGGTGCCGACGCTGGCCGCCAGTCCCGCCTGGAGGAGCGCCACCAGGACCAGGGCCGTCAACAGGTTGGCATGAACCGTGGATGGGAGGGCGAGTGCGTTGCTCCCGACGTAGAGGGCGATGCCGAGGAGGAACCAGGTGCGGATGGCTCCGAGCACCTCGGCCACCAGATCGTCGAGCTGGTTCGTGGTCTTTCGGGACCAGCGAACCACCTGGGCGGTGATGAGGCGACGGGCCGCCGTCAGGATGATCAAGGTGACCAGGGCGATGCCGACGGCCACGGCCCAGGTGCGAAGCGTATTGTCGAGAAAGAGGGTGTCGAAGTTCATGAATGGGAACCAACCCCACCGTCCGGCATGAGTCAAGGAAGCCGAGGTTTCCGAGGGCTTCACACTTCGAACCTCGAACTCCAAACGCTCGGGACCCCTTTTCCCGTCATCGGACCCGGAAGTGTCGTCAACCGCTCGAGCACGGGTACGTGTACGGGTACGTGTACGTGTACGGCCCCCTTCCCCCTATTCCCTACTCCCCACTCCCTACTCCCTACCACACTTCAAACTTCCCCCACGGGGCTACTATGTTCTCCTGCAGCTTCCCCGCCCCGAGAACCGATGCCGGCCCTCTGGATCCTCGAACGCACCACCAACCCCCGCTTCCCGGTGCGGATCCGCATCGAGCAGGAGGGTCGTGTGCTGCTGGCTGTAAGGGCGCAGTCGGCCTGGCCCGGCCCCGGCCAGCAGATCTTCTGCGTCCGCGAACGGGACGATGATCCCACCGAGGTGCTGCGCCCGCTCGAGCAGGTACCGGTGGCCAACCTGTCCCGGGTGGGACGGAAGCTCGCCGTAGTGCTCGACCGTTCGCTCCGGAAGCGATGCGAGTTCCTCGTGGTGCACAAGCCGCGGGCGGATGGCACGGGAGACTACGAGCAGATCTTCTTTCGCACCGAGTCCGGCATCCGGTCCCACCGCTCCCGCACTCGACTGGAACTCCGGGACACACCCGACGGTGTCACCATCGCGATCGACACGCAGGAGAAGTACCCCTGGCGGTTTCCCGGTGCCACCGTGGTGCGGCGCAAGCTGGCAGTCGGGGACTACGCCCTCCTCACCGACGACCGTGTGTCCGTGGTCATCGAGCGCAAGTCCTACGACAACCTGCTGGGTGACATCAACGCGATCCAGGCACTCCACCACCACTGGGCCGATCTGGCCCGGCTCGACCGGTCGGTGGTCGTGGTCGAGGCCCAGTATGGCGATTTCCTGAACGAGCGCCGACTCGCCGGACGCTGGCCCGCAAGCCACGTGGCCCGGGTTCTCGCCGAACTCTCCGCTCTCCATCCTCGGCTCCCGATCATCTACGCCGGGAACCGGAAGCAGGCGAACCTCTGGGCCGAGCGGTACCTGGCGGCGTGCGGGGCCGCACTGCAGGGCAACGCCAACCCTCAGCTCGACCTGGTGGCGGGAGTGGTGGAGGAGTACACTCCCTCCGGTCAAGACAACCTCGACGACCGCATCCGGCACGCGGCGCTGCGCGACATGCCCCCGGAGTTCGCCACCACCGACGTCGCCGGGATGTTTGCGGACGTCCCCCTCGTCCGGATCAGGCGGATCCTCCAGGGCCTGGAGCGGGAACACCGTCTGGATCGTCGGGGAGCACGTCGCGGACTCCGCTGGGTGGTGTTGGGACCGCAGGACGGGCGTAGGACATAGGACGTAGGACATAGTCCCTTACGGACAAGATTGAACACAAAACGGCAACAATATTTCGGGCGACGCCCGACCCCCCGTCAGACACGTCGATCGCCACGGCCGCTCCGTGCGAGGGGAATGGCCACAAAAAGCACAGAAGTCACAAGAGGCACACCCTCGGTGCGGAGAGGCCCTCCCAAGAACGCGAGACGTTTGTGCCTTTTGTGCTTCTTGTGGTGGGCTCTAGTGTCCTGTAACAGAAGTTGACAGCATAACTTATATTACGTATATTGGGGTACCCCTGACCGAGGACACGCATGCGTACGGGTCGCCCCAAGGCCGAGTTGCTTCTGAGTGTGGAGGAGCGTGGTGAGCTGGAGTCGT
>JBGSKF010000016.1:0-17458 GCA_041741375.1 Gemmatimonadales bacterium | reverse complement strand
CTGGAAGTACACCGACCGACCTCCTCAGATCCCTCGCTTCTCGCTCGGGATGACAGCTCACGGTCGGGATGATGCTCCAGCGGGCACCAGACCCCATTGTTCATTGTTCATTGTTCACTGTTCATTGTTCATTGTTCATTGGTCATTGGTCATTGTGCCGGAAATACCTTACCCCTCCTCCGACTCCTCCCAGGATCAGATCGGCTCGTCCGTCACCATCGAGATCGCCGAGAACCGGTGCGGCAAGGGCGGGGGCATCGAGCTGGAAGGTGTCGTCCCGGACAAACCGGGGAGCGGTCCGGGTTCCCCGGTTCCGGTACAACACCACGCCGTCCACCTCCGAACCGATGAGGAGATCGAGAAGCCCGTCCCCATCGTAGTCCACCAGATGCGGAGAGCTGCGGCGCCCGATGTCGATCCCTTCCCACTCGTCGCTCACCAGAACGAACCGGGGCGCCGTCCTCGTCCCCTCGTTCCGGTAGAAGTTCAGAGTGCCGGAGGCCTCGCCGATCAGGAGGTCAAGATCACCATCCCCGTCGAGATCGCCGAGGGTTGGGGTGGTGTTGCTCCCGCGCGTGATGGTCACCATCGCGGAGTCCACCAGGGTGAAGCGAGGGGTTCCCTCCGCGTTCCGGCCGGTGTTGCGGTACCAGGCGATCCGCGGCCCCCACCCGCCGAGAAGGAGATCAACCTCCCCGTCACCATCGAGGTCCCCGAAGGCGGGCGCCAGATGATAGGCCCCCGTGAACGGGGCGGGCAGGACGCCGCGCATCCGGAGTCCCTCTCGTCCCCGGTTCTCGAACCAGTAGACCCGCGAGGTGGAGAGGTCGGCCGGGTCGATCTTGTTGGCCAGGAGAAGGTCGAGGTCCCCGTCGCCATCCCAGTCCACCAGGGCCGGGATGCTCTCGCTCCCCACGTCGATGTTCCCGACGAGCTGGCGGGTCCGCTCCACCCAGGCGCCGCTGGCATCTCGCGTGAGGGCAATGAGATTGGCGATGGTGGTCCGGTTGGGGTTGAACGCTCCGCCCAGAACCCCGATTGCAACGTCCAATCCCCCGTCTCCCCCGAGATCGCCAAAGGCGGGAGCATTGTAGCCGCTGGTCAGCACCGGGGCCGCGGTGGGGAACTGCACAGGGGTGCTCCGATAGTTGAAGGCCTCGCAGCTCCCGGCGTTCTCGATCCGCAGCAATCCCGCCTCGAAGAAATCGCCCCAGAAGAGGTCAAGATCGCCGTCGCCATCGCTATCGGCCAGGGCCATGGTGTTGGCGCCATGCAGACTCCCGCCGAACTGCGCCACGATCAGGATGTCCTCGAATCGGTCGGTGACGCGACGGAACCGCGGCACCCGAAACGTGCCGGGTAGCATCTCGTACCGGCTCGCGGTGCCATCCACCTTCCCCACCAGCAGGTCGGGGAGGCCGTTGCAGTCGAGATCGGCGATCTGCGGAATGTTCTGCCGGTCCGAAAAGAGCGGGGATCCATCCTCGAGCCGCAAAGTATCAGCGGCGAGGACGAAGCGGGCCTCACGCGTGGTTCCCTCGTTCCGGTAGTACCGGATGTAGCTGAACCGCTCCTCGGAGAGAAGATCCATGTCGCCGTCGCCATCGAGGTCGGCAAAGCGGTACCACTCGCCGATGGTCAGGCCGCCGTAGTGCCGGCTCCGGAGCACGAAGCGCGGCAGGCCGTTCTCCTCCGTCCCGTCGCGTTCGAGGAACATCACGCGATCCGTCGCCTCCTGGAGGAAGAGGTCGTCGTCTCCGTCGCCGTCGATGTCGATGAGCTGGGGGCGTGGCGCGTTCAACCCACCCAGAAAGGGGATCTCGAGCCGTCGTCCCGCGGTGTCAATGACGGGAAACGGGGCCGCCTCCTCGCGCCACCCGTGCATCCCCTGGATCGGCGCCACCCCGGGAGTCGGAGAAGGGGTGCCCCCTGTTCCTGACGCACAGGCGGCGGCGAACCCGAGGCCCGCCGCCGCCAACAGTCGGGAGATCCTCACCGGCATCCGTCGGGGGGAACGCCCGCGGAAGAGCCGGTGGTCGTGGGGAGCCCTATCCCGGCGGCATATCCTCCCGCCGGCACCGTCACCAGCACCGTCCGGGTGGCTCGGCAGATCGCCATCGCGGTGCCGGTCCCGGTGGGCTTGCCCCCTTCGTGGTCGTGCGCTCCCCCCGCCTGGTGCCGGTTCGTCACCCAGACGATCCGGCCATCCGGCTCCATGGCAATGCCATGCGGCTGCGCGAAACCGGGGTCTTCGATGACGTCCGACACGGTCCACCCCTTCGTCTCGATCACCGTCACTACGTTGGCATCGAGCGTCGTCACCCAGAGTTCGGATCCGTCCGGGGAAAAGGCGGGCTCGAAGGGTCCGCGCCGGGTGGACACCGAGGTCACCAGGGTGGGAACCTTGCCGTCGGTCACATCGAAGATGTGCACCTGAGCCGTGCCCTGGGCCGTGAGGGCGAGCCACCGGCCGTCGGGGCTCTGGGCCAGCTGGACAAACGCTCCCGGGGGCCCCGGAATGTCCACCAGGTCCACGCCACCACCGCCGTCTTCGGCGTCCACTCGGGCGAGCTGGTTCACCCCGAGACTCGCCGTGTAGAACCGGACACCCCGGGGATCGGCGATGAGGGCATGGGGACGGGGGAAGAACACGTCGATCTCGTCGAGAATCGTCATGTCGCTCCGCCGGATCACCGCCACCCGCGAGGGGGGATTGACCGCGCTCATCGAGCGGCCGACGAACATGAGGTCCGCCACCGGATGGAGCGTCATCAGGCCGGGCACCTCCATCTCGGCGGATGCCACGACGTGGTTGTCGCGGTCGAACTTGAGCACCTTCCCCGCCCCGATCATGGTGAGATACCACCCGCTCCCATCCGGCTCGACCTGGGTATGGTGCGGCTTGGCATTGGCCCCGTAGCCAAGGGCCTTGAGGTCGAGGGTCTCGACGGCCTTCCGGGAGGTGAGGTCGACGATGGTGACGGTGGCATCATCCTGGTTGGGAACGTAGAGCCGGCCTCCCGCTCCGGCGGATTGCGCGACCACGGGGGCGGCCGCGAGGAGGAAAGTGGTCGCGAGGAGCAGTCGGCGGGACGTGTACCGTCCGTCATCCCGAGCGTCAGCGAGGGATCTGTGGAGGCGTTCGGGATGACATTCCTTGTTGGGGGCCAGGTCCCGCTGCCGAGTCGCCATATGATCACCACAAGTAAGGTACGACACCGTGACCACCTCAGGGAATCGGCGCGCGGGGACGGTGACGAAGGATGAAGAGGCCCTCCCGCATGCTGGACACCGCAATGAGGCCGCTGGGATAATACGGATAGTTACTCCACGACCCGGTGAATCCCGCGGAATTGTTGCCGAGAGGAACCGTGTCGAAGTGTCCCACCTCACGGGGTGCGGTGGGATCGCCGATGTCGATGATACGGAGGCCCGCCGCATAGTTGGACTGGTACATGTACCGGCCCTTCACGTACAGATTGTGATCCGAGGCCGCCGTTTCGCCGAGGAACTCCCGGACCAGAACCGGATCATCGAGATCGGTCACGTCCCACACCAGGGTCCGGGTCCGGCCAACCGTGCCGGCCAGTTCATCGAGTTCATCGTCCAGGTAGAAGTACTTGTGGTCGTCGCTCAGCCACCCCTGGTGCGAGTAACCCACGTTGGGGTACGTGGCGTTGGAGATCGCCTTGGGGTTCTTCTTGTCGGTGACGTCGGCGATGCCGATCGCGGTCTCGGAGGCGTTGAAACAGATCTGCCGCCCCTGGTACCGGGTGTCCGGCCCATGATATACGGTGCACTGTGCGTCGTGGGTGTAGCCGGTCCGGGCGGTGCCGGTGGCGGGATCCCCGAAGCAGCCGGCGAAGGTGGGTGCCGTGGGACTCCGGATGTCGATCATGTGGAGGGCGCCGCCGCAGGTTTCCCCTCCCATGCTGGCCCCCACCGCATAGGCGAAGCCCGACGCCTCGTCGATCACGATGTTGTGCGCGCTCGCAATGCCGTCGTAGTGGGCCGTTTCCGCGAACGTGGCGGGGGCGTTCGTCACCGAGAGCAGCTGGGTCAGGTCAAACACCTGCATCCCGTGGGGTCCCGCGCCATCCGACACGATGAAGGCGTGGTCCCGGTAGACCTTCATATCCCGCCACAGGTTGGGGTGTGCCCCCTCGTGCAGGGGCAGATTCCCGAGGTATACCGGATTGGCGGGATCGGTGATCTCCACGAAGGAGGTCCCGTCGAACCGGCCGATGAGGACGAACTCGCGCCCGCTCCCGGCATGAGCCCATCCCCAGAGGTCGTTCACCATGATGCCGCGCTTGGCACCCAAGGCGCTCGTCGGCAGGAAGGACACCACATCAACGTCCTGGCACGTGAACACCTCCACCTTCCCTTCCTCACAGCGCCGTTCGCCCCCGGTGATCGCCTGCAGGTAGGGCGTGTTGTCCACCACCGTGGCAGTTTCCGCCCACTGGCCGCCGGCACCGCGGGAGTAGATTCTCCCCTTCCCTTCGAAGAAGTCGTCCGAGGGAGCCCCTACCGCGAGAATGCCCGCCGCGCCGTCCATCGCCGACCCGAATCCGACGCCCACGCCGGACATCGGGACGCTGAGCTTCTGGCTCTCGGACCAGTTGCCGTCCGATCCTCGACGGAGGATGTGCACCGCACCGGCACCCCCTCCGCTCAGCGGAGCACCCACCGCGAGATCATCCCCGGCCCGAACGATGGAGCTCCCGAACATCGCGGGTCCCGACGCCGAGGAGGGGGTGATCACCCGGCCCGGACCCCAGCCCGAATCCCCACGGGCATGCATCTGGAGACCCCCGGCCATGCCGTTTCCGAAGGGGCTCCCCACGAACGCCTCTCCGCCGCTGATCAGAACCGCGCTTCCGAAGCCGCGCATCTCACCCGACGCGGGAGCCAGCCGACCCTCGCCGCTCCATTCGGCACCCGCTCGACGGAAAGCGAACACCGCCCCCTCCTTCGGCTGGCCGCCGCCGAGAAAACCACCGGCGCCGGGTCCGGGAGCACCGACCAGAACGCGCTCTCCATCGAAGGCGAGAGCGGCGCCGAAACGGTCACCCACGGTCAGGTCGGCGGAGAGTGTTCCTGCCGCAGCCCAGGTCCCGTCGGCACCTCGGCGGAAGGCGTACACCTTCCCGGTCCCTCCCGCGTCGTTCGGGGCTCCGAGCAGGACCACGTCGCCCGCGAGGGCTACGGCGGAGCCGACACCGGCACCGGCTCCCGCGGCGGCCGAGACCAGGCGGGCCCGCTCGGTCCATCCCGTGGCGGCGCGCTGATAGACGAATGCGGCGCCCCGTCCCTCATCGCTCCCCGGAGCACCCACGACCAGCCACTCTCCCGCTACCGCCAGGGCTCCACCGAACCCGTCTCCCACTCCGGTTCCCGATCCGGCAAAACTCCCCACTTCGGACCAGCTCCCGTTCCTCGCCGAGAAGAGGTGAACGGCACCCGCCTGCACCACCGGCATCGGGAATCCGGCCACAGCGCCGGGACGGCCCACCAGGAGTTGGTCCCCCGCCATCGCCACGGCAGAGCCGAACCCAAGGCGGGCCATGGGGTTGGGACCATCTCCAGCCCGGGTCTGGGCAGCGAGCGACGTGAGGGAGATCAGACCGGCCACGAACCCAAAGGCGGTGGAGGTCCATCGAGAGGTCCGAACCATGATGTGCTCCTGCGTGCGTGGAGGAGGAGGTCATCCAGAAATCCAACCGGGACCGCCACGGAATCTACGTGGTGCGGGCAATGTTGCCAGCGCGGCGGGTCCTTCCTCCCAACGAGCGGGATGCGCTCCCGGTTTCAGGAGCGGGGGAGGGAGGTCGGGGTACGGGGAACGCGTCCCCGGCTCCCTACATGCGCGGAACGAACATGATGTGCGCCTTGGGAGTGCCGGGGAACATCAGCCACGGTACTCCGGGGGCCGGACGGGCGGGAATCCCCGAACTCTCCTCGGTGGCGTTGGGGATGTAGACCACATAGAGCGGCCGGACCCCGGTCACTTCGTTGGTGGCGGGATCCCAGCTCCCGGCGGGCCCCGTGAGGGAGTAGAGCGAGGCGGGGCCCGAGGGCACCGGCAGCTTCCCCTCCCGTACTTCGCGGAACCGGACCGTGTCCACCTGGTCCCCCTCGACCCCCTCGATCCGAAGTGCTCGGCCCCGGGCCATGAACGGTTCCATCGCCTCGTGATAGCATGCCACCTGGAAGGCCGCGACGGCCGGATTGTCGGCGAGGCAGATCATTCCGTTGGTCCCCTTGCGGAGCTCGCTGAGCACGCCGGGGGTCCGGTAACCGAGCACCGTGGCCCCGTCCCGGAACGCTTCGGGCAGCGGGAGCACCGCGCTCGCGATCTGCTGGGCGGGGGTGGGAAGCTCCTGCGCGGGGAGCCCCCCGGCGATCAGGGCAACGAGACCAAGGCCGGGCATCACTCTCATGAACCAACTCCTCGCGAACGGTGGGTGGGAAGACAACCTCGCTTGAAACTACGCCCCGGACGCGGGTCGCGCCAGCAAGGGGTGTCGGGGGGAGACGGTGGGAAGTTCGAAGTTCGAAGTTTGAAGTTTGAAGAGGGACGTAGGGGCGGAATACTTCACCCGCGTGGATTGCTCACACGAAGCCACGAAAAGCACGAAGGAAATCGGGATCCCGATCGCACATCGGGAGCGTCATTGCAGCGAACGCCTCTACTCCCATTCATCCTGTCCATCCTGTTCATCCATGTTCTCATTCCCGAGGCCAGCGGCCGTTGATCGCCTTCAACGTCCTCCCAGCCGCACCGCGAACACCACGATCGACTCCACCCCATCCTCTTCGCGGTGGACACCGTACGCCTTCCCGGATCAGGACCCACATTTCGTGCCTTTCGTGTTTTTCGTGGTTCCAACACCCCCGTCTCGCCCTCACGACGCGGACCGCATACATTCCAGAAAGGCACCCTCCCCGCGACTCGTTCCCCGCCGAAGGAGCACCACCATGACCAGACACCCTCTCACCCTCCTGGGTCTGGCCCTCGTGGCCACCCCGTCACTGGCCGCCCAGGGCCCCGACCCGAAGATGAACTTCTTCGTCACCAGCATCGGATCCGGCGACGGAGCCAACCTCGGCGGCCTGGCCGGCGCCGACCGCCACTGCACCGAACTCGCCGCCGCCGTGGGCGCCACCAGTCTTACCTGGCGTGCCTACCTGAGCGCCACCGCCACCGACACGTCCGCCGCGGTCAACGCGCGGGACCGGATCGGAACCGGACCCTGGTACAATCAGGCCGGGATCCGGATCGCGGGTAGCGTGGAGGAGCTGCACGGCGAGAGCAACAACCTCACCAAGCAGACCGTGATCACCGAGAAGGGCGGCGTCATCAACGGACGGGGCGACTCCCCCAACCGGCACGACATGCTCACCGGCTCTCAGCCCGACGGCACAGCGTACCCCGGCACCGAGGACACGACCTGCCGCAACTGGACCAGCAACGGAGCCGGGAGCGCCCGCGTGGGCCACCACGACCGGCAGGGAGGCGGGCAGTTCCCCACGTCCTGGAACTCGGCCCACCCCTCCCGGGGATGCGGTCAACAGGATCTGCAGGGAACCGGAGGGAACGGACTCTTCTACTGTTTCGGCGTCTGATTCACGACCGGGAGGAAGTGTCCCCGGCTTCCGCCAGAGGGAGGGGAACCGAGGGTGAGACCGCAGGGGCCACCGGCCGGGGCTGAACCGCCAGCCGCTGCAACTCCGTGAGGAGTTCGTCGAGGTCGAAGGGCTTGGCAAGCACCGGAGCCCCCGTTTCCCGGGCAAAGGCCACCGTCTCGGGCTGGGAAGGATCCCCGCTCATCAGAATGAAGCGGGACACCAGCCCGGGCCGGAGACCGCCCAGGGCGCGGTGCAGGTCGATGCCCCGCTCCTCGCCAAGCCGTTGATCGCAGAGCACCGCATCGATCGGAACCGTCCGGGCGATTCTGATCGCCTCGGCGTGGCTCGTCGCCACGTGAACCTCATACCCTTGCCCGGCCAGGTAACGTTCCAGGGCCGAGAGAATCGCGGGCTCGTCATCCACCACCAGAAGCTGGGTGGGTGCCGGATGTTGATCAGGAGCCCGGTCACCGGGGGATCCGCTCTCCGGCATCCTGGTCCCGCGTACCCCGGGCAGCGACAGACGAAACGCCGCGCCGCCCAGTCCCGACTCCACAAGCACCAGGTCACCCGCCCGCAACCGGGCCAGCCGGCGGGCCAGGGCGAGTCCGAGTCCGGTTCCCTCGTTGCCCTTCGTGGTCACGAAGGGGTCGAAGAGCGTCTCCTTGAGCTCCGGGGGCACCCCGGGCCCGTCATCCTCCACGGTCAGGAGGGCGATCCCATCCACCCAGGCGGTCGAGAGGCGGATCCGCCCTCCCCCGCTGTTCCGATGCATGGCAAACTCGGCGTTCAGCAGGAGATTCCCCAGGATCCGCTCCAACTCCCCCGCGACCACCTCCACCAGGATCGGGGGATCCTCCTCCTCGAGGACCATCTCCACCCGCACGCCGTGAGCGGCGAACTGCGGCTCATGGGCGCGCACCGACCGGCGCACCACTTCGTTCAGGTTGACCGTCGTCAGCGGGGCCTCACGTCCCCGGCTCCGCTCGAGGAGCCGCCGCGCCAGAAGCGAAGCCCGGGCGCCCTCCTCCCGGATCACCTCCATCGTTTTCCGGGCCTCGGGCGGAAGGTGCTCATTCCACTGGGCCAGAACCTCGCAATGGAGTTGCACGCTGGCGATCGGATTGTTGAGGTCATGCGCGATGCCCGAGACCAGCATGCCGAGATCCACCAGCGCCTCCTGGCGACGCGCCTCCGCCGCCATCCGCAGCTCGGCCGATCGGTCGTGGATGGAGAAGAGGCAGCCAAGCAGGTGGCCGTCCTCACTCGTCACCGGACTCGACACGATGTCGGCCGGCAGCCGTCGCCCGTCGGGCAGCGGAAGCACGGCACTCCACTCTCCCTTGGGCATGGCCGACGCCAGCGGAGCTCCATCCGCCCCGGGAATCAGCGCACGGATCGACCCCTCGGCACCCTCCGGCAGGGCAAAAAGCGAACGGGCCTTGTCGTTCACGTACCGGATCTCTCCATATTCATTGGCCAGCAGCATCGCATCGGGCGAGGTGTCGAGAGCCACCGACATGATGTCCCGCGCCGTCCGCCGGGCCCGCTCAGCGGTGCGGAGATACCAGCCGAGCCACGCTCCGAGAAGGCCGATGACGCCGACCGCGATTCCCATCGCGTTGCGTGTGGCCAGGTCGGCGCCGTGCCCATACCCTTCGCCGAACCATCCCTCGAAGAGCCAGACCATGACTCCGCTTCCCAGGGCCACCAGCAAGCCGCGCCGGAATCCTCCCAGGTACCCCGCGACCACCACGGGAACCGCATGTACAAACCAGAGCAGGTGCGAGGTCACCCCGACAGCGGGCCGGATGGCGGGATGCAGCAGGGGAACGAAGAAGAGAATGACCACCGCCACCAGCAAACCACGACCGGGCCGCCTCCAGGTTGGAGGAGCCGGGCTCGATTCCTTCCAGGAGCGCGGCGTCGAATCAGTCGAATCAGCGGACATCACGCCTCACGAAAGGCAGGGGATCACACCAGGCTCACGGCTCGGAGAGAAGCCGCCGCACAGCGGGCTCGAAGGATAGCATGGCCAGCGGGCCCAGGGCCTTGTGACGAATGCGGCCGGTCCGGTCCAGCAGAAAGGAGGTCGGATAACCCCGGATTCCGCCAAACTGCGACTCCGCATCGCGGCCGACGATCGCAACCGGATAGGTGATGTCCCGCGTCGCCAGAAAGTGCCGCACCTCCTCCGGAGGACCGAGATCGCGGGAGAGGCCGAGGACCACGAGGCCGGCCTCGCGATGCCGGTCCGCCATGGCCTGCAGGAGTGGCATCTCCACTCGGCATGGAGGGCACCAGGTGGCCCAGAAGTTCACCAGCACCACCTTCCCCCGCAATGTGTCGTCGGTGATCGCAGCACCCTCCAGACTCGTCACCGCAAACCGCGGCCGCTCCACCACCTCGTTCCCGGTCTCGATCCCGACGACAGCCGCGAGGTGGGGAGCAAGCTGAATCAGGATCCACCCCCACAGCGCGGCCATGACCACGGTCCAGAGGGTGAATTTCCTTGAGGACACGGAGTCCGGGTGCGTCATGGGGGAAACGTGGCGGAGAACGGGAGAGAACGCCAGCCGTACCCCCACCCATCCACCACGGCCCGTCATTCCCGCGAACGCGGGAATCCATTTTCCTTCCTCAATCCTTCGTTTACATGGATCCCCGCTTCCGCGGGGATGACGATTACCAGAGACTCCCGCATCTGCAGCAGGAGATGACCAACGCAAGGATGCTCGAAACGGGATCACCTTCCCCGTGCCATGAGATCCCGTGCCGCTCTCAACAGGGCCGTGACCGACCGCTGGGTCTCCGCGGACAGGGGCGCGTCACTCTCTTCCACCGTGACGAAGGCCCGGAGGACGTCACGCCACATCGCGTCCAGGGGGGAATCAGTCACCTGCCCGGTGCTGGCGGCCTCACGGGATGCCCGCGCCAGGGTGAGGTCGCGCAGGATCCGGCCTGTTTCACGGGAGACGGCATACTGCCGCTGGATCTCTTCCCGCGATGCGCCCCGGAGCGGATCGGGTTCGATCAGGAGCGGGGCCGTGAGGGTCTCCTCTCCGGTGCTGAGGTGAACCGTGTATCGGCCCGGTGGCACCCGGGTCCCGCGCACACCCTCCACCGTGGGCACTGGAGACGCGTGCCGCAGATCCCAGACGAACCGATGGAGACCGGGAGCGTCCGAGGGGTGCGGATCCGGCCCGTCGGCCTCACTGGAGTACCTCCGCACCACGTCACCCCGGGCATCACGAATGTCCAGCGCCACCTCGCCGGGAGCGCGCTCGCGAAGGATCCAGTGCAGCATCACTCCGTCAGGCCCGGATGGCAGCGCGGCGTCATCGGAGGGGGAAGGGGTGATTCGGAGACGGGGACCGGCCCTCCGCACCGGGGGCGGGGCAAAGAGGTGTGCCGAGGCGGACAGATGCGGCCCGGTGAGCTGCCGCAGGGGGGTGACATCGTCCAGCACCCAGAGACCCCGGCCATCCGTGGCGGCCACCAGCGCCGAGCCCGTCACCACGAGATCGCGGTATCCCGTCGGGGGAAGGCCCGACCGTAGAGGCAGCCACGCCTCTCCCTCGTCGAACGACACGAAGGCCCCCTCTCCCGTGCCGGCGTAGAGCAACCCGCGGCGCACCGGGTCCGCCCTCACACTGTACGTCACCGCTCCCGCCGGAAGCCCCCGCACCACCGGGGTCCATGAGCGCCCTCCGTCGCGCGTGCGGAAAAGGCGCGGGCCCGGGGAGTCCCCGGGGGCGGCTTCCGCCGCCAGCCATGCCGTCAGGGTGTCAAAAGGCGACGCCTCGATCCCCGACACCCTCGACCCGGGTCGAAGCTCCGGAGGCGTGACCCGCTGCCAGGCTGCACCACCGTCCCGCGTCAGATGCACAGCTCCGTCGGCCAAGCCGGCCCAGAGCCATCGACTCGAGCGCGCGGACGGAGCGAGAATCCGGATCTCTGATCGTCCCGGCGCCGCATCCGAGCCCCCTGGATCCCCCATCGAGGTCCACGAGGTCCCGCCATTCGCCGAACGCCAGACCCCCTCTCCCCCGACCAGGAGCGTGGCCGAATCGGCGGAGGAAATGACCAGGGGGATGCGCGCGCCGGGTGGATTCCCGGTTCCGCTCCCTGGCGGACCGACGTTCCGGATCACGCCCGTCCTCCGGTCGATCCTCGTCACGTGTCCGCTGTACCACACGTCCGGATCCCGCGGATCCGGCACAACGGTGCCCTCCCGCCCCGCGGGTGTCCAGTTTCCATCGAGCGACCCGCAGACCGGAACCTGGTCCCCCGTCGCACAGATCCGCCCGGATGCGGCGTCCCCCGCAGCCACCTGGAAAAACCTCCCCGTGGGCTGGTTCTGCATGCTGCTCCAGGTCTCACCCCCGTTCACCGACACCAGGGCGCCCTGATCGGATCCCACGACCAGCACACGCGGGTTTCCGGGGTCCACACGGATCGTGTGATATCGGCCCCCGGGGATCGGGGCTCGCACCACGGACCAGGTGCGTCCTGCATCGAGCGACCGGGTGATCGCGTGGCCTGCGGCATACAGGATGTCCGGACTCCGGGGATCCACCCGGATCTCGTGCACTCCCACCGCGGCGGGAAGCACCCTCCAGCTGTTGCCTGCATCATCGGAGCGATAGACCGTCTCCCGTCCCTTCACCTCCACCACCGCATAGAGCCGGCTCTGCAGCCCCGGGGCGCCCGCGAGCCGAATCGCTCCGATCCCCTCCTCCGTGGTCGGAAGCCCCTGGGCAAGCCGCCGCCAGGTGGTGCCCCCGTCGATGGACTTGTGAAGCCCGGTGCTCGACGTGCCCGGCGACCGGGGGCGCGCGTCGACCAGCGCAGCATAGATGATGTTGGCGTCGACCGGATCCAGGATCACATCCACCGCCCCCACCGTCTCTCCCCCCAGAAGGCGGGTGAATGTGCTTCCCCCGTCGAGGGACCGGTACAGACCTCGGTCGGCATGGGGCACCTGCCCCTCTCCCGCCGCCGCCACGAAGAGCCGGTCCGGGTTCCGCGGATCGATCACGATCGCGGCGATCCGGCGGCTCTCCCGCAGGCCGAGATGACTCCAGGTGGCGCCGCCATCCACCGACTTGTGGACCCCATCCCCCACCGCCAGGGCCTCACCGGGCCTCGCATCTCCCCCCCCCACGTACACCACGTCGGGGTGTGAAGGGGACACGGCGATGGCCCCGATCGCCCCGGACGGTTGGCCATCGAAGATCAGTCTCCACACCCGCCCGTAATCGGTCGTGGTCCACACGCCCCCGTCGCTGACCCCGGCAAGGAAGAGACCCGGTCGGCTCGGCACGCCGGCGACGGCGGGGGTGCGTCCCCCCTGGAGTGGTCCCAGGGGACGCCAGGTCATCTCGGAGAAGAGGGCGGCGGTGGCCCGTTGAGCGGAGAGCCCCCCGGGAGAGGCGCCGGCCCCGGCCAGCACCGTGAGCAGAATCGGGAGGAATCGGTACCGGCGGACATACCCGCGGCGGAAACGCGGGACAATTCCCCGGGGTCCCCCGGTCACGGCGAGGGCGCCCCGTACCGGAGGAGAGTCGTGGTCACCTGGCCCTCCGTGAGGACCACGATGTAGAGCCGGTCGTACTCACTGTCCGTTATCGCGCTCACCGGACCGCCGCCCAGGGCGAGAACCAGCCCGGGAACCGTGTTGCTGTGCCCCACCACCAGGATCCTTCCTCCACGGGAACGGAGTGTGTGCACGGTGGCCGCGGGATCGCGGGGATCGTAGATCTCGACGGTGAGGCCCCGGGCCGTGGCCAGCGGATCTGCTGTCCTGCGGGTCCTCGTGAACTCGGAACTGAAAACGGCTGTTATCCCCGCCTCGTTCAGGACGCGCGCGAGCTCGGCGGCCCGCGCCCGTCCGGCAGCCGAGAGATCGGGATCGGCGCTGTCGTCCACCTTTTCCGCATGCCGCACGAGGTAAACCACCGTCGCGGGTGGGATCCTCTCCTGCGCCGCGAGTATGTGTGCCCCACTCCCCAGGACCAGCCCCAGGACCAGGCCGAGGGAGCGGAACACGCCCCGTCTCACTGACTCGCCCCTCCTGCCGACAACATCGCCTCCCGGATCGACTTGAACTCGGTGCCCGGCTTCCAGGTGGGCCACACCGCCGCATTCGCCACCCGGTATCCCACCGAGAGCAGGAGGCCGAGATCCTGCACGGCACCGGAGAGATCCCAGTCGGGTTTCACCTCATCCGACGGCTTGTGATAGTCGTTGGCGGTGTACTCCTCCCGCTTCGAGGTACCATACCCCTCGGGCTTGCCGATGAACTCCGTGCCCGCATCGGTATAGAGCGCCGGCACCCCCTTCTTGGCAAACTCGAAGTGGTCGCTGCGGTAGAAGAACCCCTTTTCGGGTTCCGGATCGGCCACCAGCACGCGTCCCCGGGTTGCCGCCGCCTCGGCGAGCACGTCATCCAGCGTGGAGTTGCCGAGCCCAACGACCACGATGTCGTTGGTCGGTCCCCACTGGTTGAGGCCATCCATGTTGATGTTGGCCACGGTCTTGTTCAGCGGATAGAGCGGGTTCCCGGCGTAGTACTTGGCGCCGAGCAGACCCGACTCCTCGGCGGTCACGGAGAGGAAGAGAAGGGTGCGGGCCGGGGGAGTGTCCAGAGCGGTGAACGCCTGCGCCAGTTGCACGAGCCCCGCGGTGCCGGTGGCGTTGTCGAGGGCTCCGTTGTAGATCCGGTCCCCGTCTCCCTCGGCGGCGGTGCCGAGATGATCCCAGTGCGCGGTGTAGATCACGTACTCGTCGCGGAGCGCGGGGTCGCTCCCTTCCAGCTTCGCCACCACGTTCCGGGACTCGATGTCGCGGAAGGTGTTGGTGATGTCGAAGGAGGCCGTGGCCCCGCCGAGCGGCACCGGTCGGAAGTCGCGGGTCCGGGCCAGGGCCTTGAGGGAATCGAGGTTGAGGCCCGCGCCGGTGAAGAGCGAGGTGGCCACGTCGGAGTGGATCCACGACTCGACGGCCACCCGGCCCGCGTTGCCGTCGGCGCTCCGCACGTCGATGTTCTCCCGAGCGCCCCAGCTGCCTGACACCACTTCCCACGGGTAGCCGGCCGGACCGGTCTCGTGGATGATGATCGCCGCGGCGGCGCCCTTTTCGGTCGCGATCTCGTACTTGTAGGTCCAGCGCCCGTAGTAGGTCATCGCGGCCCCGCGGAACATCGCGGAGTCGAGGCGGGCGGGGTCGGCGGGATCGGCCACGGCGGGATCGTTGACCAGCATCACGATCGTCTTTCCACGCACGTCCACGTCCTTGTAGTCATCCCAGCCGTACTCCGGGGCCACCACCCCGTAGCCCACGAACACGATCTCGCTGTTGGTCACCGTCACCTGAGGCTGGTTGCGGCGGGTCATCGCCACGTACTGCTCCGGGAACGCGGGCCGGATGGTCTGGTTCCCCACCCGGAAGGTGGCGGTTGGTTTCCCGCGCCACCCAACCATCGCCACGTTCTGCACCCAGCTCCCGTCGGGGTTGCCGGGGGCCAGGCCAAGGGCCTGGAACTCGCGGGTCAGGAAGGCCACGGAACTGTCCTCCCCGGCGGTACCCGGGGCGCGGCCGCCGTAGGCGTCGGAGCTCAGGGTCTCGATCCGGGACAGGAGCTGGTCGGCCCGGATCTCGGCCAAGGCCGGCTCCAGGGCGGATTCGGCGGAGTCACCCGCGGGGGCGCAGGAGGTGCCCAGCGTGGCGGCGGCGACCAGAAGGAGAAGGCGGCGTGGAGAGGCGGGGGAGACGGGGGACGGGCTGGACACGGTTGCTCCTTGGGAAAACCGGCGGGACGGGGAACCTGATGGAATCTATATCACCTTCGCGTCTTCGTGTCTTCGTGTGAGACATGAACAACCGCCGGGAACGCGTACCGCTACCTCCGCTGGAGGCGTTTGATGATCGCGGCGACGCCGAGGAGGGCGACGAGGAAGACGAGAACGGTCCAGGGGCCGAGGGTGTTCATGAGGTCTTGCATGGTGTTCTCCGGATCCTTCCGAGGGTGACCGTCGGAGACGGGTGGGTATCACCCGGAAAGGTCATGCCCCCGGGCCTCGGGGACAAGCCCGGGGAGCATCGCCCACGACAACCTCCTTCGTTCGCCCTGGATCCCATCTCGCGAATCAAGGCCCACCAGCGGGCGGACGCTTCAGTAGGCCTGGAGATTGTTTGGACGGTCCGCTCTGTCGCTTCCGTTGCCTGGCGCGAGATCAAGAACCGCCCCTACCGGGGGAGGGCGGGGGCGAGCCAACACCTGCTGCTCCCGGAGCTTTCCGTCAGCCTGGCCAGATTTGGTGGGTGCGTGTAAAGTGCTTATTGGCAAACAGTTACAGGTAAACGACCACTTCGGACACACAACAACACTTACTCACACAATTGACTAAAGTTATATATCATTCTACAATTATACAGCGTCCTTATCTGAGGTGATAGCTATGGCACTCGAATTCACCAACCCGTTCCGCCCTGGCGCTGGGCATACGCCACCGTATCTGGCGGGACGCGAGGAAGAAAGGAAGGAGTTCCTCCGACTGCTTTCGCAGGACACGATCCTCGAGAACATGGTGCTGACCGGGCTTCGAGGGCTCGGGAAAACCGTCCTCCTGGAATCGTTCAAGCCCCTGGCCATCAAGGAGGGCTGGCTCTGGGTGGGAACCGACCTCTCTGAATCATCAAGCGTGAGCGAGGAGAATCTCGCTGTGCGGCTGTTCACTGACCTGTCCGTTGTCACGTCCAACATTGTGGTTGGGACCGGCGAGTCCCGCGATGTCGGGTTTGGCAGCGCTGTGAACAAGGTCGAGCGAACCTTGAATTTCAGTTCCCTCTTGAGCCTGTTCAATGCGACAAATGGACTTGTGGCCGACAAGCTCAAGGCCACGTTGGAGGCAACGTGGGCAGTGATAGAAAAGCAGGGCTGTCGAGGGGTGCTGTTCGCCTACGATGAAGCGCAGAATCTGTCCGATCAGGCCCGGAAGGAACAGTATCCACTCTCCCTTCTCCTGGACGTTTTTCAATCGCTCCAACGGAAAGGGGTTCCCTTCATGCTCGTGCTGACAGGGTTGCCAACTCTTTTCCCCAAGCTGGTCGAAGCCCGGACCTATGCTGAGCGAATGTTTCGTGTCGTGTTCCTTGACCGTCTGAGTGACCGGGAAAGCAGGGACGCGATCATGAAGCCGATCGAGAGCACTAAGTGTCCCGTCAAGCTGGAGGAGCGCTCCGTCGACACGATAGTCACGATGTCGGGGGGATATCCCTACTTCATTCAGTTCATCTGCCGGGAAGTCTACGACGCGTTCCAGCAGCGCCTGACGGACGGAAAGCGCGCGACCGTTCCGGTGGAGGAGATCAACCGCAAGTTGGACACCGACTTCTTTTCCGGGAGGTGGGCACGAGCCACCGACCGGCAACGCGAGCTCCTCGGTGTCATCTCCCGATTGTCGAACTGCGATTCTGAATTCTCTGTGCAGGAAATCGTCGACAAGTCGCGGGCGGAGCTGGCCAAGTCTTTCAGCAACAGCCACGTGAACCAGATGCTCGCCACCCTTGCGGAACAAGGCTTGATCTACAAGAATCGGTACGGAAGGTATTCCTTTGCTGTTCCCCTCCTTGGCGGTTTCATCAACCGTCAAATGTCACCGGAAAGGACGCCAGGGGGCTAGTGTCCTGTAACAGAAGTTGACAGCATAACTTATATTACGTATATTGGGGTACCCCTGACCGAGGACACGCATGCGTACGGGTCGCCCCAAGGCCGAGTTGCTTCTGAGTGTGGAGGAGCGTGGTGAGCTGGAGTCGT
>JBGSKF010000015.1:0-20002 GCA_041741375.1 Gemmatimonadales bacterium | reverse complement strand
CTCGCGGGCGCGGCCCGGGGGGCCGCACCTCCGGACCAGGAGGAGGACCGCGACGCCCCCCGCCATCCGCGCTGTCCTCCGAGGGTGGGGCGCCACATCGAGGAGGTCTGCCGCTCCTCCACCAGCGCCGGAGGGAGGTCTTCGAGAAACCGGGAGGCGGTTCCCGGCTTCAATTCGCCACCCCGGCGACGGGCCCGGGCCCACGTCAGGATCACGGTATCCTTTGCCCGTGTCAGTCCCACGTAGAACAGCCTCCGCTCTTCTTCCAGGCCATCGACCGTCTCGAGCGCGCGTCCCAGGGGGAAGAGGCCGTCCTCCAGTCCCGCGAGGACCACGACCGGCCACTCGAGCCCCTTCGCGGTGTGCAGGGTCATCAGCGTCACCCCGTCCTCGGAGCCCGTCCGCCGGTCGTCTCCGGACAGCAGCGCCGCCTCGGCCAGAAATCGGTGCAGCGGGGACGTGCGGATCTCGCTCTCGGCCGGCTCCTCGGGAACCACCTCCGACCAGGCCGCCGCGGCGGCGAGGAGCTCCCGCACATTGTCCCAGCGTTCCTCGCCCTCCGGCCCCTCCGCCCGCAGCACGCCCTCGTAGTCGAGGGACCGGATCAGGTCCTCGATCACCACGGCGGGAGGAGCCTCAGGGTGACGATCCGCGAGGTCGCGCGGGAGGTCGGCAAATCGCTGGAGCGCCGAGCGGACGTTGGGGCGGAGCCCGTCGAGGCACTCCGCCCGGCGGGCCGCCTCGTGCAGGGACATGCCCCAGGTGGTGGCGCGTTCCTGGAGGAGCCCGAGGCTCGCCTCCCCGATGCCGCGCTTCGGAACACCCACCGCGCGCAGGAAGGCCTGGTCGTCGGCGGGATTCACCACCAGGCGCAGATAGGCGATCAGATCCTTCACCTCGCGCCGGTCATAGAAGCTGATGGCTCCGATGATGCGATGGGGAATTCCCGCGCGCCGGAACGCCTCCTCGAGAGCCCGGGACTGCGCATTGGTGCGATACAGCACGGCCATCTCGCGCGGCTCGCGATCGCCCGACTGGATCCGGCGGTTCAGCTCGGCCGCCAGCCACTCCGCCTCGTCGCGCTCGTCGGCCGCGGACAGCACCGTCAGCCGTTCCCCCCCCTGGCGGACCGTCCGCAACGTCTTGCCGATCCGTCCCTGGTTCCGGGCAATCGCCGCGTTGGCACTGTCGAGAATCACCCGGGTGGACCGGTAGTTCTCCTCGAGGCGGATCAGCGCCGCGCCCGGAAAGTCCTTCTGGAAGGCCCTCATGTTTCCCACATCCGCGCCCCGCCACCCGTAGATCGACTGATCGTCGTCTCCGACCACGCACACGTTGCCGTGATGTCCGAGCGACCGGACCAGTTGATACTGCGCCAGGTTGGTGTCCTGGAACTCGTCCACCAGCACATGCTGGAACCGGCGCTGCCACGCCTCTCTCCGGTCCGGATGCTGCTGGAACAGAGTGAGGGGATGCAGAAGGAGGTCGTCAAAGTCCATCGCATTGGCGGCGAGCAGGGCCCGGCCCAGGGCTCCGAGAACGTCGGCGGACACCGCGATCAACGGATCGTTCGGGGCGCTGGCGAGGAGCGCCTCGGGCGACAGCATCCGGTTCTTCGCGGAGGAGACGATGTGCTGGACCAGCTTGGGGGGGAAGAGCCTGGTGGAGTGGTTCCGGGTCTCCATCACCCGTTTCAGGAGCCGCAGGCGGTCGTCCTCGTCGTAAATCGTGAACCCGGGGGCAAACCCGAGCCGATGCGCCTCGCGGCGCAGCAGGCGGGCCGAAAGAGAGTGGAAGGTCCCGATCCACAGCCCCGCCGGATCCCGGCCCAGAAGGCTGGCCACGCGGGCCTTCATTTCGCCGGCGGCGCGATTCGTGAACGTCACGGCGAAGATGCGGTCGGGAGCCACTCCGTGAGACTCGAGCAGATGGGCAATCCGGGCGGTGAGAACGCGGGTCTTTCCCGATCCGGCCCCCGCGAGAACGAGCAGGGGACCGTGGGTATGCGCCACCGCCTCGCGCTGCGCGGCGTTCAAGCCGGGCAGGGTCGTTCCTTCCCCCGGGGTCATGACGCCGGCACCAGGCGGTCGGTCCGCATCAGGGGCACCAGAGGGGCCGGAAGCCGGACCGACCCATCCGCCTGCTGATGGACTTCGAGCAGAGCGGCGATGACCCGCGGAAACGCCAGCCCGGAGGCGTTCAGGGTGTGCACAAACCGGGGTTTCCCGCCCCCGGCCGGCCGATAGCGGATGTTGGCGCGCCGGGCCTGAAAGTCGGTGAACACACTGGCACTCGAGACTTCGAGCCAGGCCTCCGCCCCCGGGGCCCAGACTTCGAGGTCGAAGGTGTGCGCGGCGCTGAACCCGGTGTCTCCCGCGGCCAGCTCGACTACACGATAGGGAAGCTCCAGGAGCTGGAGCACTCGTTCGGCGTGCCCGGTGATCCGCTCCAGTTCCTCCGTGCTCCTGCCCGGCTCCACCAGTCGCACCAGTTCCACCTTGTCGAACTGATGCACCCGGATCAGCCCGCGGGTGTCCTTTCCATGCGCCCCGGCCTCCCGGCGGAAGCAGGGAGTCCAGGCGACATAGGCGAGCGGAAGTTGGGACTCCTCGAGGATCTCATCCCGATGAATGTTGGTGACCGGGACCTCGGCGGTCGGGATCAGGTACAGGTCGTCCGCGGGCAAGCGATACACCTCCTCGGCGAACTTGGGCAGCTGCCCGGTGCCCTGGAGGGAGGCCCGGTTGACCAGGTAGGGAGGGAGCACCTCGGTGTAGCCATGTTCGTCGGTGTGCAGATCGATCATGAACGACGCCAGGGAGCGAACGAGCCGCGCCCCCAGTCCCCGGTAGAGCGGAAAACCCGACCCCGCGATCCGTGCTCCGCGAGGGAGGTCCAGCAGGCCCAGGGATTCGCCAAGATCCCAGTGCGGGCGGCACTCCGCTCGCCCCGGCCGGGGGGTTCCCCAGGACCGGACCACCCGGTTGGCCAGGGCGGTCCCGTCGGGTGCCGCCGGGTCCGGGATATTCGGAACGGCCAGGAGCCGCTCCTCCAGGGCCGCGTCGATCTCCCGCACCTCGGCGTCGAGCGCGCGGACGACATCGCCTGACTCCCGCAGAACGGCCACAAGGTCATCGGACGGAATCCCGGCGCGTTTGCGGCGGGCCACTTCCTCCGTGGCGGTGTTCCGCTCCGCCTTCCGGGTTTCGACGGTGGCCAGCAGCGTCCGCCGCCGGGCATCCAGGGCGAGGATGTCCCGCAGAAGTCCGGGGAGGTCCGGATCCCCCCGCCGAACGAGGGAAGCAATCGTCCCCTCCGGATCGGTACGGAGGTCACGGATGTCAATCATGTGGACTATCTCTCGGGAACGCCGGGAAGCAAACTTCGGAAGCCGCAGTTGGTGTTGGCCAGCACGCGCAGCCGGATCGACCGGGTGACCAGGTTCACCTCCAGCACCTCGAGCTTCATGTAGAGGGGGAGAGAGAGAATGCAGGAGTTGACGTCGAGGCCGGTCCGGGCGAGGTACACCTCACCCACCTGGACAAAGACCGGTTCCAGGGTAGTGTATCCATCCGTATCCGCCAGATCAATCGAATCGAACGGAACGCTCATCAACTTGAGCCCGGCATTCAACCGGGTGTCGGGAAACCCCGCGGCCCGGGCGGGGAGAAAAAACGGACGGCCTTCGTCATCGAGGTCGAAAATGAAGTCCACGCTGGTGGCCAGGTCGAGACGCGTCGCCCGCTGGCCGATGATCGAGAAGCCGCTGGACGCGGTCACCGGCGTCCCGCTGAGCGCCTCCATGATGGCCTCGCTCTCCACGTTGGCGTTGAAGGCCGGGAAGAGCTGGTCGTTTCCCCCGCAGCCACTGACAGCGGCCAGAACCATCACGGAGGGGAGCAGACGAAGGCGCAGAGACATGCCGAAGACTAAGAGGGCGGCGAAACCGGGTCAACCCGCTAGCATTGCTTGACTTCCGCGCCCGCGCCGCCTTACGTTGCTCCCCTGTGTTCCCCAATCCAGACTGCCCGGAGGGATCCCCGTGCTGAAGGAGTCGATGTCCCGCCTGGCGGCCCGCCCCGAGGTGGTCGGAGCCGCCCTGCTCAGCAGTGACGGCCTCCCGGTGCAGAGCACCTTCCCCCCGGGGGCTGACACCGACGCCGCAGTCGCCCTCGCCGCCACCATCGCCCGCCACGGGGACGAGCTCGGCGCCGCGGTGGGCGGTGAGAACGCCGGATCCTTCGTCCTCGACTTCGCCACCCGCGTCGTCATCGTGAGCCGCCTCGACCAGGACACCCGGCTCCTGATCCTCGCCCGGGGTGACGCCGATCTCGGAGATCTGCTCTATCTCCTGCGGCAGGAGCAGGACGCTCTCGCCGCCCAGCTCTGAGGCCGGCCCCATGCATTGGGCGATCGTGCTGGCCGGAGGCGGAGGAACACGCTTCTGGCCGCTCAGTACACCTGCCCGCCCCAAGCAACTCCTTCCCCTCACGGGGGCGGGAAGCACGGCGGCCTCGATGGTCTCCCTTCTGTCCGCACGGATCCCCCCGGAACGCATCCTGGTGGTGACGAGCGCCGCTCTGGCCACGGCCTTCCGCTCCATCCCCGGGATCCACCCCGAGAACGTGCTCGCCGAACCCCGCGCCGCCTCCACCGCCCCGGCCCTCGCCTGGGGCACCTCGGAGGTGCTGCGGCGGGATCCGGACGCCGTGGTGGTGTCGGTCCACGCCGACTGGCACCTCCCCGACCCGGAGGCGTTCGGGCGCGCCACCGCCACCATTCTGGCCGCCGCTCCCGAGGTGGACCGTGTGCTGACCGTGGGCCTCGTGCCCACCCGCCCCGACCCCGGGTTCGGATATATCGTGCCCGGTCCCCCCCTGGCGTCCGGGGTCCGGATCGTGGACCGGTTCGTGGAAAAACCTGCCCCGGATGTGGCTCGCCAACTCATTGCCCAGGGCGCATTCTGGAACAGCGGACTCTTTGCCTGGTCCGCCCGGCGGTTTCTGGCCGAGGTCGAACGCTGGAGTCCGGAACTCGCGCCTCACCTGCCGCTGCTGCAGGCCGGCGATGTGACCACTTTCTACGAGCGGGTCACTCCGATCGCCGTCGACCATGCGGTCCTGGAACGGAGCGATCGGGTGGGCGTGGTTGCCGCGAGCTTTCCCTGGGACGACGTGGGAACGTGGGATGCGCTCTTCCGGGTCCGGGAGCGGGATGGTGACGGAAACATTCCGGTCGGCCCGGTCACCCTGCTGGACACCCGGAACTCCCTGGCGTGGAGCGACGGCCCGGTGATTGTGGCTGCCGGGGTCTCGGACCTGATCATCGTGGCGGCTCATGGGCGGATTCTGGTGCTTCCCCGGGAGCGCGCACCCGACATCAAGGCCCTCCTGGCCCGGCTCCCCCCCGACCTTCAGGAGCCCGCATGACCACCGTGCTGCATCTCCTCGATCCCCCGGCCACCTCCGCGTGGGCTCCCTTTGCCGGCGTGAGACCCGTCTCCGAGTTGCGGGCCGGTGCCCTCCTCGTCCGCGAGCGGTGGGAACTCGTGACGACTCTTCCCACGGCAAGCATCCTGAGCGACGCCGTTTCCGGTTTCGCGGACACCGGTACCATCCCGGTGGTTCCTTGGGCGACCCCCCTCTCCGGGCCGGCGCTCGTGGTGCGTTCCGACTTCGCGCCGGACCTCGACGCACGACCGGGGCCGGACCCGGCCGGCACCCTCGTGGACCAGGCCGGAACCCCCGTTGGCTGGTGGGTGCCCCGCGGATCGGTGTGGACCGGGGCCGACCAACTCTCCGATCCCACGACACCCGTCCCGGGAATGCACCTCACCGGGACGGCGAGCCTCCTCGACATGCTGGAGCACCACCTCGGGTCCGATTGCCTGCAGCTCCTCGATCCCTCGCCCGTTCCCGCGGGCACCATCGTCCTCGGGGATCCGGCCCTCCTCGCCGCCGGGGACGCCGTGATCGAACCGGGCGTGGTGCTCGACCTCCGGGGCGGACCGATCGTGCTGGAGGAGGGCGTCGTGGTCCGTTCGGGAACCCGCCTCGAAGGACCGCTCCATGTCCATGTCGACACGGTCCTGCTGGGCGGGAGCATCCGTCACTCCGTGATCGGTCCCTCCTGTCGCGTCCACGGCGAAGTGGCCTCCTCGGTCTTCACCGGATTTGCCAACAAGGCGCATGATGGCTTCCTCGGGCATTCCGTGCTGGGGCAGTGGGTCAATCTCGGGGCGGGGACCATCACGTCGAACCTGAAGAACACCTACGGGGAGATCTCCCTCGCCCTCCCCGAGGGGCCTCTCCCCACCGGGAGGATGTTTCTGGGTTCCCTCATCGGCGATCACGCCAAGACCGCGATCGGGACTCTCCTGGCCACCGGGACGATCATCGGGGCGGGGGCGAGTGTCCACGGCCCTCCTCCCATCCCTCGCCACGTACCCGCGTTTTCGTGGGGTGCCGACGGTGCGGAGCGGGTGACCCTCGAGGGGTTCCTTCGCGTGGCCACGCGGGTCATGCCGCGCCGGGGAGTGGAACTGACACCGGATCGGGAGGAGTCGCTTCGTCGGCTCCATGCCCGGCTGACCGGATGACGCGGAGTCCTTCCCCATGACGCGTCTGCATGTGCTGGGATCGGGCTCGAAAGGGAATGCGTTCGTGGTGGAGTCGGAAGAGGCCCTGCTCCTCGTCGAAGCGGGATTCAGTGCCCGCGAGCTGATGCGCCGAATGACGGACAACGGCCTCGATCCGGATCGCGTCGTGGGCGTGGCGCTGACGCACGAGCACGGCGATCACTCGCGGGGTGCGGTCCGGATCGCGGGCCTTCTGGGCGTCCCCATCCTGGCATCGGGCGGGACCTGGCGACGCCTGCCAGGCCGACCGGACTCTCTCACCCATCTCCGGGTCGGGTTCTCCGGACATGTGGAAATCGGCCCGTTCAGCGTGGCCGGAAGCCCGATTGTGCATGACGCCGCCGAACCGATGGCTCTGGCGATCACCTCCCGCACCGGGGTCCGGATCGGGTTCGCCTTCGATCTGGGACGACCGACCACGGGCGTGCGGTATCTGCTCAGCGGGGTGCATGCCATGGTGATCGAGGCCAACTACGACGAGGCGCTGCTGCGATCGAGCGGGTATCCCGCCTCCGTCCAGGCCCGGATCGCCGGGTCGGAGGGGCATCTGTCCAATCGCGTCACCGCCAATCTGCTGCGAGAGCTCTGGCATCCCGCCCTGGAGGCCGTGGTGCTCGCGCACCTGAGCCAGAACTGCAACGCGCCCGATCGGGCCCGGGAAACCGTGGGCACGGCGCTGGAGGACGTGGGATTTGCGGGGGGACTCTTCGTCGCCTCCCAGGGAGATTCTCTCCCGCCCATCACCCTGGGGGGAGCGACTACCGCTTCGGTACCCTGACCGACCGGCGGGGAACCGCGTCGGGATCGGGGGGAACCGCCACGCCCGTGGCCCGGGGAGAGGGCGGACCGATCTTGGTGAGGGTGATCGGCTCGGTCAGGTCACCCCCGGAGAGAGTGAGGCTCTTGCCACGGAGCTTCATCCGGTAATCCACCCATTCTCCCCCCAGGGCAAGCCAGATGACGTCCTTCTGGATCCGCCACCGCACGGTCTCCTCTCCATAACTCGCGCTCGAGTCGGACCGAATGACCACGGTGTGCACCCCCTCCTTCGTCTTCGCTTCCCAGGTTCCGAGCAGGGGATCAGCCGCCGGGGACTTCTGGGCCGCGACGGAAGCCGGGCTCGCCCCGGCGAGTCCCAGGGTGAGGGAGAGGGTGGCCAGCAGCGATCGGACTGTCATGGGGCCCCCTTTCCGGAGCGCGCGAGGATCGATCTCATTCCGTAATATAACGACTCACCGTCAGCCTCATGCACACGAGGCGGGACAGCACAACGGGGCGGCCCCCGAGAGGACCGCCCCGCCACGCACCGTCCGGCCGCCTCCCCTGTGAGAGGGAGACGGGTGGATCAGTACATGCCGCCCATGCCACCACCCGCGGGCGGTCCGGCCGGCTTGTCTTCCTTCTTCTCGACGATGACGCACTCTGTCGTGAGCAGAAGCCCTGCGATGGAGGCCGCGTTCTGGAGCGCGGTCCGGGTCACCTTGGTCGGATCGATGACACCGGACTTGACCAGATCCTCGTAGGTGTCGGTCGCGGCGTTGTAGCCGAAGTTCCGGTCCTTCGATTCCTTGATCTTGGCCAGCACGATGGCCCCTTCGATGCCCGCATTCTGGACGATCATCCGGAGCGGTTCCTCGACGGCGCGACGAAGGATGTCCACCCCGATCTTCTCGTCCGTGGTCAGGCCGCGGATCCTGTCGAGGCTGGACTGGGCGCGCAGGAGGGCCACGCCTCCCCCGGGCACGATCCCCTCTTCCACCGCCGCACGGGTGGCGTGCAGGGCATCCTCCACGCGCGCCTTCTTCTCCTTCATCTCGGTTTCGGTCGCGGCACCGACGTTGATCACGGCCACGCCGCCGGAGAGCTTGGCCAACCGCTCCTGGAGCTTCTCCCGGTCGTAGTCGCTGGTGCTCTTGTCGATCGCCACCCGGATCTCGGAGATCCGGCCCTTGATGTCGTCGGCCTTGCCCTTGCCGTCAACAATCGTGGTGTTGTCCTTGTCCACCACGATGCGCTTGGCGCGCCCGAGATCGGCGAGCTGGGTGTTCTCCAGCTTGAAGCCCAGCTCCTCGGAGATCACCTTGCCGCCGGTGAGCTTGGAGATGTCGACCAGCATTTCCTTCCGCCGGTCCCCGAACCCGGGGGCCTTGACCCCGATCACCTTGAGCGTGCCCCGCAGCTTGTTCACCACCAGCGTCGCCAGGGCCTCACCCTCGATGTCCTCGGCCACGATCAGGAGCGCCTTGCCCGTCTGCGCCACCTTCTCGAGCACCGGAAGCAGGTCCTTCATCGAGGAAATCTTCTTGTCATGGATGAGGATGTACCCGTCCTCGGCCACGGCCTGCATCTTCTCGGGATCGGTCACGAAGTAGGGCGACAGATACCCCCGGTCGAACTGCATCCCGTCGACGGTCTCGAGCGTGGTCTCGAGGCCGCGGGCCTCTTCCACCGTGATGACCCCGTCCTTGCCCACCTTCTCCATCGCCTCGGCGATCAGCTTCCCGATCTCGGGGTCGCTGTTGGCCGAAATGGTTCCGACCTGGGCGATCTCCTTCTTCCCCGCCGTCGGCACCGACATCGACGACAGCTCGGCGACCAGCGCCTCCACCCCGCGGTCGATGCCGCGCTTCAGTTCCATCGGGTTGGCCCCGGCCGTCACGTTCTTGAGGCCTTCCCGATAGATCGCCTGGGCCAGCACCGTGGCCGTGGTGGTGCCGTCGCCCGCGAGATCGGAGGTCTTGGTGGCAACCTCCTTCACCATCTGGGCCCCCATGTTCTCGATCGGGTCCGCGAGCTCGATCTCCTTGGCAACCGTCACCCCGTCCTTGGTGACCGTCGGCGCTCCGAACTTCTTGTCGATGACGACATTCCGGCCCTTCGGACCGAGCGTCACCTTGACCGCATCCGCCAGCGCATCCACGCCCTTCCTGAGCTTGGCGCGAGCGTCGGTATTGAACATCAACTCCTTGGCAGCCATAACCTGAATATCTCCTGGTGTGGGTCGCGTGCCTCAGCCAAGCTTGGCGAGGACGTCGGAAGCCTTGATCAAAATGACTTCGGTGTTGTTGACGGTGTACGGCGTCCCGCTGTACTTCCCGTAGATCACCACATCGCCGACCGCGAGGTCGACCTTGACGCGGGCTCCCTTTTCCATCCGGCCGGGACCGACCGCGATGACTTCGCCCTGGGTGGGCTTTTCCTTGGCGGTGTCAGGGATGTACAACCCCCCCCGCATCGTCTCCTCCTCGTCGGACGGGAGAATGACCACCCGGTCCTCGAGGGGGGTGATCTTGAGCTTCGGCTTGGCCTTGGTGGCTGTGGCAGTGGACATTGACGGACTCCTCACCCTTCGGGTTAACGTGTAACTTACCATCAGACAATTGCTTGGCACTCTCAATCCAAGACTGCCAAACCCGAGGCCAAAGATAAGCCGCCCCGGGTACCTGTCAAGCGGCACACTCTCTTTAGCAGACTCCGTGCCCGTAAATCCTGCCGTTTTGGCCGACACGAGGACACCCGCTACCCGCCCGGACCATCCTGTTCACCCGCCCACATCCAGCCTCCCGAGCTGACACGGAACCGTCCCTCTCTCGGCGTCGTTTCTCTCTCTGTAGCGGCCTCACGAGCAGTTTCCGACCGTGACGTCGTGTGAATAAACTGAGTTCAGGCGTCGGGATTCCCCTTCCTGACTTGCTTGACAAACCGTCATTCCCGCGCCTTTCTTGCTGCCCTGAACTGACCCAGTCCCATGTCGGCGGCTCGTGCCGGATCCGATTTCGACCAGGAGGAAACCGATGCTCGCTGTGCTGGCCTCAACCGCACTCCTCTCGCTGGCCGCCGGCCCCTGGCCTGCCGTCACCACCACGCCCGACGAGGTTACGACCCGGGTCGTGGTCGATTCCTCGCGCCGGGAAGTGATCATCACGGTGGGGCCCTTCGACATCCCCGCACTCCCGCCCGGAATGACCCATGACGAGATGGAGATGGACGGGGGTGAGCATGGCAACAGCCCGGTCTACCGGTTCGAATGGCCCAACCAGTCCTGGTTCCGGGGCTTTCGGTACGAGATGAAGGACAAGAACGGGGTCGAGGTTCCTTCCCGGGTCCTGCACCACATGATCATGATCAACTTCGATCGCCGCCAGCTCCTCTACCCGGCGGTCGAGCGCCTCATGGGTGCGGGTCAGGAAACCGGGGAAACCACCATCCCCCGGACGATCGGCGTGCCCCTCGAGCCCGGCCAGCGGCTCGGGGCCTACTTCATGTGGTCCAACGAAACCGGCAAGGACCTGGAAGGGGTCCAGTTCACCATCATCATGCAGTACAGCCCGGCCAACCTGAACCCTCAGCCGGTGCATGCCCTTCCCATCTACATGGACGTCAATCTGACGGTGGGCGAGGGCAACGCCTTCGACATGCCCGCGGGCCATTCCGAGAAGAGCCACGAGTTCACGTTCCCCATCAACGGCCGGCTGCTCGGCGTGGGTGGCCACATGCACGACTACGGCACCGCGGTGCGACTCGAGGACGTCGAGAGCGGGAAGGTTCTGACCGAGATCAAGGCCAGGAAGGACGCGGAGGGGCGGCTCCTGAAACTCGACCGGAAACTGTTCGGCGTCTCGGGCAAGGGGCTCAAGCTCGAGGCCGGAAAGCGCTACCGGGTGGTCGGGGTCTATGACAATCCGACCGGCAAGATGATTCCGGGCGCGATGGCGCACATGGTGGGGCTCTTCGCACCGGACAATCTGAGGGAGTGGCCGGCCATTGACCTCGCGGACGAAACCCTGCAGACCGATCTCGCCAAGTTGGAGGAGATGGGCGGAGGTCATAAGCACAGTGGCGCCGACGACCACGCGGGCCACACCATGCCGGCGCCCGCCAAGCCACCGGCCAAACCGATTCAGAATCGCTGACGGGTGGCGGGCCTCCAAGCCCGCAACCGTGGGAAGGGGGTGCTCCTTGTGCGGGCACCCCGTTTTCTTATGGACGTTACTCCAGAATTCGGCGGGCTCCCACCCACCGTGTGAGCCACCAAGCGCCGGAGGGATCGGCCTCGCTCAACAGGCTCAACTGGACCCCGGTGGTCCCGCTGTGAATGAACCGACCTTCCCCGAGATAGAGACCCACATGGGTCACCGGCTTCCCTTCCCCGCTTCCGAAGGTGAGAATGTCCCCCGGCCGGAGGGCGGCCAGGGCACGGGGCACCTCAGTCCCCACCCGGGCCTGGTCTTCGCCGCGGCGCGGGAGGGTGACTCCCTGCTGTCCATAGGCAAAGTGAATGAGGCCGGAACAGTCGAATCCGTTCGCGCTGGATCCCCCCCACCGGTAGGGAGTCCCCATCGCATCGAGCGCCACCTGGACCACCCCCTCGACAGCTGACGTGCCCGCTGACGTGCCCGCGGCGGCCACGGCGGCACCTCCCAGAGGAGAGGTGGTGGCTGGCCTGGTCCTGGGAAGGGCAGACACCCTGCTCCGCCCCGATCCATCCCCCCCACCAAACCCGATTCCGATCCGGCCGCCGATCTCGATCCCGTTCCGGGAGTCCTGGGACACCCCACGGTACCGGGCCTCGAGGCCGAGCCGGATCGGTCCTGCGACGAGGAGGTCGTACCCGCCCCCGACCGACCAGGATCCCCAGAGGGTCGACGCGTCCTTGGTGCCGAACCCGCCCTGCACTCCGCCGATGAGGTAGAAGGGGCCGAGAGTCCCTCGAAAGAGCCGGGCATCCGCTCCAATCCCATAGAGCCCTCCGTCCTGGGCTCCCCGGAGGTTCCACCGGCCCGCATTGACCTCGATCGCGGCCACCCCGGTTCCGTTCGAGAAGGAGACGAAGAGTCCGTCGAGGTCCGGTTCGTTTCCGATCAACCGGCTCACCCGGAGGGCGACCTCCTGGGCCGAGGCGTGATGGATGTCGATGAACCCACCCCACCCCAGGAGAGCGAGGGCAAGGACTGTCCTCACGGGCAGGATCCCACGGTGTCGGTATGTCATTCGATCGGCTCCGGCTGAACAGTGCGAACGTGGACGCGATACATCCCCCCCGGACGGCACCGGGTCGAAAGGGCGGCGCGGAAGACCGAGTCGGACAGGGCGACCGGCGCGGTCCGGGTGTAGAGGAGGGGGACGAGTCGGCGAGTCGTGTCCACACGGATCTCGATCGCCCGTTCCAGGCAGGTCGTTCCCTCCTCACCCTCCACCTCCCGCCCGGTGGTCCACCAGACGGTCGCCCCCGATCCGAGGGTGAGAAGGAGCGAATCCGGGAGGGTTGCGGTCCGCGCCGACGCGGGGGTGGGGAGCTCGCCCGCGGAGGAGTCCACGGCGGGCGAAGAGTCGGCCGGAGGACCGCAGGCCAGTAGCGCGACCAGGGAACCTCGCATCAACCATCCTCGGGCACCGATCACGGGGCCGGATCCTCCTGATCTCCTCCCTCGGAGGCCGCGTCGGCCGCCACGGGCGTCCCATCGGGATGGACCGCCAGGGCGGTTTGCAGAGTGGGGGAACGGCGAATCAGGCGGAGCCACAGAATCGCCGACACGGTCGCGGCGAGGGCCCCCATCCCGATGACGACGCCGAGGCGCCATCTCAGATCGAGGGCCCTGCTGGTCAGGGAGGCCGCGACCCAGGCGCCCAGGAAGGAAGCGATCCACGCCACGACCGGCGTGAGAAGCCAGCCGAAAACTCTGGCGAATCCCCGGACGATCGGCACGGAGCGCCCCTAGGCGCGCCGCGCTCCAAGGCCGGTGACGAGTGCCGTCAGGGCGATGGCGGGGAGGAAGGCGACCCCCATGGTTCCCACGCTGAACGTGGCGCCCGGGAATCCCAGCATGGCCGCAAGCCCCCCCACGACGAGCGCCAGGACCACGGCCATCACGAAGACCGAGGGAGCCGACGGATCGCGTCCCCGCGCGGCCTGGTTGGCCAGAGCGAAGGCCCCCATCCAGGGAAGAAACGTGCCCGCCATCCACCACACCGGGTGATACCACCAATTGCTTCCTCCCCCGATCTCGAGCCACCGGTTGGAGTAGACCCCGAAGGGCTGCAGGAGGGAGACATCGATCAGAAGGAACACCACGGTTCCGGCGAGTCCGATGGCGGCCGCCCCGGCGATCCCCTCGATCGACCGCGCCCGGGTCCAGAGACCGGGCAACATCGTGGTGATCCAGACTCCAGCGGCCACAAGCAGTGCCTGCACGGCCACCTCTGCCATGCCGTCGAGCAGGCGGCCCGTGACCGAGAAGAGCGCGACGAGAGCACTGACGAGGACGCCGATCTTGAGGGAGGAGACGAGCACGTGCCGGAGATCGGTCTGGTCCGTCGCGCCGGGTACCGGATTGTTCATGGCAGGGAGCTCCGCTGGCAGCCAGGTGAATCATGTAAAGATAAGGTTCCCCACCCGTGCGGGCCAAGCCCCGGACGTTCCCCGGGGATCACGAACAGGTCCCGGCGGGCGCGCTGAGGAAGGACACGCGATCCCTGCCATCGGGGGTGGACACGAGAACACGGAGACGGCCGTCGGGCGACACCCCATCGGCACGCCCGCGGGTGTCCGGCCCCAGTTCCACGTTCCGTCCCCGCAGCCAGTCCCTGGCGTCAAACCGGGCGTGCTCCGCCGCCGTCAGTGTTCCACGAGCGGTCTCCACCGACGCCACGATGTTCCCCAGAATCAGGGCCACCTCCGGACCGGCCGGCGCTCCCGGCGCCAGATCCGCCAGGCGCACGGCCGGAGGATCCAGCCCGGCGGGAACCGGGTTGTGCACATTCACTCCGATGCCGACCACGACCCAGGACGGGTGATCCCCCTGCCATTTCGCCTCACAGAGAATGCCCCCCATCTTCCCGGACCCCGCCATCAGATCATTGGGCCACTTGAGGTGCGGCGCTACCGATCCCGCTTCGATCCACTGCCCGATCGTCTCCGCCACGAGGAGACCGACCCGCAGGCTCAGCAGGGCCACTCCCTCCGCCGATTCCGGCCGCACCACCACGCTGACCCACGCTCCACCCACCGGGGCCAGCCAGGTCCTCCCCCGGGATCCCCGGCTCCCGGTCTGCTCATCCGCCACCACCATCCACCCGTGCGGAGCTCCCCGAGCGGCCTCGGCGTGGGCCAGATCCTGGGTCGATGTCGTGGTGGGGACGTGACGCACCGGCGCCGGGGTCGGAGGAGGGATCACGACCCGCGAAACCAGAGGAGCGTGAACCCGCCGACAACGAACAGGTAGGGTGCGAAGTGATGGAAGCGCCGGGTCCGGAGGAGCCAGAGCAGCGATCGAATCGCGACGACACCGGCCACAAGCGCGCTGACAAAGGCCGTGGCCAATCCCCCCGTCAGCGGAAGGGCGCCGAGATTCCGCGCCTCCAGGACGCCCGACCCGGCGATCACCACCACCGCCATGAGGAAGGAGAATTCCGCCGCGCGCCACGCTGGTACGCCGCGCCACAGCGCGGCCGCGATCGTGGTGCCGGACCGGGAGATGCCGGGTAGAATGGCCACGGCCTGCGCCACACCCACCAGAAGGGCGGTGCCCAGGGTGATGGTGCGCTCCGGCCGGGGACGGATCCACCGGGTACTCGCGAGCAGGACGCCGGTGAGGAGAAAATCAACACCCACCAGACGGTAGGAATCGAACGCCGAGGTCAGCGCATCCCGGAAGGCCAGGCCAACGACCGCCGCGGGGACGGAGGCCGCCACGAGAAAGATGATCTGGGCCGAGGCATCACTTTCCCGGCGCCAGAGGCCCCGGACCAGCCGCAGGAGGGCCACCCGATAGACGATCACGACCGCGAGCAGAGTGGCGAGGTGCAGCATGACCTCCACCGCGACACCGGGGGCGTGGAGCCCCAGAAGACCCTCCGCCACCACCAGATGGCCGGAGCTGCTGATGGGAAGAAACTCCGTCAGTCCCTGCAGCACACCCAGGACCAACCCCTCCCACCACGTCATTTCCCGGACACCACGGAGTGATACAGTGCCTCATACTGGGGCACCACCACCTCGGCGGCAAACTGGGTGGCCTTGGCCAGGGCCGACTCCCCCATCCGGCGATGGCGGTCGGTGTCGCGCAGCAGTTCCACCGCCCGGCGCCCCATGGCCTCGACCGACCCCGGCGGTTCGAGAATCCCGTCCACTCCGTCCGTGATGACTTCGGGGAGCCCGCCGGCCCGGCTCGCCACCACCGGGATCCCGCAGGCCATCGCCTCCAGCGCGGCCAACCCGAACGATTCGGACTGGGAGGGGAGGAGGAAGAGATCGCTGGCCTGGAGCAGGGTGACCACCGAATCGAGCCGGCCAAGAAAACGAACGTCGGCGGCCACCTCGAGATCGCGGGACTCCTGCTCGGCCGCGTCCCGGTCGGGGCCGTCCCCCACCATGATGAGCGTCGCCGGCATCGCCCGCCGGATGCGGGCGAAGATCCTGATCACGTCCCGCACCCGTTTGACCTCACGGAAATTGGAGACGTGGGTGATCACGCGATGTCCGGCGGGAGCGAGGCTCTGCGTATCGTTCTCGGATCCGGGGTGATACTCGGCGAGCCGGACGAAGTTGGGAATGACGTCGATGGTGCACCCCACGCACCCGAAGGCGCGGTAGGTCTCATCCCGCAGATAGGAGGACACCGCCGTCACCGCGTCGGATCGCTCGATGGAGAGCTTGGTGATGGCGTAGAAGCTCGCCTCCTGCCCCACCAGCGTGATGTCGGTCCCGTGGAGGGTGGTGATCACCTTGATGGGATGGTCGGCTCCCAGCATCTCGCGGGCCAGCCAGGCGGTGGTGGCGTGGGGAATCGCATAATGCACGTGCAACACGTCCAGGTGTTCATGGAGCGCCACCTCGTGTTGTTTCGACGCGAGCGCGAGGGTGTAGGGGTAGTGATCGAAGAGCGGGTAGCGGCTTCGGGTGTCCACTTCGTGAAAGTAGACCCCCTCCGTGTATCCCCGGAGACGGAAGGGAGAATCGTAGGTGATGAAATGAACCTGATGCCCGCGGCGGGCGAGCTCGAGCCCGAGTTCCGTGGCCAGGGCCCCCGATCCGCCGTACGTGGGATAACAGGTGATGCCGATCCGCATGGTGGTCTCGTCTCTGCTCAGGTCGTCGTGATCGCGTCCCTCGCCTCCCAAGCCGCCGCGATCGTGCGTGCAATCTCCTCCGGGGGCCGCGTCGCGTCACACATCAGCACCGGTCCCCGGAGCTGGTGACGAAACCAGGTTTCCTGGCGCTTGGCGTAGCGCCGGGTGCTCACCGTGATCGCCTCCGCCACCGCGTCCCGGGCCAGCCGCCCGTGAAGATAGTCGACCGCCTCCCGAATCCCGACGCCGTCGAGCCCCGGCGCCTGGGCGCCGTGTCCCTCGGCCAGGACCGCCGCTGGCGCAGGCTCGTGCGTGAGGCGGTGGGCGCGGAGCGGGGTGACACCGTCCTGGATATTGCGGCGGGCACCGGCACCAGCAGCGAGCCGTTCGCGGACCGCGGCGTGAACGTCGTGCCCGCCGACTTCTCGCTGGGGATGTTGCGGGTCGGCAACCGGCGCCGGCCAGATCTCGCCTTCACGGCGGCCGATGCGCTCAGGCTGCCCTTTGCCGCCGACTCCTTCGATGCGGTCACCATGTCGTTCGGTCTCCGCAACGTCGTGGGCACCGGCGAGGCGCTGGCGGAGTTCCTGCGGGTGACCAAGCCCGGGGGCACTCTGGTCATCTGCGAGTTCAGCCATCCCAGGAACAAGGCCTTCCGCACCGTCTACTCGAAGTACCTGATGCGCTCCCTGCCGTCCATCGCGCGCAAGGTCAGCTCCAACCCCGACTCCTACGTCTACCTCGCCGAGTCCATCCAGGCCTGGCCGGACCAGGCCGGTATGGCGAGCCTGATCACCGCCGCGGGCTGGCAGAAGGTGGCCTGGCGCGACCTTTCCGGAGGAATCGTGGCTTTGCACCGCGCCACCAAGGCTCCGGCCCTGGGCTGACCTGCCCGACTTGCCCCGACTGCCCTGACTTGCCCCGATCTGCATGCTGAACGTGAATAGGACACAGTTAGGTGTGCCTCAGTACGATGTGTGAGTAAGCAACGCGTAGAGTTTCATGAGTTCGTGAACATCTTCACAAGCGCGGCCCGAGACCGGTTCAGCAGTCATCCATGGTGAGGCACTTCCTTTGAGTCCTAGCATCATCAGCAGCGTCGAGGACAGCACAGACAGCACAGACAGCCCGGCGGGCACCCAAGACGCAACGTCTACCGGGCCGAGCTCCTTGGCCTCCCCGGCCGGACCGCGCGAGGAGAGCGCTGACGTCATCATTGTCGGGGCGGGGCCGGCCGGATCGGCCACCGCGGCATACCTGGCGATGTCAGGGCTTGACGTCCTGCTGCTGGAGAAGTCGGCCTTCCCGCGCGAGAAGGTCTGTGGTGATGGGCTGACGCCCCGGGCGGTGCGCGAGCTGATCACCCTCGGCATCCCGACCCCTGTTGAGGACGGCTGGATCAGGAACCACGGACTGCGCATCATCGGTGGTGGCATGCGCCTGGAGCTCCCGTGGCCGGAGTCGGCGAGCTTCCCGCCATACGGGCTGGTCCGGACCCGCCAGGACTTCGACGACATCCTGGCCAAGCACGCGGTCAAGCACGGTGCCCGCCTGCGCGAGTCCACCAACGTGACCGAACCGATCCTCGACGAGCGCACCGGCGCCATCATCGGCGTCAGGGCCAAGGCGATGGGTGCCGATGGCAAGCCGACCGGTGAGGGCCTGGTCTTTCGCGCCCCGCTGGTCGTTGCCGCTGATGGCAACTCGAGCCGGCTGAGCATGTCGATGAACAGGCCGGTGCGTGACGACCGGCCGATGGGCGTGGCTGTTCGCACCTACTACACGAGCCCGCGCCACGAGGACGACTACCTCGAGTCCTGGCTTGAGCTGTGGTCGAAGGACCCGCAGACGGGCAAGAAGGTGCTTCTCCCCGGGTACGGCTGGATCTTCGGCGTCGGCGACGGCACCTCCAACGTGGGCCTGGGCATCCTGAACACCTCGTCCGCGTTCGGCAGGGTCGACTACAAGGACATCCTCAAGCGCTGGGTCGACACGCTTCCCCCCGAGTGGACCTACAACGACCAAACCATGACCATCCCGGTCCGGGGCGCCGCGCTGCCGATGGGGTTCAACCGTCAGCCGCACTACGCCCGGGGCCTGCTTCTGGTCGGTGACGCCGGCGGGATGGTCAACCCGTTCAACGGCGAGGGCATCGCCTACGCCATGGAGTCCGGCCGGCTGGCCGCCGAGGTGATCGCCCAGGCCTTCGCCCGGCAGGGGGATGCCGGCCGAGAGAGAGTCCTGGAGTCCTACCCCAGGGTGATGAAGGACTCGCTCGGCGGCTACTTCACCCTGGGCCGCGGCTTCGCCAAGATGATCGGCCACCCCGAGATCATGCGGTTGGCCGTGAAGTACGGCCTGCCTCACACGACCATGATGAAGTTCCTGCTCAAGATCATGGCCAACCTGGCCGAGCCTCACGGCGGCTCCGTGGACGACCGGATGATCAACGCCCTGTCCAAGATGACCCCGGCCGCATGAACTCTCGCACCAGATCTACGATGGTGCCGGTCGGGGGAGGTTTGAGCGCCTCGTCGCCCGGGCTGGTCCGCCGCCGGCACCGCAGTCGGATCACGTGACCACGCAACAGACGAGCAACCGGAAGGGGACCGCGCGCCGATGACGAACCCGTACGTTCCAGTGATGTTCATGGGGGCGATCGGCGCGGGGTTCGCGCTTGTCTCCGTTCTACTTCTTCCGTTCCTGGGGCCGAGGCGTTACAACCGCGCCAAGGCGGATGCCTATGAATGCGGTATCGAGCCCACTCCTCAGGCTCTCGGCGGCGGCAAGGTGCCCGTCAAGTACTACCTGACCGCGATGCTCTTCATCATTTTCGACATCGAAAGTATTTTCCTCTACCCGTTCGCGGTGGCCTTCAACAAGCTGGGCCTTTTCGCGCTGGTCGAGATGGTGCTGTTCATCCTCACGGTGTTCGTCGCGTACGCCTATGTGTGGCGTCGTGGCGGACTCGAGTGGGACTGAGGAGGGGATTGAGAAATGGGACTTGAAGACAAGATTCCGGCCGGTATCTTGCTGACCAAGGTCGAGTACGTCGCCGGCTACGGCCGGAAGCACTCGGTCTGGCCAGCGACGTTCGGCCTGGCCTGCTGCGCCATCGAGATGATGGCCGTCGGCACGCCTGACTATGACATCTCACGGTTCGGCATGGAGTACTTCCAGGCCACGCCGCGTACCGCAGACCTGATGGTGGTGGCCGGTCGGGTCAGCCAGAAGATGGCCCCGGTGCTGCGTCAGGTCTACGACCAGATGTCCGAGCCCAAGTGGGTGATCTCGATG
>JBGSKF010000014.1:0-15419 GCA_041741375.1 Gemmatimonadales bacterium | reverse complement strand
ACGACTCCAGCTCACCACGCTCCTCCACACTCAGAAGCAACTCGGCCTTGGGGCGACCCGTACGCATGCGTGTCCTCGGTCAGGGGTACCCCAATATACGTAGTATAAGTTATGCTGTCAACTTCTGTTACAGGACACTAGCGAGGAGAGCAAGATGCGTCGTATTGTGCTGTTGACTGGCCTTTTGGCCATCGGATTCCTTGGGACCCTGGACACTGGCACCTCGGCGGCCAGCGGAACGAAGTACTGGGCTGATCTCTTCGGATTCCCTGACTGTGTCTACAGTTGTGGAAACAATCAAGGGCACGAGTTGTGCACGTGCACCACCCCAGCAGACGGCTGATGGTCGGGATGGGTTGACGGGTGCGACCCACCTAGTGTGCGTGACTGGGGGCCAGATGGCATGGCCCTCAGTCACTGTGTCGCGGGGGGAAAACTCCGGCTGCAAAGTCAACCATGCGTAGGGTAATAGGCCGACGTAGTGAAATAGGCCGGGATGAACGCAGGATGAACGCAGAAGTAGGCAGTGCTACGCCTCCTGACCCTAACCTGTGGGAGTGAGAACTTCCCCCTATGAGACAACGACAGATCCTCCTGCTCGCCCTTGTGTTGACGTCATGTGACACCCCTTCACGCTCTCCCTCTAGTGCAGTATCGGGAGAAGGTGGGCCCGCACTTTCTCTAGTTGACTCCACGCCTCTGCTCCTACCAGACTCGCTACCCCTGGGCAGGTTTGTCCATGTTGCGCGGGATGGCCTGGGACGGACCTACTTGAGTGACGTGGCATCAGGTAGGGTGATACGCTTCAGTCACGATGGTCGCCTTGAATCCATCTGGGGAAGGAGAGGATCTGGCCCCGGAGAATACAGGAGTATCGGGATGGTGCATGCCCTCCCTGGCGATACCTTGGTTGCGGTCATTGACGAGGCGTCCGCTCGAATCGATGTGCTCAGTCTTGAGGACGGAGCGATCCAGCGGACCCTGAGCGTGCCATTCCGAAGTACAGGCAAGCAATGGACATGGCAGGGAGATCGTGCCGTGTTCAGTCTTCCAGGAAGTCCATCCCTGATCGGAATGTGGCATGCGGGAAACGACTCGGTTGCGGTGTTGGGGATGATACCACCGGAGGTCATGGTGTCCTTACCCACCTACATGCAGTACGGACACCTGGAACTGATTCCGTGGAAAGACGGGTTTCTTGCACAGGTACCGACCATGCCGGGCCTTCAGAAGCTCGATGCCACTGGTCTTGTCGTGGGCCAGGTGTCCCTCCCTGTCGTGAGGAGACGCGGCCAGCCGACAGACCTACTATCGCGCCACCAAGAACAGGAAGCCGCAGGAAAGCCCTTCGATTACATCGGATCTGCGGCTGCCACGGTTGGCTATCTCTCCACCGGAGAATTGGTCATAGTTCAGGTGGACATTGATGTCGAGAATGGGCCCCAGCGGCAGGAGTTCACGAACCTACGCTATTACGTTTCCCTCGTCACGGCCGATCTGCAACAAGCATGTGCCGATGCCCTCGTCCCCTTCGCCAGCGACTCGCCGTTCCCAATTCCTCATCTGAGTGGAGACACCTTGGTTGCCTTGGCCCGGGTCGTGAGCCCGGGCGATAGCGTGCGCACCGTTGTGTACCGGTATGCGATCAGTTCCAAAGGGTGCCGCTGGATCCCGGGTCAAGGGTAGGTCTCTCAGCGGGGGTCTTTCTCGCCGATCGCCCCAATTGGCGGAGGGGGACTCCCTGCGGGTGTACCGGATAGGAGGCGTGACCGTGGAGCCTTGTCAGCTTGAGGTGAAGGGATGAGTAGGGCCTCCGTAGCCACAATGCTCGGGTGCGTGATCTCCGGGTGCGGGGGAGAGTCGCCGACGCCAGGAGATTCGGAGGGGACGTCCACAATCGAGGTGCTGTGGGCCCACGAGCGCGGAGCCGATGGACGGGAGTTCGAACAGATCCTCGGCGCCGTCACACTCCCGAGTGGCGTGATCGCCGTGGCCGATCACATGGCGGCACGAGTGCATTTCTTTTCTTCGACTGGGTCATCGCTGGCCTGGTCTGGAGGCACCGGGTCTGGCCCGGGGGAGTTCCGGGACCTCACTGCATTCGGTTCCTCACGGGACGGAACGGCATGGGCCTTTGACCGCAGCTTGCGCCGAGTTACCTGGTTCCGTGAGGATGGCCAGATGGCGCGCTTGGCCCCGGTGGAAACCGACGTCGCTTCATGGGGCTCCAACATGCTCGGGGAGCTCGATTCGGGCGCGCTGGTCCTTGTTGAGAAGACGGTCCCGTTCCCCGACGCACAAAGGACAACCCCCACCTACCGTGACTCAACCCACATGGTGGCATACCTGCCCGGTGACAGCGTGGCGTCGGCGATCGGGAGGTTCCCGCTGTTCGACATGACCGTGGGGAGAAACTCCCGGGGGCCGACGACGAGCCTACATCCTCACGGCCCGCGGCTTCAGGCCACGGTCGACCGGAGGGGGCACGGCGTCTGGGTCGGGTTCTCCGAGACCCCGGAGATCCGCCTCTTCTCGGCTGCCGGGGTGGTCCTGGACAGCATGCCCGTGCCGCTCGCACCGCGGAAAGCCACGCCCGCGGAAAACGCTGTGATCGAGGAGAGAAGAGCCCGACTCCGTTTGGACCCGGCCTCGCTGCCCGAGGCCCCGACACACATGCCTCTGTTCGGACGCATCCTTTCCAGCGCGGAAGGGGACGTCTGGGTGGAAGTGATCGTGGAGCCGGGGGATAAGCCGCAGTGGGTTCTCCTTAGGCAGGATCGTTCGGAACCGGTGACCGTGACCCTTCCAAGGCGCTTCACGCTTCTCGAGGTCAATGGTACCCGGATCCTCGGCGTGAGCCGCGATGAGGATGATGTCGAGACGCTGGTCTACGCGATCCTGCGACAGTAATCCCGCGGTCTTCTCTTATCGCGGATGCCCTCACCCCCGGCCCCTCTCCCGCAGGGCGGGAGAGGGGAGTCGCCTCCTCGCGATGACGGCCCCACTGAACACTGAACACTGAACACTTCGACACTTCCATCCAAACCTGCTCGAGTACGGGTACGAGTACGTGTACGTGTACGTGTACGGAAGGGTCCCCCACTCCCTACTCCCTACTCCCCACTCCCTACCTCCCCTTCACACTTCAAACTTCCCAAGAAGATCCTGCAGCACCCACCAGACGCCCACCGTCACCAGCGCTCCCGGAATGACCCAGCGGATCCAGAGGCGGAGGAACCGGTGGTGCGCACCGCCCCCCAGTGCCTCCAGCGCCCGCTCCCGGGAGAGGCACCAGCCGACGGTAACGGCCACGAGCAGCGCCCCCAGCGTCTGCATCCCCGACCCGAAGGTCAGATCCCACGGGACGAAGATCGCCAGGTTGATCATCGGAGGGATGGCGGCGAGGAGAATGATGCCGGCCAGGAGCCACACGGCGTGCCGCCGGGTGAGCGAGGTGTTGTCGGTGAGCCCCGCCACCAGCACCTCGAAGGCGGCGATGGCGCTGAGCCATGCCGCGCCGAAGAGAGCCAGAAAAAAGAGCGGCCCCAGGAGACCCCCGCCGGGAATGGCGGCGAAGAGCTGTGGAAGTGTCGCGAAGAGAAGCCCGGGGCCGCTCGTCACCTCCAGCCCGTAGGCCATCGCGGCGGGGAGGATGGCGAGCCCCGCGAGAAGGCCGGCCAGGGTGTCGCCGAAGGCGGTGGCGCGCGCGGTGAAGCCGAGCGGCGTGCCCGTCTCCAGATACGATCCGTAGGCCACCATGAAGGTGCCGCCGAGGGAAAGAGAGAACACTGCCTGGCCCAGGGCCGCGATGACCACCTGCGGCGTGATGCCCGCGGGGTCGAACCGGAAGTACCACGCGATACCCGGTCCCGTCCCCTCGAGCGTCACGGTGCGGACCACGAGGAGCAGCAGGGTGCCGAAGAGGAGCGGAATGAGCACTCGGCTCGCCCGCTCGATCCCGCCGCGGAGACCGCGGACCAGCACCAGGGCGCATCCCGCCAGCACCACGCTGGTGGCCCCAAGCTGCAGGAAGAAACTGCGAGGGACAAAGCCGGTGTCGGGGGGGAGGATCGCGGAGGGATTGGCCGGAATGCCGAGTGCCTGGGCAGCGGTGCCGAACCCGTAGACCAGGACCCAACCGACCACGTTGGTGTAGTAGGCGGTGGCGGCCACGACCACCCCGAACAGGATCCATCCGATGATTCGGCCCCCCGGGAGGCCGCCCCGCGCGAACGCTCCCACGGTGCCCCGCCGTGTGGAGCGGCCGAGGGCCCATTCGGCCATCAGCGCCGGAACGCCGATCGCGGCCACCCACCCGACATACACCGCCACGAAGGCGGCACCGCCGAACTTGCCGGCCAGATACGGGAAGCGCCAGACGTTGCCTAGCCCCACGGCCACGCCGATCATCGTCATGAGGACGCCGAAACGGGTGCTGAAGGTCTCCCGGACTTCTCCGGGTGACGTCATGCGCGGGACTCGGCGGGTATGAACCGTGCCGCGAGGGCCACTGCCCGGTCGATCTCCTCCTCCCGGACAAAGAAATGTGGCGCGAACCGCAACACCGGCCCTCGCGCCGACACCAGCACCCCCTCGGCGCGCATCGCGGCCTCCACCTTGGCGGCATCGGGACAGAGGAAGGCTGTGTTGGGGGTGCGCTCCCGTCCCGGAGTGTCGAGGTGGGGAACGAGCCCGTGGGCCCGGCCCTGCTCCAGCAGCCGGTCGGCGAGGTGAGAGGTCCAGGCGTGGATCGCCTCCACGCCGACCTCCAGGATCACTTCCATGCCGGCGCGGCAGATGGCGGCGTTGAGGATGGGAGGCGTTCCGCCATCGAACCGGCGGGCGCCGGGCCCCCAGTCGAGTTGGCGGGGGTCGAAGGCAAACGGGGTGGCCCGGCCGAACCAGCCGGTGGCGGTTGGATGCAAGGTGTTGGCCACATCGGGCTTGACGTAGAGGAAGGCGAGGCCTGCGGTGCCGAGAAGATACTTGAGGCAACCGGCGGCTAGGGCGTCGACGGGGAGGGTGGAGACGTCGATCGGCGAGACGCCGGCGGTTTGATAGGCGTCGGTGTAGAGAAGGGCGCCGGATGCCCGGGTCAGTTCGGCCAAGGCGTCGAGGTTCTCGCGGTGGCCGTTCAGGAAGTACCCGTGGCAGGCCGAGACGAGGAGGGTGCGCTCATCGATGGCGGCGGCCCAGTCCTCGAGCCGGGGGCGGCCGTCGCGGAGCGGGATCCAGACCAGTTCGGCTCCCCGGGGCTCCTGTGCGTGCCACACCTGGGCCACGCTCGGGAACTCGGCGTCGGAGAGCACGATGCGGTTTCGGGGAGTCCGGCAGTCGAGGGCGCTGGCCAGCCGGTTGGTGGCGTCGGACACCGAGCCGCAGACGGCCACGTCGTCCGGGGAGGCGTGGATCAGCTGGGCAAAGGCTCCGCGGGCCGCCTCCACCTCTCCGATCCACCCTTCCCAGTCCATGCCGTTCCGGTTCCAGCCGTCGAGCCAGGTGTCGGCGGCGTGGCGCACCGGGTCGAGCAGGGGGGCCTGGGAGCAGTTGTTGAGCGGGATGGTGGTGGCGACGAGCGGGATGCGCCGGCGCCAGGATTCGAGGTCAAACGCCGGTTGCACAGCGGTCTCCGGGGGATCAGGGGGAAGGGATCGATCGATGACTGGATGAATACCCGGAGAGAAGGCGCGAGGGAAGGAGGGACCCGAAGAGGGAATAGGGAGTAGGGAATAGGGAGTAGGGTATGGGTTCGGAGGGTCACCCCGGCGAAAAGGCCGGGGCCTATGCCTCGACGCAAGACCGCGGGCGGTCACGGGTATGTGAGGGCTACCGGAGTCCCCACTCCCGACTCCCGACTCCCCACTCCCTATTCCCTCCTCCCTATTCCCTCCTCCATATTCCCTCCTCCATATTCCCTATTCCCTACTCCCGACTCCCACCTCGTCAACCATCAGGATCCGTAGTAAAACCTCTCCTTCACGATCTTGCCGTTCTTCCAGGTCTGCACCGCCACCTGGTGGTATTTCCGGACCCCCCAGTCGGCGTGGGTGTAGTCGTTGTGCCAGAGGACCATCGAGGTGTCATCGCCGACCGTGATCGATTCGACGGTGGCGCCCCGGAATTCGGTGATCTTGCTGAAGAACTCCTCCTCGCGGGCCCGGTTGGCGGCTTTGCCGACGGTGGGCGGGTTGTCGTTCTCCTGCATGACGACGTCGTCGGCGTAGAACTTGTCGAAGGCCTCCATGGCCTTGCCCTGGAGGACGAGCTGGTTGACCTGCTCGATGGCGCTGCGGATCTCGTTCTGGTTCATGGGGTTACTCCTTCACGGTTGTGGTGCTTGCCTCGCTTCCATAGGGTAAGTTATATCAGAATAGATGACATGTCAAGTATCTTGGGGTCGGACCCTCACCCCCGGCCCCCTTGTCGCGAGGCGGCGCGCCGCCGTGGCGATCGGTCCCGCAGAGCGGGAGAGGGGAGTCACCGACCAACGATCTTCGTCAGGAATTGCGTGGAGCCCGCCGACTCCAGCCTTCAAACCGGGAGAAAGGGAAGGCTCACGCGAAGCCGCGAAGGTCGCGAAGGTCGCGAAGGAAATGGGAAGGACGGCTCACGAACCGCCCCTACGCACCACCGGGTGCAGGGACGAGACTCCGAGCCGTGGGCCGTGTAAACGGCCCCATGGCCGAGCCCGGGGCGAAAGCCCCGGGGATACGGAGGCGTGAAGTTCGAAGTGTGAAGGCCGCGTTCGTCCCTACCGCCTACCGCCCACCCCCAATCTCCTATAACGGCGATCCCCCCACCCCCTACTCCCGACTCCCCACTCCCTATTCCCTGCAATTCTCTGCTCTCTCTCTCTCTCTCTCTCTCTCTCTCTCTCTCTCGGCCAAGACGCGAAGCTCGGTCTTTGCTCGCTCGAGGTACGTGCCGACACTCTTGGAGGTCACGCCGAGGGTCTGAGCAATCTCCCGGTAGGGAAGCCCCTCGGACCACAGTGTGAGCACCTGCTGCTGCCGCTCGGACAGAGACAGCCTCCAGCGGGTGAGTTGGAGGGATCGGGTGTCCTCCTGACGCTCAGGTAATGTGGTGGTCCTCGGCTCGGGTACGGTCGGGTCGAGCGGCTGCCGTTTCCGTTCGCGGCGCAGGTGATCCCGGCATGCGTTCCGCACGGCGACCACCAGGTAGGACAGGCTGAGCGATTCGGAGGATCGTGGAGTTCTCACGATCCGCAGGAACACGTCGTGGCAGGCGTCTTCGGCGGAACCGTGATCGGGACACACCTCTCCTGCGTGGCCCAGGAGCGTCTCGAGGTGCTGCCGGTATGCCGTCTCGACATCCTCCGGCCACGGGTCGGTCCGGGGCTCACGATGTGCCATCGGTGCCTCCCGGCACACCGTGCCACCTGGGTCCGCCAAGGAGTGTCACGTGCCCGTCACGGCTCCGGCGATCGTGGCGAGATCCGCTCCTGCCCCTGCTGCCTGTCATGTCGCTCCTCTCTTCCCCGGCCCGGGGGCCGCGTGACTCTCGACGAGGGATGCCTGAGGTAACGAGCACACCGCCGTGGTGGTTCTGGTGAGAGGGTCAGGCTCACCGACGGCCCGACCGGGCTGGTTTGCGAGGGCGGACGGAAAGGGGCTGTGGGAGTGGAATGCGACGGTCGTGTAGGGAGAATCGGGGGCGTCGTACGTTATAGAGAGGAAGGCGTACTCTGGCGGTCGCTGAAAGCGTACGTCACCTGACACTGCGGGGGTTCTGCACGAGGCGTGGTAGTGATGGCAGTGCTCCGCCGTGGGAAGTCGGCAGGATGGCAGACGAAGGACTGATGCGCGGGTTTTGGCACAGGAGGTTGGCATGAAGCAGGGAATCGGACTGTCTGCATTGCGTGGAGTCGCGGGCCTGCTGGCCCTCGCCCTGGTGGGGCAACTGGTGTGGCCCGCAAGCTCGGAGCGCGCCGTGGAGGTGTCGGATGCTGCTCCCCTCTGGGAAGACCGGGTCATTCGAATCGGGGACACTCTGCCCGATCTGCCCGTGACACCGGTGGAGGCGAGCCGGTCCGGGGAGTCTCGATCGATACCGCTGTCCACCGCCCTGGCGAGATCATCCGCGGCTCCCTGCACCTTCCTGATCGTGTACAGCACCACCTGTGGTGCCTGTCGCCGGGCGGCTGCGGCCTGGGCCAAGTCTCCCCCCGCAGTGCGGGCCGATTTCGATCCCACCGTCCTCTGGCTCTCCCTCCCCGACAGGCCAGACAAGATCGAGGCGTTCCATGAGGAGTTCGGTCTTCCGTCTCCCGTGTACGTACTGGCGTCGGCGGATCAGGGCGGGGCGATGGGCGTCATCGGGACCCCGACGGTGTTCGCGGTGGACCGGAGCCTGCGGGTGGTGCGGATGCCGGGGGCCGCTCCCGAGGAGCTGGTGCGTGGGGCTGGACCGGAGGCGCTGGAGGCATCGTGCCGGGAGCAGGGGGCATGATGACCCACGGCTGGAAGGCTCGATCGATCCCCTGCATGATCCTCGGGATGGTGCTCATCGGTGGTTGCGAGAGTGCAGCTGGAAGCGTGGACGAACCCCTGTCGGAGATCGTCGCGGAGGCGGGGGACACGACGGTGGTTCGGGTGGCGGTGGTGCCCCTGGGCATCGGGACGACGGGGAACCACCGGGTGACCGAGCTCCGGTCCGATCTCGACCTCGTGCCCGCGGAGGTGTCGAACGTGATCGATGTGGCCACCTTCGCCGATGGCCGGGTGGCGGTGCTCACGCCGGAGAACGTGCAGGTGTTCTCCCCGGAGGGGCGACTGCTCAGGACGCTGGGCCGAAAAGGTTCCGGGCCGGGCGAGTTCCGGTATCCGGTGGCCTTGGCCGCGATGGGCAGCAGGATTGCCGTGCTCCAGGCGCTTGCCAACCGAGGGATCCTCTCTGTTTTCGACGGTTCCACTGGGCAGGTGCTGACGACTGACGAGGTCGGGGTCGGCGGTGACTGGATGTCCTACCTGAATCGGGGACCTGCGTTGTTCCAGGATTTCCCGATTCAGAGCGGGATCGAAGACTGGTCTCGCCGACTCAGTGCCCACGATGATTCCTCGGTCGTTGTGCATGTTCAACCTCCAGAACAGTTGGTCGATGCTGCGGACACCGTCCTCAAGGCGGCGGGTTTCCTGCTCCGATTGCTCGCCGCGGAGAACACTGTCTCGATGGACACGATGGTGGTGCTCGAATCGCCTCCGTCGGTTGTCAGGTCCGTGGCAAGTGAGCGGCGACCGGCCACCTTCTGGGAGGTTCTTTACGAGTCCCGGTCTCTCTGGGCCAGTGGTCCGGGGTGGTGGGGGACGATCGAACGGGGGGACAGCGTCCTGGAGGTGCGAACCGATTTGGGTTGGGTGATCCGGTTTGCTTGGCCGGTCCGGCATGTGGAAGTGAGAGAGGCAGACCGGGAGATCACCAGCCGATATGGTATCACGTATGTGGCCCGGACCTCGTTCAGGAGTCGGAGCTGGCTACGGCAGATGCCCCGAACTGAGCAACGGGAGCAGTACCGGAAGTTCCTGACGTTTTTCCCCTTTGCTCGGTGGCGTCCGCAGGCCACGGCACTCCTGCATGCAGGTGGTTGTGCCTTGGTGGCTGGGTTCGACCCGGAGGTCCTTCACCGATGGCACGGCCACCGCGTGGCTCCGGATCAGTGTCCGGGAGCGGCGGGTGCTGGATGTCATCCGGGTGCCGGCAAAGGATGCCCGGACGCTCCATGCGGATGGAAATGGGGTCTACACACGAGTCTTCGGGGAGGACGACCTCCCCCACGTTTTCAGGTGGCGGTTCCCGGACGATGCCTGCCAGGCACCTGAGGCCCGGGATCCTTTCCCTGATTAGCGGTACCAACCTCAACCAAGGAGTACAGGATGTCGAAACTGAAGGACGTGGGTCTGATCAGGATGCTGCTGCTGGTGGGAGCGCTGGTCGCGGCCAACCTCTATGTCGGCGAGCGGGCGAGTCGGCTGGATGCCCAGGAACCCCCCATTGACGGGCCGGGGTTTGGTTTCCTCTGCGTCGGTCCCCAGGGTAGTTCTCAGAACTTCTGTGAGTCTCATCCGACCGCGTTCTGTGATCTCGCGGATTGCACGGGAGACACCCTCGAACCGTGACTCGTGGGGTCCACGAGGAGGTTCTCACGGGAATCCCTTGTGGTCCCGAACGTCGTAGCCCAGATGCGTGAGGCGGGGTCGATCCAAGGAAAAGTGGATGGGCCTCGCCAGCGTGTAGGAGTTGAAAGATCACGGGCAGGCGTACCACGAGAAGGGCAGTAGCAAGAGAAGGACAGACGATAGAGTGGAGGCACGCAAATGCGTCGAACAGTCTGTTGGTGGGCCACGCTCTGGGCCTTGGGTCCGGGCCACCTCTCCGGTCAGGTCGTCCAGGTCCGGGTAGTGGACTCCGCCACCCGGGCGGCGGCACCGAGCGCGCTCGTCTCTCTTCTGGGAGCAGACGGGGCGATCCGGGCTCGTCGGCTCACCGACCTGCAGGGGATGGTGCAGGTCCTCGGGGTGGAACCGGGCCGGTATCGGCTGGAGGTCAGCCGGATCGGATCGCAGACCGCTACGGTGGGCCCGTTCACTCTCTCGACCGCGCGGGACACCGTGCGCCATCGCGTGGCGTTGGCGCCCCGGCAGCTCGTGCTCCCGGATATGAACGTAGTGGCGCTCGATGTCGCGTGTGATGCGCGGGGCGTGGCCGGCACCGCGTCGGCAGAGGTGTGGGCCGAGGCGCGCAAGGCGCTCAGTGTAGTCCTCCTGACGGAGGAATCGGTCCGGCCCCTGGTCTGGCGATGGCGCTGGGAACAGATCCTGAATCGTCGTCGCCAGCCCCGGGACTCCGCCCGGAGTGTTGCGAGCTACACCCGGGAGCCACCGTTCCGGAGCAGCGGCTCGGCGGAAATACGGGACGACGGGTTCATCGAAGTCCGGGGAAGTCGCGCCGTGTTCCAGGTTCCGGACGCCCGGATGCTGCTGGACGATTCGTTCCTGGAGACGCACTGCTTCCGTCTCGATGTGGAATCCCGGCGAGCGGAAGGCCTGGTCGGCCTCCGGTTCGTGCCCTTGGCAGGCCGGACCGTCCCCGAGATCAATGGCACCCTCTGGCTCGATCGCGGGGGGGCCGATCTCCGGGAGGTCACCTTCGAGTATGTGAATGTTCCTGAGGTGCTTCGTGTGGCGGGTTCCTTCGGGGGCCAGGTCACCTTCGCCTCGGTGCCCGGGGTGGGTTGGATCGTGAACCGGTGGCTCGTGGAGACGCCGGTCATCGGGGTTCCCGAACGGGATGTGGTGTCGGGGAGAGGAACGCGCTCGACACGGCTCGGCGTGGTGGGATGGCATGTGGGTGGGGGCGAGGCGGAGGTCGTGGCACAGGCGCTGGAGATTGTGCCGGGGCGGCGGGGGAAGAGTGTCGGCTCCGAAGCAGTCGGTGCGCGGAACAGGGTCGGCCCGGCGCTCTTGGGCTGCCCAGACCAGGCAGAGGGCCACGGCAGCGTGATCGTGCGGGTCGTGGATGCGGTGGGGCGGATAGCGGTTCCGGATGTCCCGGTCACGATTACGATCGGACGAGACGAGGCGCTGAACGTGAAGTTGGGTAGCGTGATCGTGCGGAGGTGGAAGCCTGCTCCGACTGCTCGGGGTACGACCGATGAGGAGGGGCTCGTTCTGGTCTGCGGGATTGCGCTCGGTTCGGAGATCACCGCTGTTCTCGAGGCATCGGGTGGCGCGATCCGCAGAACCCAGACGGTCGGGGCGGGGGAGACCCTGCTCCTGGTCGAGCTGGGAGGACGATGAGAAGAGTGAAGTGAGAAGGGTGAAGAGTGAAGTGTGTAGAGACCGTTCGCGAGCGGCCCGCAGCGGGGGAAGTGTAAAGCTCCCCCTCACAGAGTATCGCGGAGCGGTAGCAGTACTGGTGTACGATCCGGGGCCAAGGAAGGAGGGATTGTATGTGGCTTGATAGAAGTGGATCTGTGCGGTTTCCGAGCTGCATGATCACACACATGGGCATGATCGCTCTCCTTGCCCTGTTGCTGGGGGGATCTTCACTCCACGCCCAGCACGTACTCCGCGGGTCCGTCGTGGATACGACAGGTGCGGATCTGGCGGGGGTGGACGTCATCCTGGTAGGAGCCGGCCGGCGTGCCACCACCGATAGCCGGGGCCGATACGCGGTCATTGACATTCCTGCCGGCCGGTTCGAGATCGTGTTCCGCCGCCTCGGATACACACCTCTGGTGATGTTCCGGAGCTTCATGGGGGACACAGGGACGACGGTGGTGGATGTCCAGTTGGCCACAGAGGCGGTGGTCCTGCCCGAGGTGGAGACGAAGGCCCGGGGACCGGAGGCGGTGCCGGCCAAGCTGCGGGCGTGGGCGGAACGGCGGGAACGGGGGGAAGGCACCTTCTTTGACAACGCCTTCCTGCGGGAGAACGAACACCGCCAGCTCAAGGAAGTTCTGCGCCGTGTCATCGGATTCCGGCGGGTGCGGTTCACTAACGGCGCCGGGTACGGCGCCGCGACTGGGACCCGGACCATCAGCCTGTCGCGGCGACCGACTCCAATCGGAGCGCCCACCGCCTGTTACATGTCTGTCTATCTGGACGGTGCCATGATCTGGAGGTCTGGGTCCACGTCAACGCCTCCTGATCTCGACAGCTTCCCGGTCCAGCAACTCGCGGCGATAGAGGTGTTCACCTCCGCGTCGGAAATGCCGGCTCAATTCAACACGGCCTCCACGTGTGGGGTCCTCTCTCTCTGGACCCGGTAGGGGAGGTGAGGAGTGAGAAGTGAGGAGTGGGAAGCGAGGGGGGACAGGTGTTGGCGGAGTACCCGAACGGAAAGGCGGATCGCATGGAGGGTAGCGGTGGATTTGCGCGGTGTTCGTTCGGCATGATCGCATGCTCGGGCACAATCGCTCTCCTTGTCCTGTTGCCGGGAGGCGGTTCGCTCCACGCGCAGCACACCCTCCGTGGCCAGGTGGTGGACACCAGTGGTGCGGGCCTCCCCGGTGTCGAAGTCGTGCTCACTGAGGCTAGGCTCCGGGGTGTCACCGACAGCAGTGGCGAGTACGTTGTCAGGGGAATTCCCACCGGCCGGTACGAAGTGGTGTTCCGCCGCCTCGGATACGCGCCGTTCGTGATGTTCCGGAGCTTCATGGGGGACACGGGGACGACGACGGTGGAGGTCCAGCTTGCTGCCGAAGCCATCGTGCTGCCCGAGGTGGAGACGAAGGCCCGGGGGCCGGAGGAAGTGCCGGTGAAGCTTCGGGAGTGGGCCCGGCGCCGACAGTTCAACGTGGGCGGGAAGTTCTGGGATGATTCGTTGCTTCGAACCCTGGAGCATCGGCGACTCGCTGAGGTGCTCCAAGGGGTTCCCGGAGCGCGGATCATCCGCTGGAAGGGCAAACGGTTTGTGGCGGTGGGGGGTGGACGAATCCTCCCCGGAAGCACCCAACCGGGGACAATCCAGTATGAACCCCGACCCCGACCCGATCCGGACCCTCTCCCGAAGGTGTGCTATTCTCTGGTGTTTTTGGATGGGGTGAAGCTCGCCTTCTCAACCGAGCCCCCCAATCTGGATGACATTCCCGTCAACCAGCTCGCCGCGATCGAGTTCTACCGGTCCGCGTCGGAGATGCCGGTGGAGTTCAACCAGCCGGGGGCCAACTGCGGAGTCCTCGCGCTCTGGACCCGATAGAGAAGGGAAGAGTGAGTTGTGAGGAGTGAAAGGGGATGGCGTTTCTGCGCCGGTCACCGCAGGTGCATCGCGCGGGATTCATCCCGCGTGAGCGGCAGGGAAGTGTGAAGTCTTCAGTTTTCAGTGCTCACTGTGCACTGTTCATTGATCATTGGTCATTGTTCATTGTCCACTCGCCTCCCACTGCGGTCCCCGCCACCGCAGATGTCCCCGCACCGAAGACGAAGGCCGGAAGGAGGGTCTCGGGTGTCGCCCCGGCCAGCGCGGGAGCGTCGAGATCGAGCAACATCAGGTCCGCCCACTGAAGTTGGCGATTATCTCCGGGTATTTATTCGGGGATCGTGTCCCGAGGTTTGGGATGATTCCCAGGTGTGTCGTTGCGACACGCGGAGAATACGTTCTGACGCGTGTCGAAATGACACAGAGGGCTTTAGGTGCGGGTCGGTCTCTGTTTGGTCGATCGATTGTAAGTTATTTGTTGACAACTCTCTCTCTCTCTCTCTCTCTCTCTCTCTCTCTGGCTCTGGCTCTGGCTCTCTGGCCTACATCTTGCCACTTGATTATATGGAGGGTGATCATTCGAACCGCGAAGTTACACATCTCGGCATGGGAATCGAGAGGAGGCTAGGAATTGGGGAATCACACAGCCAGCGGGATCATAGGGGCCCGAAGTGAACGGGTGAAGAATGCGACCGCCCTCCTGCTGCTCGTGGCTGCGGTTGTATTTGGTGCAACGACTCTGCTTCCCCGTTCTAGTGTCCCGTAACAGTGATTAGCGACATAACTCAGTGGGCTCCGTGAGCTTTGAGGGTGCGCTGCGCGAAGCGCGCGATGCTGGCGAGGATCTCGTCGGCGGTCTTGACCCAGACATACGGCTTGCCGGTGGCGTTGTGCACCGCGATGAACTCGCGGATGGCGGCGATGAGCTCCCGCACGCTTCGATGCACGCCGCGACGGAGCTGCTTGGTGGTCAGCGCCGAGAACCAGCGCTCCACCAGGTTCATCCAGGAGGCGTAGGTGGGGGTGTCGTGGAAGTGGAAGCGCGGATGGCGGGCGAGCCAGCGACGGATGAGCGCGCTCTTGTGCGTGCTGGCGTTGTCGAGGATGATGTGGATCTCGAGACCCTCCGGCACGGTGCCCTCCAGCTCGTTCAGAAAGGCGCGCAGCTCGCGGGCCCGCTGCCGGGAGAAAGTTCGGCCCGTCACCTCGCCCGACTGCACGTTCAGGGCCGCGTACAGCGAGGTGGTGCCGTGCCGCTGGTAGTCATGGGTCCGGCGCTCCACCTGGCCGGGCTGCAGCGGCAGCAGCGGCGCGGTCCGATCGAGCGCTTGGATCTGCGGCTTGACGTCGACACAGAAGACCACGGCGTGGTCGGGGGGATTCAAGTACAGGCCCACGATGTCGCGCACCTTGTCGATGAGCAGCGGGTCGGGGGAGAGCTTGAACGTCTCCTCGAGGTGCGGCTGGAGGCCAAACGCGCGCCAGATCCGACTGACGGTCATATGACTGAGGCCGGTGGCCTTCGCCATATCACGAGTGCTCCAGTGGGTCGCCCCCGTCGGGGTGCTCTCCAGCGTGCGGATGACCACGTCCTCGACCTGCGCATCGGTGATTTGCCGCGGCGTGCCGGGCCGCGGCTCGTCCCGCAGCCCAGCCACGCGGTCCGTGAGGAACCGCCGCCGCCACTTGCCGACCGTGGCGGG
>JBGSKF010000013.1:0-2318 GCA_041741375.1 Gemmatimonadales bacterium | reverse complement strand
GCCGCGGTGGCCGACGCCGGTTAACGGGATGCCGCGGCCGACCTCGATGCCTTTGCCCCCGACAGCCGCCTGGCCATCGAGAGCTGCATCCGGGTGTATGGCGAGCTGAACCGGCGTCTGGCCACCCGGGGCATGGTGTCGCATCATGGTCGCGAATCGGTTCCGATGCGCCGGAAGCTCCAGGTGCTCCCGCCGAGCAAGTACTGGCGCCTCCCGATGGCGTGGATGAACCTGGAGCCGGCATGACGATCGCCGCCCTCCGTCCGTCCCGCCTGCGATCGATTCCGACGACCGATTCCACGTTCGGGGAGTCTCTCCACGGCGTCCCGCCGGTCGTGGTCATCGGCGGGGGGCTCGGCGGACTCTCGGCGGCCATTCATCTCCGCCTGCACGGACGGGCGGTTCTCCTGCTGGAGGCGAACGACACGTTGGGAGGGCGGGCCAATCGGATCCACCGGAACGGATTCACCTGGGATACCGGCCCCACCCTGCTCAACTATCCCTGGGTGTTCCGCGACCTCTTTGCCGCAGCGGGTCGTTCGTTCGACGAGGCGGTGGAGTTGCTGCCGGTGGAGCCGTCGGTGGCCTTTCAGTGGCCCGATCAGCGCCGGCTCCAGCTGAGCGGGGATTACGTCTCTCTCCTCGCCGCCGTGCGGGAGTTTGAGCCCGAAGCCGACATCGCCCTGCCAGCCTGGCTGGCGGATGGGGAGCGCAAGTACCGGATCAGTTTCGAGAAGCTGGTGACACGCAACGCCGAGGGACTCCTCGACTGGATCCGCCCGTTGACGGTGCGTGAGGCGCTCACCACCGGAGTCTGGCGGTCGCTCGACCGGGAACTGGGGAGGTTCTTCCGGAGCCGGCACCTGCGCGAGGCGCTCGGATCGTACGCGATGTACCTGGGCGGCTCGCCCTTCGACCTTCCCGGGATTTTCAGCATCCTGCCCTATGGGGAACTGAGCCGGGGGCTCTGGCTCCCGAGGGGAGGGATCCATTCTCTGGTTGGCGCGATGTCCACGCTGGCCCGGGATCTCGGCGTGGAGATCCGCACCGGAACCCGGGTGGCGCGCATCGACGTCGGGGAGGGGGCCGTCCGGGGGGTTGTTCTGGGAGACGGGCGGACGGTGGCGGCCTCGGTCGTGGTCAGCAATGTGGATGTTCCGACCACCGATACCGTTCTCCTCGGGCATGCGCCGGCCGGAGCCCGGGGTGCCGAGCGGGCGAGCCGAACCCGGATGACTCCCGGCGTCATCACCTGGTACTGGGGGATTCGCGGAACTCTCGACGACACCGGCCTCGGTCATCACACGATCTTCCTTCCCGGCGACTACAAGGGCGCCTTTGCCGACCTGATGACCCGAGGCAGGATCCCCGCCGATCTCCCGTTCTATGTGGCCCAGCCGAGCGCCACCGATCCCGGCCTGGCACCCCCGGGCGACACCACGCTGTTCGTTCTCGTCCCCACGCCCACACTCGCCGATCTCGGGCCGACCGATTGGAGCGACGTGGCGGCGAGTCAGAAGCTGGCGGTGCTCGCACGGCTGGCGCACCATGGGGTGACACTCACTCCGGATCGCATCGTGGAGGAGGAGGTCTGGACCCCGGTGGAGTGGGAGTGTCGCTTCGGACTCTACCAGGGCAGCGCCTTCGGGGCGGCGCACACCCTGCGGCAGATCGGACCATTGCGATCCCCGAATCGATCCCCCGACATCCGGGGGCTCTACTACGTTGGCGCGAGCACGACCCCGGGGACTGGCATGCCGATGGTGGTCCTGGGAGGACGGATGACAGCGGAAAGGATCGCCCGGGATGTTCCGGTGCACGCACGGCTCGGGTAATCACCTCGTGGTGGGTGTCCACGGATGGGGTGGCGATCACCGCACCTTCGACCCGCTGGTGCCCCTGGTCCCCTCTTCGGCCACGTTGATGGCGGTCGATCTCCCCGGATTCGGGACGTCCCCCCCGCCCCCGGCGTGGAACGTGGACGTGGTGGGCGCCATGCTTGCCAACGTGATCAATGCGCACCCGGCCACGGAGGTGACCCTGGTATCGAGTTGTGCGGGAGCCTATCCCGTTCTGTCTGCTATTCCCGTGGTGCGCCATCGGATCCGGCGAGTGGTGCTCGTGGACCCGTTTGCGTACGCACCCTGGTACGTCCGGATCTTCACCGACCATGCCTGGAGCCGACACGCGTACGCGATGACCTTCGGGTCGGCGTGGGGACGATGGCTCCTCGGCGCCGGTCTTGCCGTTCGCCGGGCGGAGGACGCCGGCCTGGGCCGCTCCTTCGAGGCCGTGCGCCCCGCCCACGCGCTGGCCTG
>JBGSKF010000012.1:0-6344 GCA_041741375.1 Gemmatimonadales bacterium | reverse complement strand
GAGGGCCCGCGTCGATGGCGGGGAGGTGGAGCGCCCCGACGGGCGTCGCAGGATCCCGGGCTAGGAGCGCATTGAACCGCGCCGCCTGTGCCAGCCGCTCCTGCTCGCGCACGGCCACGTCAGCCTCCATGCGCGCGACATTCACCTCCGCCTGCAGCACATCCTGCTGGACCGTGGTCCCCGAGGCGTAGCGCCCGAGGGCGGTTTCGCGGAAGGCGCGGAGGAGCGAGAGCGTCTCCCGCATCACCGCGAGGACTCGACCCGTCGCGGCGAGGTCGTAGTAGGCCGCCGTCACCCGGGCGGCGAGCAGACCCTCCGTGTCGTCGGCCTGCAGGGCATCGGCCACGGCGAGCTGGGTCGCCTCGCTGCGACCAAGACGCTGTTTGCCGGGCCAGGGGATGCCCTGGGAGTACCGGACGGTGTTCATCGTCATCCGGTCCTCCGTGTTGAAGGTCTGGATCGGCCGGTTGATGAGCCCGAACCCGAGTTCGGGATTGGGCCATGCGCCGGCCTGCGCGATGCGCTCCGTGGCCGCCCGGGCGCCGAGCCGTTCGGCCCGGAGCATCGGGTTGGCGTCGATCGCCCTCGCGATGGCCCTGGAGAGGGGGAGGGTGTCGGAGACCCTCGGGGCGGACGGACCGCCCACGATGAGCACAGCCACCACGGTGGCTGCGGACAGTACTGCCATGGAATCCTCGTCAGTTCAAGGTGAGCCGGGAAAGTCCCGGATCAGATCAGCGAACCGACAGGATGTTGGGTGGGGGAACCGGAGGTGCGGTGTCGGCCGAGTGCGGAGCCTGCGGAACGGGAGGCTGTGAAGGGCCGAACGGGGGCAGGGACAGGGTGACGGGGAGCGAGGCCTCGCCCACCGGTCCGGCGAGGCCGGCCACGCACTGCATGCCGCCGTCGCAGGAACTGTCCGGGCACTGGTCGCAGGGGGACTGCGTGTCCACCCCGGGTGAAAAGGGATCCGTCAGCGCCCCGTGTCCGGCGGGATCCGGATGGGGGTCCGGGGCGCAGTGCTCGGCGGTCGCCTGGTGGTCCCCGTGCGACTCATGGCCGGTGGCCCAGGCCGGGGTGACTCCCAGCGCGAGCAGGAGACCTGCCAGCGGAAGGAGCACCCGGATCCGGGCCACGCGGTGCACGGTGCGACCGAAAGACATGACCGTAATGTGTGGGAGTGGGCTCCGGGGCACAAGCACGGGCGGCACTACCGGCGCGGTCGCCGGAAGAGGGAGTCGGCGGCGGTGTTCACCCCGACCCGGGTGTAATGCCAGTTCACCTTCTCCTCGCCCTGGGCGAAGATGGCGTCGGTGAAGAGCGGCGGACCGCCGTGCACCCCCCAGTGACCGAAAAGCACCTCGACCGGAGGGGCCCCGGCGCTGCTGTGATCGAGCAGCCGGTATCCGAGTGGCAAGGTGTCCGTGGGACGGTAGAACAGGGTGGCTTCGCTCCCCATCTCGTCCGCGAAACGAACCCCGATCGCCTCCCGATTCTGGACCGTGAGCGGACCGGTGGCCGCGATCGGACGCCACCGGGACGTGGGCGCCAGGGCCAGCATGTGCAGCTCGTGGCCCCGGAGAAATGAACGGGTGGCTGAGTCCAGGGGAACCGTCGAGTCGCCCGCGACATGCCACGATCCGGCAGAGTCGACCCCCGCCGCGAAATGACCACCCGGGGTGATCTGCATGAAACGCATCCGGCCGTCCCGGGAGCTGGACACATGGGTCTGGAAACTCCCGCCCGGACCGGTCCCGTCGGCGACCGCGTCGATGGACCGGATGGTGTCCACCGCCTCCGCTCCCCCCATCGCCCGGATCGAGGCCGCGAGGATCAACTCGACGGCGGGATCCACCTCCCCGGCAGGCACTGCGGGAGGTGGAGGCACCGGAGAACTGTCCGGCGGACTCCCGCACCCGGAGAGGACCGCCAGGGACAAGAGAAGACCGGATCGGGTGAGCCAAGGCGACATGACGGACTCCAATGGACAATGAACAATCAACAATGAACAATCAGCAATCAACAATGAACAATAAGGGAATCCAGGATGAAGATCATTGTTCCCTGATCATTGGTCATTGATCATTGATCATTGATCATTGCCGATGGTATGACACTCCCGCCTGCTGCGCCTGGTCGATTGCGATCACCATCGCGGGCACCAGGGTCACCCCGGGGAGAATGTTGGCCTTCATGTCCTCATACACCGCGTCGGATTCGAGTCCCCGGGCCTGGGCCACCATCCCGGCCATGACGCCGAGAGCGTTGTCGCAGAGGATGAAGGTGGTGCCACGCTGCTGCAAGGTTTCCACGCTCGCCTGCGGCATCGGACCGCCCAGGATGGTCGGGCTGGTGCGCCACGGATTGGCGGTAAAGGGAGCGCCGCTCGCGTCCTGTGCGTTGGTGAAGGCGCCGAGCTGGTACTTGGACCACATCGAGTCGCTCAGGCCGTAGAAGGTGGTGCCGCCATAGAAGGTCAACACCGCGTCGACATCGGCGTCGGTCACCTGGTACGCCTTGTTGAAGGTGTCGTAGTAGTTCATGACGTGAACGAGGGGGATGCCGCCGCCGGGAGCCGCGGCGTCGAACAGCATCCGATGGGAGCCGTCGAGCTGGGCGAGCCACGCGGGGGTTTCCTGGGTCGCGGCAGGGGCACCAGTGGCTTGGCCAGCGGTGTTGCAGGCGGTGATCAGGCCAAGGGCGGCAACCCCCAGCAGCCCCCGGACCTTCGACAAGCCCTGTGAGATGCGAGCGGTCATGGGTACCTCCGGATCATGCGGGTGGTGAAGAACCAGCCCGGAGAGTATGCGACAAGTCCACTCGGAAATCAATGTCAGCCAGGCGACATGGGCCTGGGAAGTTAGAAGTTCGAAGTTTGAAGCGTGAAGTGGACCCCGGCGTTCGCCGGGGTGACGCACCCATGACTCTCGGGACCCCGCTCCCCCGCTCCCCGGCACCCAGGGGACTCAGGGCGAGGATGCGAGGTACGACACTGCCGACCGGGCGATCTCGCGGACCAGGATGTCGTCGTTGATGGCGACCGGGCATTCCCGCAGGGCGTCCCGGAGGACGCCATCCCGGGTGGCCGCGCGGATCATAAAGAGGGCGAGATGGAGCCGAAGGCCGGTCGGGAGGGTCGTGTTGGCTTCTTGGAGACGGGAGGCGATTCGGGTCTGGGCGATGGTGTGAAGGCGCCGCCAGCGCGCGGATCGGGTGGAGGAGGGGGGGTCGGCGTGGCGCTGGATCTCGAGGAGGGGGCCCCGATGGGTGCGGCAGAAGCGAACATTGGCTGAGGTGTAGCGGGCGAGGATCTCCGTGGGCCCCTGGGAAAATCCAGGGGTGACGGGCTCCGGGACCTCCTCCTCGGTGTCGGGAAAGGCCTTGTCCAGCAGGTAGTGGAACTCATCACACATCTGAGCGTCGAGGGCGTCGAGGAGGGACTCTTTGGACGCGAAGCGGGAGTAGAACGCCCCGACAGAGACACCAGCCCGGGTCACAATCTCCGTGACGGAAACGTCGTGAAATGGTTTCGTGGCAAGGTGTTCCAAGGCCGCGTCGAGAATGGCCTTGTGGGTGCGTCGGCTGCGGTTCTGCTGTGGCTCGGCTGGTTCCGGTCGCATGAACAAGAATAATACTCTTGTTCTGTTTTGGAAAACGGCGCATGGAACTCACACCGGAGCGTACCCCGGCGAACCTTGGTCCCCGCGAAAGCGGGGAGCCGGGGTCCATCGCAGGTCTGATGGTGAAATTTGGAAGTTAGAAGGGGCCCGTTCGAAGGTCACGCAAAGGGGTGACCGATCCCGAGCCCGCTGCACCAGAGGATCCGCAAGGGGGACGTTTTGACGTAGGGGCGAAATACTTTCGCCCGCGTGGGGGACCCTGGATTACGCTGGGGGTGTCACCCCGGGGAATGGAAGCTTGACGTGTGAGGTCACACTTCGTCCTTCACACTTCAAGACTCCCTATTCCTTGCTGATCCTGATCTGACTGATATAGAATCTGTCCTTCTCGTCCGAGGCGCTGCCCGGAACAAAAAAGGACATCGCATTGAACAAGAGACCGGAAGGAATGGCCGTTTCGAATCTGGCAATCTTGTTTCCGTCAAGAGACACTTCCAATGTTTCACCGGTCTTCTTGACTGACACCGTGATGCGGTTGTTTTGCTTGTCGTTGGAAAATCCGGGGGCGGTGAGCCACTTGGTGCCGCTCAGGTAACCCGCCGGGAACCGGGTTTCGATGACCGCCTCTCCCTCCCTGCCATCATAACCCGGCCGCAACTTCAGTTGGAGGAATGATTCGGCATGGCCGGGGGATTTCTCGCTGGCCAATTGAAGCGTCAGTCCCTTGGCGCCCCAGGTGAAGTGCTGCATGGCCACCAGCTCGTAGGTGAGGGTGAAGTTCTGCGGCAGCGGCCGCATCTGCGTGGGAGCCAGCCTCGCGTCCCCCGCCATGACCACCCAGTTGCCGGGCAATCCGTCGAGGTTCGCGACCGTACCCGAGGTCCGGCCAACGGTCCATCCATTCGGGGACCGACCGACGGCCGTGGTGGAAAAATCCTCGAAAAGATGCACGCTGGCATCCGAGGCGCTCTTCCGGGAGGTTTCCGATGCCGCCTTCACCACGACCGGCTCCCTGAACTCAGGCGAACGCAGCGGTTTATAGGGCCGTCCTTTGACCTTCTCGGGGGCAAAGAAAAAGTCGTACACATACTGAAAATCGAAATTGTTGAGGATGGCGTCATGCTGCTGTTTGCCGACCGGGTCGAGCAGGTCTCCGTCCCACCACACTGTGATCCACTGGGGCTGGTCGGTCTTCGCCAGCTCGGCCATCTCCGGGTCGACTTTGTACACCGGGTATCGCTCGCCCCCCGGGCCGCCGCTCCCTTCGAACACGTCCTTGTAGTTCTCCAGCAACTCATCGGGTTGAATCGAGAAGACCTCGGCGGCTTCCTGCAGGCGGCCGGCGTACCTCTCCCGGTTACTCGCCAGCAGGCCCACGCGTGTGCTGTACCGGTCGTCCGCGGCCCGGAGGGCGTTGGCCCTCGCGTTCCCTTCCGGCCAGCCCTTGATGGCCTCGTCCCGTTCGGCAGCGTGCTTTCGTTCGACGGCACCGGCCAGCTTGTCGAGGTATTCCGCCTTGGTGATCTGGACGAACGGCGATTTGTTGTCCCTGCTTAGCACCACGAAGGTCGCGTTGGCAGTACTGCTCCTGAGCTGATCGTTGAAGTACGTGATGAAGCGCTTCACCGCCGGGTGACCGGAAAGGTCGTACCGTTTGCTCTGCGCCTTCTCCACGGCCGACTGGACCGCACCGGGCATCAGGAAATAGTGCTGCGTGGGGGTATTCAACACCTGTACGGGCTCACCGAACACGTGATGGGCTCTGATGGACCAGGTCAGGTGGGCTGAGGAGTACAGGACCAGCTTTCGGTTCTTGTCGTGCTTGAGCTCCATGTAGGTATGGGCCACGGCGCCGTAGGTCTGTGGCAAGGCGGCATCATTCTTGTCGTACAAACCCGGCTTGGGAGAAACCATCGGGATGATCTGTCCCAGGGCGCCTCTGGGCGTGTAGCTGGCCTGCATCCAGTTGGCCAGCGAATCGGCGATGCCCAACTGGGCCGAGGAATAGCGCTTGCCATCGACCGTGATCGGCGCTCGGGGGGCGGCGAACCGGTGGACCTTGGTCCAGCCGATCAGGCTGTCCTCGAGGGATTGCCGAGGGATTTGCTGGGCAGAGGCTGCCGACTGCATCGCCATCAGGAGCAGCAGGGCGCAGGTGTATGGCTTCATGTGCGGATCTCCATCGAGGTCGGCCGGGGTAGTGCTGGCTCTCGAGTCACGGCTCCTTGGTGCGTTGTGCGGAGCCGAGGGAGAGATGCAACAATGGCCGGCCACCAGAGTATGCCCGATCTGCGCGTCTTGTCAAGAAACGCGGAACGAAACGTCTCAGGGCCGCTTCGAATGGCCTACGTGGCGCTCCACGACTTCTGCGACCGCCTGGTGGCTCTCGTGGAACGCGGCCCACACCGAGGCGCACCAGGAATCGATCGCCCGCACCCGGTCGGGACCGGGAGCGGCCCGCATCACGTCGATGGCGGTGACGGTGCCTCGATCCTCCGGGATCGGAAAGCAGGGCCATTCCTTCGTTGCCCGTGCCATGGCCATGTGGGCCCGCTGGACTTCGCGGCCGGTGAATCCTCGATCCAGGTGAAGATGAAGCCCGGCCAGCGCAAAGGCCAGGCCGATGGGTTTGCCCCCGGGCTCTGCGCGCTGGGCCGTCCAGGCATCCACCACGTGCTGGTGGATGAAGGTCCGATCGCCGAGCGTGAGGGTGTAGCACTGGAG
>JBGSKF010000011.1:0-1810 GCA_041741375.1 Gemmatimonadales bacterium | reverse complement strand
CCAGAAATCACAGGACACAAATCGCGACATTTGCAGTGCTTGGTACGCATATGAGGTGCTTGGAACTTGGCGGGCGCTGACGCCGCGCGATCCCGCCGCGCCGGATGCGATCCGGGGGGTCGGGGACAGCCTCGCTGTCTGGATCGGATTGTCAGCCGGCGCGTGGCACACGGCCTGGCGGGCCGACTCCACGGTGGCCGTGTATCGCGTGCGGCTCTTTGCGGCGGACGGACGCCTGCTGTTGACGCGAGAGGTGGCCGACACGAGCCTCGACATCTCCGCCACGTCGCTCTCTCCCACCGACCGGCACACCTCAGCCTACCTGGAGGTGGAAGGCTTCGACCGGATGCAACGACCGGTGACGCGTTCCCCCCTTCTCCGTCTCTTCGCTCCGGGCGATCCGCCCTGACGTGATGGGTCGCGACCTGGTCTCTCTGCTGGCTCTCGCCACCGCAGTTGGGTGCGTCGGCACCGGCGCGGGAGTTGATGAACGGGACCACAGCTCCCCCTTCTTCGTCGCCGACAGCCTCCGGGACGAACGACGGTTTCGCCAGGCGCATCCCGAGTATCGCCGCTTGCGCGATTCCTTCGCCCTGGCGCGGGACTCCGCCGGGTGGTGGCGGGCGCAGCTCTGGTGGGCCGAGACCCTGATGCGCCTGGCCCGCACCGACAGCAGCGAAGCGGCTCTCCGCGACGCCTTTCTCCTGGCCGGTTCGGACTCCTCGCGCCACGCCTGGACCTATCTGATGCGCTGCGGGCTGTCGTCACGTCTCGGGCGCTCCGCGCAGGCGATCGAAGACTGCGAGCGGGCGCTGGGCCTGGCCGAGCGGCTCGATGCGGGCGGACTGCGAGCACGGGTTCACACCCAGCTTGGCACCATCTATTCCCGGCGGGGGCTTTTCCGGCGGTCGGTGCAGGAAACCGAACGTGCGCTTGCGCTGGAGCGTCGCTACGGGCAGTCGCCGCACCAGCGGGCGGGGGTGCTCAACAGCATGGGGGTGGAGTACGCCGCGGTGGGGCGGCTCACCGAGGCGGCGGCGGCGTACGAGGAGGGCCTGGCCATCACCCGCTTGGTCTCCGACACCTCCACCGGCGGCTATCTGATCAGCAACCTGGCGGCGCTTCGCTCCTACACCGGCCGACTCGACCAGGCCGTGGATCTGATGACCCAGTCCCTCGCCTCGGCGCGCGCCCTGGGTGATTCGGCCTCGATGGTGTACGCGCACAACTCGCTGGCGCAGTATTACCTCAAGGCGAACAACCTGACCGCGGCGCGTGAGCAGGTCGAACGATCGCTTCCCCTGAGCGGAGCTGCCCCCGCAATCTACCGGGCCATCGCGCTGATTGACCTGGGGTTGATTGCCATGGCGGAGGGGAACCCCGATTCCGCGGCGGCGACCCTTGAGCGTGCGCTTCCGCTGACGGTGCGCGGTGGCTTTGCGTTCGAGCGGTTCCGGATTCTCGCGGCGCAGGTCCGGCTCGCGGTGGCGCGGAGAGACCTGATCGCGGCCCGGCGGCTCGTGAGGGTGGCGGAGACGGTGGCCGACTCGCTCGGCGCACCCGACGCGGAACTCGATGTCCTGGCCCTGCGGGGGAGCGTGGCCGAACTGGAGGGCCGGGCGGACGCCTCGCGATTCTTTCTGGAGGGTATCGATCTGCTGGAATCGTGGCGGGGTCGCCTGTCGATGGGTGACCTCAGGCTCGGCATCGCCGAACCAAGGTGGCAGGTGTACGAGGGCGCAATTCGCACCCTCCTCCACCGGGGGCGGGTCGCCGCCGCGTTCGCGGTCGCCGAACGCGCCCGCGCCCG
>JBGSKF010000010.1:0-3535 GCA_041741375.1 Gemmatimonadales bacterium | reverse complement strand
GCATGTACTACTACGTGCGCCCGCGCGGCTGCGAGGAGGTGGTGCGTGTCCGTATCGACCGCAACAACGACCTGAGCCTGAGCGATGATGGCGGCAGCTACTGGGTGCATAAAGTGGTGCGGGGCGTCAAGTGCCGCGAGAACGTGGAACTTGACCTGTTTTTTGATGGCAACCGCCGTTTGACCGATAAACAGATCAAAAACGGCGAACTGGTGGATGAGGCCGCCTACAATGCCTGGACAACCGCGCAAACGCCGCAAAACTAATTCGGAGGGTGCAATGAAGATTCCGTTTGGTGGGCGCGTGCTGCTGCTCGGTGCGGGGTCGGTGTCGCAGTGCCTGATGCCGCTGCTGCTCCGGCATCTTGAGATGGATTTCTCCAAGCTGACGATCATGGATATGCTCGACATGCGCGAGCGGATGCGTGAGGGCCTGGACGCGGGCATGAAGTATGTGCAGCATCACATCACCCCGGAAAACCTGCCCGCGACGCTGGAAAAGTACCTGAGCGCGGGCGACCTGCTGATCGATCTGGCCTGGAATATTGACAGCGGCGAGATGGTGCAGTGGTGCCACGACCACGACGTGATGTACATCAACACCTCGGTCGAAGTCTGGGATCCCTATGCCAGCATGGAGGACAAGCCGCCGACCGAGCGCACGCTTTACGTGCGGCACATGGCGCTGCGCAAGCAGACCGCCGCGTGGCGCAAAGACGACGTGACGATCATCGTGGAGCACGGCGCGAATCCCGGCCTGGTTAGCCACTGGACAAAGCTGGGGCTAGAGGCGATTGCGAACAGCATCCTGCCGGAACTGGGCAACAGCCCGCGCCGCGCTCGCCTGGAAACGGCGCTGGAACGGGGCGATTACGCCCGGCTCGCGCTGCACACGGGCACGAAAGTCATCCATATCTCCGAGCGCGACACGCAGATTGCCAACAAGCCGAAGCAGGTCAACGAATTCGTCAATACCTGGTCAGTCGAGGGTTTTTACGAGGAAGGCGTCGCCCCGGCAGAGATGGGCTGGGGCACGCACGAACGCCGCCTGCCCCCTGGCGCGCATCCGGGACCGGTGGCGCTGGCACGTGATTCTCAAGGGAGCAGCGCCGGTCCTGGGGCGGATGGTCCGCGCACTGTCTCCGCGCATCGGGGGCGAGAGGGGGGGGGTGCGGATCCAGCTCGACCGGGATCCGGTGGCGCTTTTATAGGCAAGGGCCGGGGGTGAGGGCTTCCCGTCGCTCCACGCCTCGCGCGCCAACATCCGCATTTGTTGTTGGGGGGTGGAAGGGCCCCCATCCTGCCGAGGCCCGCCGTGCGGGATCGGGAACCTGTCGTGGGAGCCGTCAACCCTCTGTGTCCTCCGTGTTCTCTGTGGTTCAACCCGGGGTGGGGTGGGGTCACCACAGGGGCCGCGTATGGGGAGAGGAGGTCAGCGTGAACCTCCACGATCGAGCGCATAGACGACCACCCGGTGGAACCCCTCCGCCGGGTCGAGGAGCCGCCCGAGAATGTAGTCGCGCCCGATTTCGTATGCGGTGAACAGCGCGGGGAGCATGACCTCCGCCACCGGAGCGCCGCCGGGCGCAAAGACGACCCACGCGGCAGTGTCGGCTGCGCCCGCCGGGTAGCGCCGGACCCAGAGGTGCTCCTCACCATCGACGAGAAAGTGAGTATAGGCGGGCAGGGTGGGGGGGAATTCCTCGGGCCACTCCGCGACAATCTGCGGTTGCTGGCGGGCCGGCTTCCCCAGAGTGTCGAGCACCTTGAAGCGCGCCACGTCCGCCCCGGTGGTGCGGGGGGGCGGCTCATCCAGGCCGATGGTGCGCAGATGACTCCCGTCGAGGCCGTAGACCTCGATGGCGAAGCTGTCGGCGGAACCCAGGTACGCGGCGTCCCGGCCCAGGGCCAGCGCCGGTTCCCTGCCCAGAGGATAGGGCGCACTGCCCCAGGAAAAGCCGAGTCGCTCGGAGCCGGGATGCGTTCCGAGAGTGTCCCGAATGGTACCATCGGGGTGGGAGAGCCAGTAGGGGACTTTCCAGCGGATCCTCCCCGGTGTCCCCACCGATGACAGGTCCCACCCGTTGCTCAGATACACCCCATCGGCGTTGCAGGCGCTCCGGTAGGGAGACTGCCCCGCTGTCGGATTGGTGATGGAGAAGGAGCGGGCCAGGGTCCCCCGGAGGTCAAAAACGGTTATCCGCCAGGGAGCGATGTCCTGCGCATGCAGGGAGTCCCCACAGCGGCGGAGGGCGGCAAGGTAGTCGAACTCCCCGGGCCCCTCCCCCTTCCGGCCCACGGAGCGCACGAAACGGCCGTCCGGGCTGAAGTACCGCAGGGAGGCACTCAACCGATCCGCCACCACCACGGACCCATCCGGCAACCGAGTGGCCCCGGTCACATCCCCGAACGAGTGCAGCGTGTCCTCCGCAGCCCCCACGTCAAAAAGCGGCTCGGGAGCCACGGTCCACCGCGGCATCACTCGAAAAGGTTCACGATCCGTCCCGCAGGACCAGAGGAGGCCCGCGGCGAAGAAAACCAGGATTCGGCCTTGTTCCCGGTTCCTGCACACGATGGTCACGGATCCGCGTCCAGTGCGATCGCGTTCTCATCCGGTTCCTGTCGAAGCGTCATGACGAAACAGGCCCCACCCAGGGGAGAGTCGGAAATGGCAATGTCCCCCTGGTGAAGCTGGGTACATGCCACCACCGAGGAGAGGCCGAGTCCCGTCCCATCGGACTTGGTCGTGTGAAACGGTTTGAGGACGAGATCGCGCTGGTCGGCGGGAACACCCGGCCCCGTGTCGTGCACTTCGATCGTGGTTCCCTTCCCGTTCCCGTTCAACCGCACCTCAATGCGAGCCCCGGGCCCGGCTGCCTCGGCGGCATTGATGACCAGGTTCACCAGGGCGCGCTGCACGATGCTCTCATGACCACGGAACATCATGGGGTGGGCCTCGGGCTCAAACACCAGGGTCGAAGATCGCAGACGGGGATGACGGCGGATCAGGTCCAGGCTCGTCCGTACGCTGTGAATCAGGTCAAACGTGGAGATGTCGCGACCGGCCCGGCGGCCCCCGAGGTCGAAGAGCCGCTGGTTCCAGGTACCAATTTCCTCGAGGGCCCTGGCCGTGTCGTCCGCCAGGGCTCCGGCTCTCGACCCGGCAGCGAGGTCGGACCGCAGATCCTCGAGGGACATCACCGCCACCGTGAGGGCGTTGTTGATGTCATGGGCGATGGTGGTGGCCACGACGCCGGCCAGGATCGCCGCTTCGCCCTGGTGCAGAACCTGCTCCTGCCGGGCAATCTGATCCTCATGGCGTCGAATGCGTGCCAGAAGAAGGTAGTTGAACCCGAACATGACGGCGGCCGTCACGATGACGAACACCATCCCCTTGAGGATTTCCACCCGCTTCAGATCCTCCACACTCGCGGCCTGTTCTCCGGCAAGGCTGGACGAAATCAGGATGTAGGCGCCGGCGGTGACCAGGTAGAAGAGCGCCATGATGGCCGAGAGGCGCTGTGCGGAGGGGATCC
>JBGSKF010000009.1:0-2399 GCA_041741375.1 Gemmatimonadales bacterium | reverse complement strand
ACCGGCGCCTGCGGATCACGCCGGTCCCGCGCGAACCCGGGGCCGATCTGGCGTTGGAGTGCTGGGGGGCCCAGCGGCGCACCGATCTGCTCTCCGGCCTGCTCGACCGGGCGGTGGTGGTGGCTCCCGCGGGGGTCACGGCTTGTTCTTCGCCCTTGTGAAAACTTTCACAAATAGCGGCCTGCGGTGCCCTCCCCCTCCCCGGATTGAACCGCACAGAGCACGGAGGACGGAGGGTTGTCGGTTCCCACGACACCTTCCCAGTCTCGCACGGCAGGCATAGGCATGATGGGGGCCCTTCCACCCCCCAAACAACAAATTCGGATCTTGGCTCGCGAGGCGTGGAGCGACGGAAACGATCGGAGACCCTCAGCGGCATCCGCGTTCTCTGCGGTGCCCTGCCCCACCCCGGATTGAACCGCAGAGAGCACGGGGACATCGAATCGTGCCGTGACACCTCCTTCCCTTGTGGCGAGGAATAGGACGAGGTAAGATCGAACCTTCCCCTTTCAGGAGACCGGGCATGGAGAGCGGATGGAGACGGGCCCCCTCGGCGTTCGCACTGACTCTCGTCGTCACGATCCTTCCGGCCTGCACCAGCGCCCCCGCCGATGGCGCCGGCCGCGCCGTTATCCGGGACAGCAGCGGAGTCCAGATCGTCGAGTACGCCAGCCTCCCGGCGGTCCGGGAGATCACATCGGCGCCACTGGTGGACATCGGAGGAAACGAGCAGCTACCGGAGTATGACATCGGGCCGGTCACGGGGGCGGTGCTCCTCGCCGACGGCCGCATCGCGGTGGCCAACCAGGGCACATCCGAGGTCCGGTTCTACGACTCCACCGGCACCTGGCTCGGTTCGTCCGGCCGAGCGGGCGACGGACCGGGGGAGTACCGCGCCCTCATCGGCCTCTGGCGCGGCGTCGCGGATTCCCTGCTCGCCTTTGACTTCACCCGGCAGAGCCTGAGCCTCCTCGCGCCCGAGGGGGAGTTCGTCCGGCTCATCACCATCGGCTCCCAGTTTTCGGCGGCCACCGTGGGGTCTGGAGGTTTCAGCTTTGCCCAACCCACGGGGGTGCTGGGAGACGGGAGCATTCTCGCGACTCGGCAGATCAGCGCGATCACCCAGGCCCAGCAGGGGATCAGCCGGAACACCCAGACTCTCATCCGGTTTGGGCCCGACGGAACCGTGCTCGACACCGTCGCCCTGGTGCCCGGTCCCGAGATGGAGTCCCTGCCCCTCACAATGGGGGGAGAGACGGTCAACCTCCCCAACCCGGTGCCGTTCGGGAAGAACACGGTCATCGGGGCGGGGGCACCGGGTGTGTACCTGGCTCGGAACGATCGCTTCGAAGTCGAGGTGCTGAGTGGGGACGGCTCGCTGCGTCGCCTCATCCGCGTGCAGGATGATCCCGCACCGATAACCGATGGCGAGGCGGAGATCCACCGCGAATCGCTGCGCGAACAGATGCAGACGAGTGCACTCGACCGGCTTCCCGCCGCGATGAAGCAGTCGTTTCTGGATCGGATAGACAAGGCCACTTATCCCGCCACCTACCCATGGGTCGAGGCCATCATCCCCGGAGAAAACGGCACGATCTGGGTCCAGAGCGTGCAGCGGCCTGGAGCCGACGCCCGTGAGTACGTGGTTTTCGACAGCGCGGGCGCCCTGGTCGACCGGCTCCTCATGCCGCCCGGGGTTCGCGTCCTGGCGGTGGATCTCTCCCGAATACTCGGCCTGTGGAAGGATGAGGACGACGTGGAGCACCTGCGGGTGTATCAGATAACAATGAACAATGACCAATGAACAATGACCAATGAACAATGACCAATGAACAGTGAACAATGCCCCCCGCCCCCGGTATGACCGCTACGTCGCGATCGGAGACAGCTCCACCGAGGGGCTCGACGACCCCGACGGGCACGGAGGATACCGGGGCTGGGCCACCCGGCTCGCCGAACGGGTCGCCGAGATCCAGGGGACGGTAACCTACGCCAACCTGGGCGTGCGGGGACGGCGCACCGCCCAGATCCTGGAGGAACAGCTGGCTCCGGCTCTCGCCCTCCATCCCGATCTCGTCACCCTCTTTTCCGGCACCAACGACGTGGTGGCCCGGCACTTCGATGTGGACCGGGTGGCGGCGGACGTGGAGCGGATGCACGTCGCCTTCCGGGGCACCGGAGCCACCGTCCTCACCTTCACCCTTCCCGACCTCACTCCGGTCATGCCACTGGCTCGCCGACTCTCACCGCGCATCGCTGCGCTGAACACCGCTCTGCGCGAGGTGTCCCGGCGCACGGGAGCCCTCCTCGCCGACGTCGCGCTGCATCCGGTGGCCTCCGACCCCCGCCTCTGGAGCGAGGATCGGTTGCATGCCAACGCGGCGGGGCATGCCCGCATC
>JBGSKF010000008.1:0-4782 GCA_041741375.1 Gemmatimonadales bacterium | reverse complement strand
AGGAGGGGAATGAGGTGATTCCGGCCTCCTTTGCCGTGGAGGCACTGGGGGCGCCGCTGACGGTACTCCCGGAGACCGAGCCGCACCCCCGCGCGGCGAAGCGGGAATCCCCACCGCCCGCGCTCCGGAAGGGCGTGGAGGACGACGAGACGGAACTCCCCCCGCTCGACCTTCTCGAACTTCCCCCCGTCACCAACATGGCCGAAGACAGCGCGCAGCTCGACCGGCTCGGCGTCCTGCTCCTGGACACTCTGCGCACCTTCAAGGTGGACGGGGAGATCGCGGGACGGACCAGTGGTCCGGTGGTGACTCAGTTTGAGGTGGTCCCCGCAGCCGGGGTCAAGGTGAACCGGATCATGGGGCTCTCCGACGACCTGGCGATCAAGATGCGGGCGCCGAGCATCCGGGTGGCGCCAATCCCCGGGAAGGGCGCGGTCGGGGTGGAGGTTCCCAATCCGACTCCCCGCATGGTGTCCCTGCGGGAACTGCTCGACACTCCGGAGTGGCAACGCACCCGGGCCACGCTTCCGCTCGCGTTGGGCCGTGACCTGGAGGGAAAGCCGGTCATCGCCGATCTCTCCAAGATGCCCCATCTGCTGATCGCCGGCGCCACCGGGGCGGGGAAGTCGGTGGCGATCAACACAATCATCACCAGCCTGGTCTATCAGTATACTCCCGCCGAGCTGCGGTTCCTCATGGTCGACCCGAAGATGGTCGAACTCTCCATGTACAACGCCCTCCCGCACCTCCGGCATCGGGTGGTGACCAACAACCACGATGCGGCCCGGGTGCTCAAGTGGGCGGTCCACGAGATGAACCGGCGCTATGAACTGCTGCACGCCAACGGGGCCCGGAACATCGGCGACTTCAACCGAAAGGTGGTGGAGGGGAAGCCGCTCCGGCATCCCGAACCGCCCCGGATCACACTCGACACGATCGCCGCGGAGGCGCCGGACACTCCCCCTCCCGAGACGGTGCCCGTCGAGTACACCGACGGAGTGCTGCCGTTCGTCGTGGTGATCGTGGATGAGCTCGCCGACCTGATGATGACCGTGCAGGGTGAGGTTGAGACTCCCCTCGCCATGCTGGCCCAGAAGGCGCGCGCCATCGGCATCCATCTGATTCTCGCCACCCAGCGCCCCTCGGTGAACGTGCTGACCGGTCTCATCAAGGCCAACTTTCCGAGCCGGATCGCCTTCCGCGTGGCCTCGAAGGTGGACAGCCGGACCATCCTCGACCAGAACGGCGCCGAGGCGCTGCTCGGCAACGGAGACATGCTCTTCCTCCCGCCCGGCAAGAGCGAGCCGATGCGTCTCCAAGGGGCCTACATCGCCACGGAGGAGACCGAGCGGGTGATGGACTGGTTCGAGACCCGGCGCGATGCCCGGGTGGCGGAAGCCGAGGCCGACGCCGCGGCCGAAGTCGACATCCTCGAGTTCATGCGCGCCCAGGAGGCGGAACGGGAGGGCGGCCCGGCCGAGGGTAGCTCCGGCGAGGAACGGGATCCCCTGTTCCGGGAAGCGGCCGAGATCTGCCTCCAGCAGCAGGGCGGCTCGACCTCTCTCCTGCAGCGCAAGATGCGAATCGGGTATGGCCGGGCCGCCCGGATCATTGACCAGCTCCACGCGGCCGGCATTCTCGGCCCGCCCGACGGAAGCAAGCCGCGCGAGACGCTGATCGGCTTTGAACAGCTCGACGAATACTGCGGCTGACCGCACCGCTCCACCCGGCGCACGCATGACCCTCGCCTCCATCCTCCGGGACCGGGTTCGGCACTCTCCCGACCATCCCGCCCTCATCGTCCGGGATGAGATCTGGACCGCTTGGCGGCTTCATGAAACGGCGTTGGGTCTCGCGGCCTACCTCCGCCAGATCGGGCTGCGCCCCGGCGATCGCCTCGCCATTCTCCTCCCCAATTGTGCCGAGTTCACGGTAGCCTGTTTTGCCGGGCACGAGGCGGGGTGCATCCTCGTCCCCCTCAACCCGCAGCTCACGGCGGAGGAGCTGGCGTGGCAGTTTGCCGACGCGGGAGTGCGCGTGGTCGTCGCGTCGGTCGACGCCCTCGGAGCGGCGCGTGGCGCTCTTGATCGCATGGGAGTGGCGGTGCCCGTGATCGCGGTGGGAGCCATCCCCTCGAGCCCTGATTCAGGTGTGACCCTCTGGGACGAGGCGTGCCGCGCCCGACCGGCGGTACCGGGACACGAGGCGAACCCGGAGGACACCGCGCTCATTCTTTACACCTCGGGCACCACCGGGCGCCCCAAGGGAGTGGAACTCTCCCACGCGAGCCTCCTCTGGAATGCGCGCGCCGTGGCGGCGGGGTTCATGCCGGATGGCCCGCGTACCGTAGCCCTCGGCGTGCTCCCGCTCTTCCACAGCTTTGGACACACGGTCATTCAGCATGCGGTCCTTCTGGCCGGGGGAACCTCCGTCCTCCTGCCGCGCTTCACTCCTGCGGCGGCGGTGGAGGCGATGCATCACCATGTGGTCACGTTCCTGGCCGCTGTGCCGGTCATGTACCTGTCGCTGCTCCGCTATGTCGACGAACTCGGCGTCCCGGTCTCCGTCTCCCTTCGGCACTGCATCTCGGGAGCGGCCCCGATGCCGACGGAGGTCATGCGCGCCTTCGAGGCTCGCTTCGGCGTGGCCGTGCTGGAGGGATACGGGCTGAGCGAGACCTCGCCGGTGGCGTCGCAGAACCGCATCGGTCGGCCGCGCAAGCCGGGGAGCATCGGGATCCCGCTCGACGGCGTGGAGTTCCGGTTGGTGGACGACGGGGGACAGGTGCTCGGCGAGTGTGGAGTACCGGGTGAGATCGAGATCCGCGGTCCCCTGCTCATGAAGGGATATTGGAACCAGCCCCGGGCCACTGCGGAGGCGCTTCATGATGGATGGCTCCGGACCGGGGACATTGCGACACGGGATGAGGACGGGGACTACTTCATCGTGGACCGGAAGAAGGATCTCATCCTCCGGGGCGGGTTCAATGTGTCGCCCCGGGAGGTGGAGGAGGTGCTGCTGGGCCATCCCGCCGTGGCCGACGCTGCCGTGGTGGGCGTGGCCGATCATCGGCTCGACGAGGAGGTGGTGGCGGTCGTGGTCCTTGGTCCCGGTGCGGAGTTGAGCCCCGAGGCCTTGATTGCCCACTGCCGGGGGCGTCTGGCGCCCTACAAGGTTCCGCGCCGGGTGCTCCTTGCGCCGATGCTGCCGCGGGGACCCTCGGGAAAGCTGCTGCGGCGGATGATCCGGGATCGGTTCACGAGCGATCCAGCACACCCGGGAGGGTGATCATGCGCTGGGTCTTCGTCGATGTCGGGAATCAGGCGTCCATGCTGCCCCCCGCCGGTACTCCGGGCGGCGAAGCCGACAGGCAGGTGCAACGCCTCGTTATGTAGCTGCGCGGTGCCAACGCTCAACGCGCAGGCCGTGAAAGGGCTCGAAGTCTCGGACGTTGTCCGTGACCAGGATGAGGCCGTGAACCGCGGCGACCGCAGCGATCTGGCCGTCGGCGAACGCGGGCGTGTGTCCGGCCTTCGTGAGCCGGGCGCGCTGGGCCCCATGCCATTCCGCAGCGACCGCGTCATACGGCAGGATCGGGAGCGCAGCGGAGATGACCTCGGCCAGGTATCGCTCAATCGCTGTGCGCTTTCCAGAGGGGTCGAGCAACCTGACGCCGAAGGTCAGCTCGTGCCAGACGATGGAGGCTGTGGCCAGCTCGCTGCCATACTCCCGCAGCTTGGTGACGACCGCTTCGTCCGGCTCCTTGCGCACCGGCTCGGAGAGGACGTTGGTGTCGATCAAGTACCGAGGCGTCACCACCCAGCTTCCCGACCGGTCGCGCGGTCTCGCAGGTTCTCCAGATCACCCTGAGCGAGCTGAACCCCAGACATCCCAACTTGTTTGATGAAGGCGTCGAGCGCCACGCCGAAGGAAGGGCGTCCGTGCGCCAACTGCTGGTAGCGCGTCGCCGAGACCAGGACTGCCACGGGTGTCCCCCACCGCGTGATCTGGACGGCTACGCCCTCCTCGGCCTCCTTCACCAAGCCGGGTAACTTGGCCCGGGCTTCCGCGATTGAAACGCTGTGTTCGGCCATTCCACCTCCATGTACATCATTATGTACATAGCATAGATTCACTGGTCCCCCCGCGCAAGTCCTCCGAACCGACTCCGGACCGTGATGTTCCCCTGGCAGGGGGGCAGAGCGCTTCCCGTGGTTCTGCCCCAATCGGCTAGGACCAACCCGGTGAGGGTTTCCGACCGGGAGCCATCAGGGCCAGCTGGACCTCGGCTGCCGCACCCGCGCCCGATCGGCGAAGTCGCCAGCCAATCGCGACGCCATAGGTGCGAGCCCACTCCTGCAGGTGGGAGAACGGGAACACGGCAGCTTCGACTCCAGTATCGAGAAGCACGGGTGAATCCTCATCGAGACCATACTCTCGCTGGTACTCGGCCAAAGCTTGGCCCTGATTCTCCAGTTCGTGCTGGATTGAGGGCGTCGTGACGCCGCTCCACACCGCAATTGAGCCCCGGGTGTAGGTGGGCGTTGCGACGACGGGTTTGATGCTGTTCTGAAACCAATCCACTATCTCGTCCTCGACGAGGCGCCGAGCCTCCGGCATAAGCACGAGAGCCGTCGCACCGGGCTCGCCCCTCTCGGTCGGGGGCTCTGTGCCGATTGGGGGAATGGCGTCCTGAGGAAACCGAAGCATCATCGTCGTGATGAGGGCCGCGCTGCGGCTCGGGTCGATGGAGGTCGCATGCATTACCATGGCTTAGCTCCC
>JBGSKF010000007.1:0-8249 GCA_041741375.1 Gemmatimonadales bacterium | reverse complement strand
GTGATGGCGCGCGGTGGGGTGGCGCTGGTCGGACCGGGTGCCTGGCCTCGTGCCCTCGTGGGGAGCGGGGTGTTCGGGGTGGCCTATCTTGGTCTCGCCTCCCTGCTGGGGGTGCGCGGTGCCCGCGACATCCTGGCGGTGGTGGGGAGCGCGTTCCAGAGGAGGCCACCCGGAGGGAGCGCACCCCGTGATGGATGATCGCCGGGACGCCCTGCGCCGGACCGTCGCCGGGCTTCCCGAGGTCCCGGGCGTGTATGTCTGGAGAGATGCCGAAGGGACGGTTCTCTACGTCGGGAAGGCGAAGCGACTGCGCAGCCGGGTGCGGAGCTACCTGGCCCCCGCCACGGGGCTCGGACCCAAGGATCAGCTCCTCCGCCGGCTCCTGGTCCGGGTGGAGACACTCGTGGTCTCCACCGAGACCGAGTCCCTGTTGCTGGAAAACACCCTGATCAAGGAGCACCAGCCGCGCTTCAACATCCTGCTGCGGGACGACAAGACCTACCCCTCCATCGCGGTGACCATGGCGGAGCCCTTCCCGCGGATCCTCGTCACCCGCCAACGGAACATTCCCGGCGCCCGCTACTTCGGCCCCTTCACCGACGTGTCGGATCTGCGCACGGCCCTCTCCGTGATCCGGCGCATCTTCACCGTGCGCACCTGCACCGATGATCTGCCCCGGGAGCGACGGGACCGCCCCTGTCTCGATTATCACATCAAGCGATGCCGCGCCCCGTGCGTCGGACTCGAGAGCCGGGAGCACTACGGGGCGATGATCCGTGAGGTGATCCGGTTCCTCGAGGGGCGCACCGTCGATGTGCGCACCCGGCTTCGGGATCGCATGCTCGAGGCCAGCGCACGGGAGGATTTCGAATCCGCCCGCGAGATCCGCGATACCTTGCGCTGGCTCGAACAGGTGGAGGCACCCAACACGGTCGAGCTCGCGGGAACCGGGGACGCCGACGTCGTGGGGTGGGCCCGCGATGGAGACGACGCCGTCGGGGTTGTGCTCCGGGTGCGGGAGGGGCGGGTGACAGGACGCGAACATCGCTTCCTGGAAAACGTCCTCGGCACCGAGGACCCCGAGGCGCTCTCCGCCTTTCTCATGCGGTACTACCTGATTGCTGGCCATCGGGCGCCGACGCTGCTCCTCCCCTTCGCCCCCGACCAACCCGACGCGATGGAATCCCTTCTCGCTCCAGACACGACCATCGTCCATCCGCATCGCGGCCGTCGCTATCGATGGATCGAACTGGCCGAACAGAACGCGCGGCATCTCATGGAGAGCTTCCATATCGAAGCGTTCGGCGGCGCCGAGCGCGCCGACGACCCGGTCTACGCCCTGGGGAGAGAACTCGGGCTCACCGTCGTCCCGCGCCTCCTCGCCTGCGTCGACATCTCCACCAATCAGGGCCGCGACACCGTCGGGTCCCTTGTTGTCTTCGACGGAGGGCGCCCCCGGAAGGCGGAGTACCGGAAATTCCGCATCCAGGGCCCCGGACAGCAGGACGACTACGCCGCCATCCACGAGGTGGTGGTTCGGTACATCACGCGGCGGGTGGACGAGAATCGCCCCCTTCCCGATCTCTTCGTCATCGACGGCGGCAAGGGCCAGCTCGGCGCCGCCGTCGCGGCACTTGCCGAGGTCGGTCGTCCCGACCTTCCGGTGATCAGTCTGGCCAAACGGGACGAAGAGGTTTTTCTTCCCGGCCGACCGGAACCGCTCCGGCTGCCGAGGCGCAGCGCGGGGTTGCGATTGCTGCAGCGGGCCCGCGACGAGGCGCACCGTTTCGGAGTCACCTACAGCCGGAAACGGCGTGCGGCGCGTACCCTGACCTCGGAACTCCTCGCGATCCCCGGAGTGGGACCCCGGCGCCGGAGTCTCCTGATCCAGCGTTTCGGAAGCCTGGCCGGTGTCCGCTCGGCGTCGGCGGGGGAGATTGCCACCCTTCCGGGGTTTTCCACCAAATTGGCCGAGCGAGTCCTCGAATTTCTGAAGGAGAATACCTGAATGTCCGATGCCCCCTGGTCCCTCGAATGTTCCGAATGCGGCTCCCGCGCCGCCGCCGCCGGTCTCCCCACGGTGTGCCCGTGCGGCCGGCCCTGGCTGGTGCGCTACACCTCCCGGCCGGTGGCGGCCGACCGAACCCTGCCCGCCACCGATCAGGGCATGTGGGGCTGGAAGGGATTCCTCCCGCTCGGGGCCGGTGAAACTCCGGTGACCCTCGGGGAAGGGAACACTCCCCTTCTCGAGGTCCCCCGGCTGCGGAAGGCGCTCGGCCTGCCCGGCCTGCTGGTGAAGGATGAAGGCCTCAACCCCACCGGAAGCTTCAAGGCCCGGGGGCTGAGCGCCGCCGTCACCCGGGCCACTCATGCCGGGGCCACGGGCTTCGTTCTTCCCACCGCGGGCAATGCCGGTGTTGCGGCCTCGGCCTATGGCGCGAGGGCCGGTGTTCCGGTTCGGATCTTTGCTCCCCGGACCACGCCCGCCGTGATCTGCGCCCAGATGCGCGCTTTCGGCGGCGACCTGGTGCTGCTCGACGGTCACATCGGGGATTGCGGCAAGGCATCGCGAGCGTACGCCACGGAGACGGGAGCCGTGGATCTCTCCACTCTCAAGGAGCCCTACCGGATCGAGGGGAAGAAGACCATGGGGTTGGAGCTCGCCGCACAGGGGGGGTGGAGTCTCCCTGACGCGATCATCTATCCCACTGGCGGGGGCACCGGACTGATCGGCATGTGGAAGGCCTTTGCGGAGCTGCGGGAGGCGGGGTGGGTGACGGGACCGTTGCCTCGGATGTTCACCGTGCAGTCGACCGGATGCGCCCCGATCGTGCGCGCGTTCGAGACCGGGGCGGAGGGGGCCGAACCGTGGCCCGATCCCTGGACCATCGCGAGCGGGTTGCGGGTGCCGGGCCCGATCGGGGACCGGATCATGCTCCGGATCCTGCGCGAGAGCGGGGGAGGGGCCGTCGCCGTTTCCGATGCGGCGCTCAGCGACCTGGCGGACCGGGCGATGCGGCGGGAAGGGATCGACGTGGCCCCGGAGGGCGGGGCGGCCCTCGCCGCGGCGGTGACCCTCTGCGAGTCGGGCACGGTGCCCCGCGACGCCCGCATCGTGGCATTCAACACCGGGGCAGGATGGCTCTATCGTGATATGACAGGCGCCGGGTGACTCCGCTCCCCTCCGGGACACTGGTCCGGCGCTGGCTCCTGATCGGCGCCGCCCTGGTCGCGGCGATGGTCGTGATCGGGGGGATCACCCGGCTCACCGGGTCGGGGCTCTCCATCACCGAGTGGAACGTGCTGATGGGAGCGCTCCCTCCCCTTTCCGATCGGGCGTGGGAGGTGCTCTTTGCCAAATACCAGGCCACCCCACAGTACCAGCTCGTCAACACGCATTTTTCCCTCGCCGAGTTCAAGACCATCTTCTGGTGGGAGTACATCCACCGCCTGCTCGGGCGGGCGTTGGGGTTCATCTTCCTGGTCCCCTTCCTCTGGTTTCTGCTCCGGGGCCACATCCGGCGGACTCAGGTGCCCCGATTCGCCGCCATCTTCGGACTGGGTGCGTTCCAGGGTGCCCTCGGCTGGTTCATGGTGGCGAGCGGTCTGGTGGATGTTCCCCGGGTGAGCCACCTGCGGTTGGCCGCCCACCTGGTCACCGCGTTCCTCACCTACGGCCTCCTCGTCTGGACCATCCTCGACCTCGCTCCCCGCAGCGGACCGGAGGGAGCACAGGAGACGGTCTCCGGGTCCCTCCGGCGGGTCGCCTACGCGGTCACGGGGCTTCTCCTTCTGCAGATCGTCTACGGTGCCTTCGTGGCGGGACTCAAGGCGGGGTTCATCTTCAACACCTGGCCGATGATGGGAACCGGACTCATCCCGCCGGGAATGGGGACCCATTCCCCGGGGGTGGCGGATCCCGTGCAGAACCCGGTGACGGTTCAGTTCCTCCACCGGACGATCGGGACAGTGCTGCTGGCGGGTGCGGCATGGCTCGCGTGGATCGGGCGGCGGGCCCCGGCGCCCGTGGCGAAGTCCACCGCCTGGCTCGGAGGACTGGTGCTGGCACAGTTCGGCCTGGGGGTGGCCACCATCCTCTGGTTCCCCGCCCATCCTGTTCTCCTCGGCGCAACCCATCAGGCGGGGGCCCTCGTGGTTCTGACCGCTGCCCTGGTTGTGCTCCACCGGATGGGCCGGGACACCGTCTCCCGGGTGACAATTGCCTGATCCGGAGCTCCATGCGATATTCAAAGTCTATGAGTGACAACCGGTTCGCCGTGATCGACCCTTCCGCGGGTGTGAGCGGTGACATGCTCCTCGGGGCCTTGGTGGACGTGGGTGCTCCGGTCGAGTGGCTCACCGGCCTTCCCGCCCGGCTCGGCCTCGACGGCGTCACGGTCGAGGTGGAAAAGGTGGACCGGTGCAGCCTTCGCGCCACCAAGGTGACGGTCCGGCTCCCGGGAGGGGTGGAGCCTCCCGGTGATCTGTCCCCGGGGAATCATGAGCCTGCGGATGCCGCGCACCACCATTCCCACGGGGATCACGATCACGATCACCCACATCCTCACGCCGTCTCTGCACGCGGTGATGCGGGCCATCATCCCCACGGACCCCACCGGCACGTCGGGGAGCTCATCGCCCTCATCGAACGGGCCCCCCTCTCCGACTGGGTGCGGAGCCGGGCCATTGCCACCTTCCGGCTTCTGGGTGCCGCCGAGGGCCGCGTGCATGGAATGCCCCCGGAAAGCGTCTCCTTGCACGAAGTCGGGGCCCTCGATGCCCTGGTTGACATCGTGGGTGTCGTGGAGGGGTTCGAGCAGCTCGGCATTCACCGGATCGTGACTCGGCCGGTGGCGCTGGGAGACGGGTGGATTCGCGCCGCCCACGGCGTGATGGCCGTTCCCGCTCCCGCCACGGGCATTCTGGCGGAGGGATTGGAGGTGGGACCGAACGGACCGGTCACCGGCGAGGCCACCACGCCCACGGGTGCCGCGCTGCTGCGGGCGCTGGCGGAGGGTCCGGTGCCCGAGCGGTGGCGTCCCGTTTCGCAGGGCTGGGGGGCCGGCACCCGCAACCCGTCGAGCCATGCCAACGTCTGCCGACTCATCCTGGCGGAGGCGGTCTCCGAACCGGGCGAGATCTGGACCGTGGCGACCGATGTGGATGATATGTCGCCTGAGTATCTTGAGCCGCTTCGCGCGGCGGTGATGGAGGCGGGCGCGGTGGACCTGCAGGTCTGGTCCACGGCGATGAAGAAGGGCCGGATCGGCTTCCGGGTGGAAGCTCACTGTGCCCTGGCGGACCGGGAGGGGGTGGTCGGGGCCATCTTTCGGCACAGCACGACGGCCGGGGTCCGGTACTGGCGCGCTGAACGGCAGACGGTCCACCGTCACTCGGAACAGGTGGAACTGCCGACGGGAGCGGTACGGGTCAAGATCCTGGCCACCCCGGCCGGCAGCAGGATGAAGCCGGAATATGACGATGTCGTGGCGATGGCCCGGCGGACCGGCCGCGCCTCCCTCGACATCGCGGAGGATGTTCGACGACTGGCGCCGCGCATCGGCCCGCCAGAGCATGCGGTTACTCACAAGGAGTCGGAATGATCAGGACTGTCTTGGCTAGCGCCCTGCTGGCACTCACGGCCCTCCCCCTCGCGGCCCAGGAGATCAAGAGCCATCGCCTCTCGGATGCCCAGGCGGCCAAGTTCCAAACCCCGTTGTGCCCGGTGCTCAAGGGACGGGGGAAGGCGTTCGACAATGGCCAGAAGGCTTTGCGGAAGGCGGCCGAGGAAAAGGACGCCGCCAAGAAGCTGGCCGGGCTTCAGGAGGCGTACGCCCAGCTCACCCAGGCCGCGACCGAGAACCCGGATGACGCCGCGAGCTGGTATCATCTGGCCCGGGCCTACCTCTACCTGGGTGATTCCCGGGGTGCCGACAGCGCCTTCACGCGCGCCGTCGGGTTGATGCCCTCCTGCGATGTCGACATCGATGGATACCGGCAGAACGGGTGGGCCACCCTGGCCAACGCGGGGATCGAGTTTTTGAACCAGGAACAGACCGACTCCGCGCTGTCTCTCTTCCGGGAGGCGCATCTCCTCTTCAGGAAGTTCCCGCACGTCGCGATGAACCTCGGCGTGGTCTACGCCAACCGCAGCCAGCCCGACAGCGCTGCCGTGTACTTCGCCCAGGCCGTGGAAATCGCCGGGGAGGACACCACCTACGCCGACGACCGCGACGCCGCCACGCAGAATCTCGCGGTCATGCTCATCCGGCAGGAAAAGCACGCCGAAGCGGCCAAGGTGTTGCGCCAGTATCTCCAGCGGCACCCCGACGACATGGATGCCAAACGGTCGCTCACCCAGTCGTTCCGCGCCGCCGGCATGACCGACAGCGCCGAGGCGCTCGACAAGGAACTCCTCAACACCCTCGCCTCCATGAACACCGACTCGCTCGACGTCGGCGATCTCATGACCGTCGGGGTGGGGTACTTCCGGGCGGAGAAATATCCCGACGCAGCCGACACCTTCGAGAAGATCATCGCCCGGCTCCCCTGGAATCGCGATGCCCACTACAACCTGGCCAACACCTACCTGGCAATCGCGATGAAATTCGCTGACCAGGCCAAGGCTGACTCGGCCCTGGCCGACAGCGCCCGGAAAGCGTGGTCCAGCTTGATTCCGGTGGCCGAACAGCTGATCAAGATCGACCCGATGAGCGCGGATGGCCTCCAGATGCTGGCCCAGGCCCACCGCGGCGTGGACAACCAGGAAAAGCTCCTGGAAACGGCGGAAAAGCTGGTGGGGCTCCCCTGGAGCTTCGAAATCACCGGGTTCCAGACCGGGAGCCAGTCGGCACGGTTGATGGCCAACCTGGTCGGTCGCACCCCGATGAATGCCGGCGGAGAGGAGCTCGAACCCGCTCCGGTGACGATCGTCGTCGAGTTCCTCAATGAGGCCAATCAGGTCGTGGAGACGGTGGAACACACCGTCCCCGTGGTCAAGGCGGGGGAGACCCACAAGATCGAGGTCCAAGGCACCAAGGAGGGCATTGCGGCCTGGCGCTACCACCGCAAGCCCTGACCGGTGACCCCGGCGGGGGAGAGCTGAGCAACTCCCCTGCCGGTTGACGGGAAGGGTGAAGGAGGCGAAATTACCGGCCTCGCGGGCGTAATTCAGTTGGTAGAATGTCAGCTTCCCAAGCTGGACGTCGCCGGTTCGAGTCCGGTCGCCCGCTCTGCACAAACACCCTGTACGGGCCGTTCACGAACGGCCCGTACGTCGTTCAGGGTGGACCCCTCCTTCTCAAGGGAGGACAGTCGGCCCCATCCATGACAATCTCATTGCAGCAACATGACAACCCCCGCCACCAGTCTTGATTCCGGGACCGGATGGACGCATGGTCCCCTTGTCTCCGGCTCGGCGGTTCCCCCTGTTCTCCACCTGTCTCTTCTGCCGCACTCCCTTTCCTGCCAACCGGGAGATCGAGCACCTCCCGGTGGGCCGGCGCCTTGCCCACGATGAGGCCCGGGGCCGCCTCTGGGTCGTCTGTGGCACCTGCGGGCGGTGGAACCTCGCTCCGTTCGAGGATCGCTGGGAGGCGATCGAGGAGTGCGAACGCCACTTCCGCCGCACCCACGTCCGGGTCTCCACCGTCAACATCGGTCTCGCCCGCCTGTCCGAGGGACTCGAGCTGGTACGCATCGGAGACCCCCTCCGCCCCGAGTTTGCGGCGTGGCGCTACGGACAACGCTTTCAGCGCCGACACCGGAGGCGCCTGCTGCATGCGGTGGGGAGCCTCGGCGGGGCCGGCATGATCGGCGCCGTACCCTTCGTGGCGGGGCTGCTCGGTCCACTTCCCGCCGTGGCGCTGGGTACCACCGCGGCCATCGCCGCATTCCGCCGCTGGAAGGATCCCGCAGTCACCGTCACCGTGGACGGGGACGGCCACCGGGAGGAATTGCAGCTCAATCTGGCTCACGTGCGGGGGGCCGTTCTCATCCGGGATGACACCGTGCCCGAAGGGTGGGGGCTCATGGTCGAGCATCCGGTCGAAACCCGCCGCTTCGGATTCCGGCGCCTCCTCGAGCCACTGGCGATCGGGTCCACCACCCTCAGCGGGGCCGACGCCCGGCTCGTCGCCGCTCTGGTTCTCCCCCGGGTGAACGCCCTCGGCGGTGACACGTCCGACGTCGACGAAGCGGTCCGCTGGCTCGAGGCCGCCGGGGGCCCCTCCCGCGCCTTCCGAACCCTG
>JBGSKF010000006.1:0-12961 GCA_041741375.1 Gemmatimonadales bacterium | reverse complement strand
GATGGCCAACCCGGCGGCGATGGCCAGCGGCTTCCACCATGCGCGTGAACGGCGCGCCGGGATGGCCTCACCGCCGCGCTGCGCCGCGCGCACACCGGCCCCACCCTTGACGACCTCCCAGCACCGGTCGCAGCCGAAGTAGTGCTCTTCGAATGCGTTCGTCTCGGCTTCGGAAAGGCGACCCGCCAGGTAGCGACGGTCGAGCTCGTTCTCGTTCACCAACTCGCAGGTCATCGGCTGCTCAGCCATCATGGGAGAGTTCCCGGAGAGGTCGTCGCGTTTCACAATCGCCACTCACCGATCAACCGGGAGAGGCGTTCCAAGGCCCGGTGCTTCCGCACCCGGAGCGCGCCAGGGGTCACTCCAAGGCGAAGCGCGGTCACGGCGCAATCTTCCTCGTCGAAGTAAAGGCAGCGAAGCAGATCCCGGTCATCGGGGTTGAGTTTCGCGAGCGCCTGGCGCACCACGGCCCGCGCTTCCTCGCTCACCAGGCCATCGAGCGGACCCGGGCCGGCGCCTCCGGCGTCCATCCCCTTCATCTGCGTGAGCGCCCGCTCCTCGCGTCCCCGGGATCGATAGTGGTGGAGGCAGAGGTGAGTCGCCGTCTGGAAGACGAAGCCCGCCAGCGCGTCGAGGTTCTCGACGCGTCCCTGGCGCAGAGCCTCGGTCACCCGGCGGAGCACTTCCTGGGCCAGGTCCTCCGCCAGGAACGGGTCGCCAAGTCGGCGGGCTCCAAAGACACGAAGACGCTCCCAGAACCGTTGGGCAAGGTCCCGTTCGAGTGTCTCGAGTATCAGGTGCGGGTCGGCCATGGGCAACCCTGTGGAGGTGTGCCAGAATCTCGCTTCCGGGGGACCGGGTCGCAAGGCGTCGCCCCAACCCCACTCCCCAAGGGTGGCCAAACCTGGGATCGTCCTCAGGGAAGCGCGACCAACGCCTCCACCCCGACACGGAACGGCTGCGCCGCTCCCTCGGGATGCCACACCAGACGCGTGCGCTCGGTGGCCGGAAAGTGGACCCCCGGAGTCCAGACCTCCACTTGACCATGGTCCGGATCGATCACCCAGTACACCCTGACGCCAAACCTCTGATACAGTTTGCGCTTGAGGACCCGGTCGGCGCGGATACTGGAAGGGCTGAGAACCTCCACCGCGAGGAGGAGGGTCTGGATCCGGTCCCACTCGTTGGTACGGGTCTCCTCCAGGGGAGCCACGAAGAGATCGGGTTGTACCAGAACATCGGGCCGCCAGGAGATGTCGGAGGGCGAGGTGAACAATTCTCCCACCCGCTCCCGATTCAGATAGGTGCCCAATGCGACGGCAAGGTTGCTCACCACCCTCTGATGAACAACCCGGGGGGCCGGACTCACCAGGAGTTCCCCGAAAACAGTTTCGTAACGCCGCCCGTCGTCCGGGAGGGCGCGCACCATGTCCGCGGTGTAAAACGGGGCAGGCATGTACACAAGCTCGGCTCGGCGACAGGGGTTTGGCAAGTCCCCGACAGGATAGCAACCCGGCTGCCGATTTCCCGTACCATTTGTTCGCAGGCGGCGGCCCCGGAACGCCGGACTCCAGCCCGGCGGCCACCTGAAGTTCGACGCACGCCACGCTCCAGCGTGGCGCTCCCAGGGAACCACGTGCATCTTCCGAAGCCCTATCCCACATCAGGAGAATGCATGTCCCTCCCAACCCGCCCTCGCATGGCCGCGTGGATTTGCGCCCTCCTCCTCGGCACCGGATGCGGCACTCCCGCTCCCGAGGCCGACCTGATCATCCTGAACAGCCGGGTCTGGACCGGCGACTCCACCGCACCGTGGGCCGAGGCGCTCGCCGTGCGGGACGGCCGGCTGCTGGCCGTCGGCGCGACCGCGGAGGTCAGACGGCATCGCACCGGAAACACCCGTGTGATCGATGCCGAAGGCCGCCTGGTCACCCCGGGCTTCATCGACAACCACACCCATTTCATCCAGGCCGGCGCGCTTCTTCTCGGTGCCAGGCTCCTCGATGTCTCCACTCCCGACTCCCTGGTGGCCCGGATCGGTGCCGCGCGGGACCGGCTCCCCGAGGGGAGCTGGATCACCGGGGGCGACTGGGGCGCCTACGAGGACTGGCAGGTCGGGAGCACCGGAACGGAAACCTTGGTTGCGGGGCCTGTGACCCGGTTCAGCCCCGATCGGAGCCTCATCGACTCGCTCACGCCCTCCACCCCGGTTCTGGTGCAGCGGTGGGACCGGAGCGCCTGGCTTGCCAACGGTGCCGCCCTCGCCGCCGCGGGTCTCGCATCGTGTGCTCCGCGCGTGGCGGGCCTCGAGTGTGTTGATGACGTGCCGACCGGACGGGTGGGCGGGGAGGCGCTCCGGCGGCTCCGCGCCGCGATCCCGGACAAGTCGTTCGAGCAGCGGCTCCGGGAGGCGCGGACAGCTCTGGCGCATCTCAACGAGCTGGGCGTCACCAGTATCCACGACATCACGCCGCCGGCGCAGTTCCCCGTCTACCATACCCTGAAGGAGCGGGGAGAGCTGACCGTGCGGGTGTACGCCCGGCCCACCCTCGACAAGTGGGACGAGCTCGCCACGGTCGGCCTTCCTCATGGGTTCGGCGACGAGTGGCTTCGGATCGGGGGACTCAAGGGCTTTGTGGACGGGATCCAGGGCAACTCCACCGCGCGCTTCTACGAGCCGCAGCTTCACTCCGGCGAGCGCGGCACCTGGCGGGATTCCACCAACACCGGGGCCACCTCGGGTCCGGGGTCGGGCATGGAGCCCCGCGGCACCATGGAGCGCAATCTCCTCGGCGCCGACCGCGCGGGGTACTGGCCCCAGGTGCACGCCATCGGGGATCAGGCGATCGACACCCTCCTCTCCCTCTATGAGAAGGTGATGCGGGACAATCCGGCCCGGGAGCGCCGGTTCCGCATCATTCACTCCCAGGTGCTGCGGGGACCAGAGGTGGCCCAACGTTACGTTAGTTCCGGCATTATCGCCGAGGTACAACCCTATCATGCTATTGATGACATGCGGTGGATGGAGGAGCGGATCGGGGAGAGGGCGCGGTGGGCCTACGCCTTCCGGACCCTCGAAGCGGCCGGTGTGATGCTCTCCTTCGGCTCCGACTGGCCCGGCACCAACGCTTCCTGGTACACGGCCGACCCGATGAAGGGGATCTACGCCGCCGTCACCCGCCGCACTCTGGAGGGGAATCCCGAAGGGGGGTGGTTTCCCGAGGAGAGGGTGAGTCTGGAGACGGCATTGCGGGCCTACACCGTCCACAATGCGTGGGCGGCCGGCGAGGAGCGCGTGAAGGGCTCGCTCACCGTGGGCAAGGTGGCCGACTTCGTGGTCCTGAGCGACAATCTCTTCGAGATCGACCCGGCGACGATCAAGGACGTGCGCGCCATGCTGACGGTGGTGGGTGGCCGGGTGGTGCATGACGCCACCACCGCCCCCCTCCCCACGGCACCCCGGTGACGCGGCCGTCCCAGGGAGATGCCTCCGCCGTACCGGGGGCCGTGACCTCGTACGCCCGGCGGATCGGGCTCTTCGGGGCGTCGATGGCGGTCATCGGTGGGATCATCGGAGGGGGGATCTTCCGCACTCCGGCTCCGGTGGCGGAGCGGCTCCACTCCACCGGAATGATCCACGGGGTCTGGGCTCTGGGCGGCCTCATCGCGCTGCTGGGCGCCTTCTGTTTCGGGGAACTCGCGGCACGCCGTCCCCGGGCTGGAGGCGGGTATGTCTATCTGCGGGAGACCCTCGGTCCCCTTCCGGCCTTCCTCTACGGATGGACCCTGCTGCTGGTCATCGCCACCGGGGCCATCGCCGCCGTTGGGGTCACCTTTGCCGACTACCTGCGGGCCTTTGCCGGGCTCGGACCCGCGTGGACGGTGCCGCTCGCGATCGGCGCCATCGTGTTCCTCTCCGCCATCAATTACCGCGGTGTGCACCTGGGCGCCACGACTCAGAACGTATTCACCATTCTCAAGCTGCTCGGTATCGCGGCTCTGGTGGTCGCTGGTGCCTTTCTGGCTGGCGCGGGCGCACCCGCCCTTGCATCCTCCCTCCCCGCGTCATCCGACCAGGGCACCTGGAGCATGGTGCGTCTGGTCGGGATGGCGCTGGTGCCCGTGCTCTTCACGTATGGGGGGTGGCAGCAGACCAACTTCATCGCCGAGGAGGTCACCGATGCCGAGCGGACGCTACCGCGGGCGCTGGTGATCGGAGTGGCGGGAGTCACGGTCACGTATCTCCTGGCCAATCTCACCTACCTTCGGGTCCTGGGTGTGGAGGGACTCAGCGTGAGCACTGCTCCCGCCGCCGACGTGATGACCCAGCTTTTCGGGTCCCGTGGCGGCGGCATCTTCATCTCGGCGGTCATCGCGATCTCGGCGTTCGGCTTCCTCAACCTGGTCATTCTCGCCACGCCGCGGGTGTTCCAGGCGATGGCGGCGGATGGTCTCTTCCTGCCGGCGCTGGCGCGGCTCCATCCCCGGTACCGGACGCCCGGGGCGGCGATCCTCGTGCAGGGGGGGTGGGCCATCGTGTTGACCCTGTCGGGGACGTTCAGCCAGCTGGTGGACTATGTGACGTTTGGAGACTGGATCTTCTTCGGCCTCACCGTGTCGGGACTCTTCATCTATCGAGGGCGGGACGGGGTGAGAGAGGGGACTGTCCGCCACTCGGGCTTCCGGGTTCCCGGGTATCCGGTGACTCCGGTGCTCTTCATCGGGGCGTGTCTCTGGGTGGTGGCGGGGTCGGTGTCGGCCAATCCGGGGAACGCGATGATCGGGGCGGGATTGATTGCGTTGGGGGTTCCGGTGTATTGGATGCGGAGGAGGGCGTAAGAAATGTTCAGTGTTCAGTGTTCAGCCCCCCGTAGGGGCGGCTTGCTACCGCCCTCATTCGCGGCTCATGCCGCCCCCTTTGCATGGCGCTAGGCGTCTGGGCATCCTCCAGGACCGTCATCCCGAGTGCAACGAGCGATCTGAGAACGCCGCAGGTGTACTTCCCGTCGTCCGGACGTCGGTTCTCATATCAAACTCCGGTTCTGCGTGCCTCGATCGCGCCCAACCTCTCACACTGGTCCTCCACACGGCCAACCCACGCGGCCCGATGCCATCCGATCGGAGTAGTCATTTGGTCATGAGCGCCCAGCCCGTTCAGTTATAATAACGTCCGAACCCTCGGAGCCAGCACGTAGGTTGGGAGTTTGCTCATTTATCCCGTATGTTCGCGCTCTGTGCCACGATTCGACAGCGACCTTGTTTGCGAAGCGTTCACAGTCAGGGCTCAACCTCGTGACACGCCGATACGAGCTCGTCAAGCACACCCCAGTTGCGAGAGAGGCGAAGATACTTCGGGTGGTAGGTGCGAAATGAGAGGAGCGGCAGGGATGGATGAGAAACGTGTGCCAGTGCGTTGGACAGCAAGGCAAACGTCGCCCCTGGGAAGATATCTAAGAGCCGACGGTCGTAGTTCGGTCCGGTGAAGAAGACGACAACCCTCGGGTTGAACGCGACAAGTTCGGCGGGAAGGAGGTTGGTATCGGCAGGTGCCGCCTCGATCTCCACCGGTGGACGCCCTGCGCCGACATCCATCTTGTAGAGGTTCGACCAGAGGTATGATGGAGCACTGGAGTTCGAATTGAGTGCCTTGAACAGTTTATTCGCCGCCTGCCAGAACGGCGTGGGCCGGTATTTCGCACCAAGGGCAAACCCTCGATACCACGCACGGAGTTCCGCGAGTACGCCCTCCGGATCACGCCGTGGGTCTATGGTTTCTCCCCACCCCTTGGTCTCTTGCCCCACGATCATGACCGGATAGTGCGAGTCCCCATACCCCGGCGGTTCATCTATCAGATGCGGAGCCGAAATGGGTGGCGTCCCGAGAGGATCCATCTCCCGGAGAGTACGCCAGTGCTCAACCGCCTTGAGGTAGGCAACAGTCAGTTCCTGGTTCATTTCAAGTACAGTTCTAGGGGCCTGTGAACGGCCTGCATGAGCGTCGTATCGTTTGTGCGCCTCACCCGCCGAAAGTCCCCCTCGGCATCCTCGGTAACGAAGGTCTCAGGATTCAGAACCTGCAGCGGTTGTCCACACTTCGTAGGACCCCATCATCAATATCTGTGGCTGTTGCCTCGGACTGATCTAGGGGTCCGTCGTTGTCATCCGCTCCCGGTGGCGTGAGCCGCCTTAACTGGCCGAGCCAGGGGCGTCACATGCCGAATCCCGGAGGAATGTCACTGGGGGGACCTTGGTTGTCACCCTTACGCTTCCCGCCAAGCCGCAAAAAGGCGACCACGAGGGTTGCCCCTACCGGGGACGCGCGTTCAGGCCGAAGTCCCGTTCCACTGCGGCGTACCAGGTATCGTTGTCTGCGGCGCCCCACTCCACCCACTCCTCGTCGTTCATCGCGGAGCGCCAGGCGAGAAACGGCTCCGCATCGGGACCCACCGGGTGCCGGAGGGTCCAGGTGCCGCTCTCGATGATCTCGCGAATCCGGTCCGCCACCACCAGCGGCGAGGCGGGGTGCTCCAGCGAGGCGGTGAAGAGCCCGCCGAAGCGCCGCTCGTGGGGATAGGCCGACTCCTTGTGGCCGGTCGTGATATCCCGAGCCATGTCGGTGTTGATGACCCCCGGTTGCACGATCGCCACGCGGACCCCGAACATCTTCGCCTCCTGGGCCAATGCCTCGCTCAGGGCCTCGAGGGCAAACTTGGAAGCGGCATACGCTCCCAGGGGAGATGAGGAAATCCGTCCCGCTACCGAGGTCACATTCACGATGCATCCGCTCCGCCGGTCGCGCATCGCCGGCATCACCGCCTGAATGCAGCGAATGGCGCCGAAGTAGTTGGTCTCCATGATGGCCCGGATGTCCGCGAGGGGGAGTTCCTCGATCGACCCGTGGCGCTCGATTCCCGCGTTGTTGACCAGGGCGTCTATCGGGCCATGGGTTGTGGTCAGGGCGGTGATGACCTGGGCGACGGAGGTGTCTGAGTCCACGTCCATGGCGGAGACATGAATCGGGAGGTTCTCCGCTCGCGCGGTGTCCTCCAGCTCAGGGGACGCCACGGGATTCCGCATTGTGGCGTGGACGGTGTGCCCCGCCCGGCCAAGGGTCAGTGCGGTGGCGAGACCGATGCCTCGGCTCGTGCCGGTGACCAGAATGGTGGCCATGGGGGTTTCCTCGGTGGAAGTGGGGTGGCTTTGACGGTGTCGTGAGGGTGAATGTAGCCCAGCCGACACCGCTTCGTAAGATCAGTGATCCGATTTTGGTAGGGGCGGCCCTCGTGGTCGCCCTTCCCACGAGCGGTATTGGCTTGTGCGCATTCTACCGTGGCTACCCCCCGACCAGGGCGACCGCAAGGGGCACCACTACCAGATCCCAATCATGGTATTATTTCAGAACGATTTGTCGTAAACTCAGTAGGCTTGTTGTTTTGAGGCCACTGCTGTTTACAGAATAGACGTTCTTTAATGGAGACTTCATGCCGCGCCCTCGCACCCATGACCCCGAAGCGGCCCTGCACCGCGCCATGCAACTATTCTGGTCCCAAGGGTTTCGACGAACTTCGGTTCAGGATCTGGTCGACGGAACCCGGGTCCAGAGATACGGTATCTACCAGGCATTCGGGAGCAAGGACGACCTCTTCCTCGCCGCGCTTGACCGGTACCAGGAAACCGTGGTCCAGCGGATGGTGGCTCCCCTCCTCCGCCCCGGCGCCGGACTCCCCGCCATCCGGCGGGTCCTGGATACCCTGGCCAGCCTTGGCGAAGGGGAGGGGGAGGGAGAAGGGGGACGGGGCGGGGCCGGAGCGAAGGGGTGTCTTGTCTGCAATACTGCCGGAGAGCTCGGCCGGGAAAGCTCCCCCATCTCCCGGCAGACCAACCGGTACCTCCAGACACTCCGCGAAGCCTGGACCGCAGCACTCCAGGGTGCCCACCGCAACGGGGACCTCCGCGCCGGAGCCGAGGTCAGCACCGCCGCGGAACACCTGACCGGAGTGACCGTGGCTCTCTGTATCCTGGCGCGGATGAGCGGGGGAGAGGCGATCATGCGGAGCATGGTGACCCAGACCCTTCGCGGCGTAAGCGCCACCGGGGAGTAGCCCTCCCGCCCGTCACCCCTTGACCCCGCCTCCCGATTATCTTCGCCGGTTCCGTCAAGGATCCGACGCCCGAAGATTTCGAAGGAACCCGTCATGCGCCGCCTCCATTCCCCCGCGCTCTCCCTCTCCACCGTTGCCCTTCTGGCCGCCACTTCTCCAGCCCTTGCTCAGGATTCTCTGCCACCGACCCCTCCCCCGCCCCCTCCGCCTCCCCTGGTGGCCTTCACCGGAGACTTCGGCCTGGTCAACACCAGCGGCAACACGGACGTCACGACCCTCAACGTGGGTGAGGAGATCAAGATCAACGGCGGCCGCCTCTCCCTCACCCAGGCCTTTTCCGTGGTGTACGGCCGCACCGACGGGGAGACCACGACGAGCCTCTGGCGCGGCAACCTTCATGGGGACCTCGACCTGACGGACGCCGTCGGAGTCTTTGCGCTGGTGGCATGGGAGCGGAACACCTTTGCCGGGATCACCCGCCGCTTCGAGGAGACTCTGGGCGGCACCTTTCGGCTTCTCGCTCTTTCCGGCACCACCCTGGAGGCCCAGCTCGGCCTCTCCCTCATCCAGCAGCAGACGACCGTTGGTCTGGACGACACCTTCGCGGCCGGCCGCTCGATGATCTCCTTCAAACAGACCTTTGCCAGCAAGTCGTTCGTGCAGCAGCGCGTGGAGTTCCTCCCGAACCTGAAGACCTCGGACGACTATCGGATCAACTCGCAAAGTTCCCTCGTGGCGCCCCTCTCGGGGAGCATCGCCCTCAAGGTCTCCTATGTGGTGCGATTCGACAACCAACCGGAGCCCACCTTCGAGAAAACCGACCGGCTCCTCACCACCGGACTCCAGATCACCTTCTGACCCTTCACCCGAAGGAACCCCGTGTCCCCCATCCTGCGCACCGCCGGACTGCTCACCCTCTCCAACATTTTCATGACCTTCGCCTGGTACGGTCATCTCCGCCACCTCCAGCACCGGACCTGGCTGGTGGCGGCTCTGCTCAGCTGGGGGATCGCGTTGTTCGAGTACCTTCTCCAGGTGCCCGCCAACCGCATGGGAGCCACTGTGCTGACGCTCGGCCAGCTCAAGATGATGCAGGAGGTCATCACGCTCATGGTCTTCGTGCCCTTCGCCGTTCTTTACATGCGGCAGCCCCTGCGACTCGACTTTCTCTGGGCGGGGCTTTGCCTGCTCGGCGCGGTGTACTTCGTGTTCCGCGGCGTGACGCCAGCCTGAAAAGTGTCTCGACCCGCGCAACCCTACAGGATCCGCGACTCCCGGTTAAGATTGGGGCTGTCCCCATGGTCACAACCCCTTTCGCCGTCGAGGCCACTGGTGTGTTTCCGATCGAGTGACGGTGCCGCATGACCTCTCCCCTCTCCATCGTCCCGGCCACGCCGGAGGACATCCCGCTCATTCTCCATTTCATCCAGGAGCTCGCGGAATACGAGCATCTGGCGCATGAGGTGGTGGCCACGGAGGCCCGACTCCACACCGCCCTCTTCGGACCGGTGCCCGCCGCGGAGGTCCTGCTGGCGCGCTGGGACGGGGAGCCCGCGGGCATGGCGCTCTTCTTCCCCAACTTCAGCACCTTCCACGCCCGGCAGGGGATCTACCTCGAGGATCTCTACGTCACCGAGACCCATCGGGGTCGCGGCATCGGCCGGTCGCTCCTGGCGGCCCTGGCCGGCCTGGCGGTGGAGCGGGAATGTGCCCGCCTGGAGTGGGCGGTGCTGGACTGGAACGATCCCGCCATCGGCTTCTATCGCCGACTCGGCGCCCGGCCACAGGACGACTGGACCGTGTTCCGGCTCTCCGGCGACGCCCTGGCCCGGCTCGCCATCACCGGCGGATAGGCCCGTGCCCTGGATCCGGGTGATCGGCCTCGACGAGGCGACGGGTTTCCTCAAGGCGCAGTACGAGGCCGCGGTGAAGCGCGCGGGGTGGGTCTGGAACATCATCTCGATCCAGAGCCAGAACCCCCGCACCATGAAGACGTCGATGGACTTCTACGGTGCGGTGCTCTACGGACCCTCTCCCCTCTCCCGCGCCACCCGCGAGCTGCTGGCCTGTGTGGTGTCCCGGGAGAACCACTGCCGGTATTGACTGCGCTCGCACGCCCACGACCTCCGTGCCGAGGTCGCCGCTGACTGGGGAGTGACGGATGAGGAGGAGGGAGACCGCCTGGTGCGGCAGATCGCCACCGACTGGCGCGCCGCGCGGCTCACTCCCGCGGACCGGGCCCTCGCCGAGTATGCCGTGAAGCTGACCCGCACACCCCAGGCGATGACCGCGGAGGACGTCGCGGTCCTTCGGGAGCATGGCCTCGACGATCGGGCCATTCACGACGCGGTCCAGGTGATCGCCTATTTCAACTACATCAACCGCGTGGCCGACGCCCTCGGCATCGAGCACGAGACGCGGATCCGGGCGTGGGAGGAAGAAGGGGACTCGGGAGACGGAAGGCCGGCCGGGCCATGAGCCGGGGGGCGGGGCTCGTCTTCCACTTGATCCCCCATGTCCACTGGGACCGGGAATGGTACCGCACCGAACCTTCCTTCCGTCCGCACCTGGTCGCCCTGCTCGACGACCTGATCCCCCGGCTGGAGGATCCGGGAAGCGACGGGCTACCCACCTTTCATCTCGACGGCCAGACGATCCTGCTGGAGGACTACCTCGCCGCGCGTCCCACCATGCGAGGGCGGGTCGAGGCCCTGGTCCGCACCGGACGATTGGTCACGGGACCCTGGTACGTCCTGGCCGACGAGCAGATCCCCTCGGCGCACGCCATCCGCTGGAATCTGGCGCTGGGTCGTATTGACTTGGACCGGCTCGGTGGTTCCGCCGGTGCCTGTTACAGCCCCGACGCCTTCGGCCATCCGCCGGTTCTTCCCGACCTCGCGGCGACCGCGGGGCTGCGGCAGGCGGTGGTGTGGCGCGGCATCGCCGGGGAACGGGATCTCTTCCGCTGGCAGGGGCCGGGAGGAGGAGAACTCCTCGGGTATCACCTGCCCCCGTCGGGCTACGAGGTGGGAGCCGCGCTCCCGGCGGACTGCGGGGAGCTGGCGCAAGCCTGGCCCCCGATCCGCGAGGTGCTCGTGGCCCGCGCCACCACCCGGCATGTGGCGGTGTTCGTCGGCGCGGATCATCACCGGGTGCATCCTGCCCTCCCGGATCTGGCCCGCCGCCTGGCCGCGCTGGAATCGGGAAGCGAGGTCATGATCTCCAGCATCGACGGCTACTTCGAGGCCGTGGAGAGGGAGGTGGCGTGGGACACCCTTCCCGTCCTGCGGGGCTCACTGCGTGAGGGGGGCCACACCTGGCTCCTCCAGGGAACGCTCGGCACCCGGAGTCATCTCAAGCGGCGCAATGCCGAACTCGAGCTCGCCCTGGAGCGAGTTGTGGAACCATGGATCGCGCGGGCCACAGGGGCCGGAGGCACCGATCGGTCGGATCTGCTGCATCAACTCTGGCGGATGCTCCTTCGATGCCATTTCCACGACACCCTCTGCGGCTGTTGTGCCGATGGCGTGGCCCGAGCCATGGACCAGCGGCTGGACGACGTGGAGGAGATGGCCACCTCCCTGGTGCGGCTCTCGGTCGAGGAGGTGACCGGGCTCGACCCCGATCGGGCACGCGAGCATCCGGATCGTGCACGTTCTGCCCTGGTCTGCTGGAATCCGGGGTCGCGGCTCGATCCGGGGTCGGTGATGACCGCCGAGCTGACTTTGCCTGGTCCGCGAATTGGGGTGGGGCCGGGAAGCGAGGCGGGGACGGTTCCACCGAACGCGGATCCATCCCGTCAAGCGGTCGTCCTTCGCGATCCGGAGTCGAAGGGAATCATCCCGGTGCAGGTGCTCGACCGGCGGTGGACCATCGAGCGGACCGACGCACACCGTCACTATCCCCTGGCGCGCCACGCGGAACGGATTCAAGTCGCCTTCCGGGGCCCCGCAGTGCCGCCGGACGGCGTGCATCTCCTGGACCTGGAAGCGGTGCGCAAGCCTCGGATTCCTCGCGGTGCTGTGCGCACTGCCCACAACCAGGTGGCAAACGGTGAGATCCGGGTTACCCTGGAAGAGGATGGCACCCTCACCCTCGACCACCTCCGCACCCGGATGACCACCCGGGGGCTGTTTCGCCTCACCTCGGAAGTGGATCTGGGAGACACGTACTCGCACTCACCTCCCGGAACCGACCGCTGGATCGCGGTGGAACAGGGCCCCTTGACGACGCGGGTCCTGGCCTCGGGTCCGCTCGCGGGGGTGCTGGAAGGCAGGTGGATGCTGCGGCTTCCCGGACATGGGGCCATCGGGTGTCGACTGCTGGTGACAGTGCTCGATGGAGAGCCACTGGTGCGTCTCCGGCTCGATCTCGACCATCAGGCGGTGAATCACCGGCTTCGGGTCTGGTTTCCCACCGGTCTCCCGGGTCGCGTGATCGCCGGACTCCAGGTGGGACAGGAGGAACGGCTGCCCGGTGCCACGGAGCGCACCGCGCCGGAGACGATCGAGCCGACCTTTCCCGCCCACCGCTTCGTCGCCGCCTCGCGCGGCACTCGCGGACTCGGCGTGTTCATGCCGGGCTTCTTCGAGGCCGAGTGGACTGAGAGCGGGGAGATCGGTGTGACGATCCTGCGGGCGGTGGGTCAGTTGAGCCGGGGAGATCTGACGGCGCGGCCGGGGCACGCCGGGTGGCCCACACCGACACCCGAGGCCCAGTGCCTCGGACCTCAGCATCTGGCCTGCGTGGTAGCGCCGCTTCGGGAACCGGAACTCCGACCGGTGCGAATGGGTCGGATCTGGGAGCAGGCGTTGCTGCCGACCCGGACGATGTGGATGGCGGGGTAGGGAGAAGGGAGT
>JBGSKF010000005.1:0-5343 GCA_041741375.1 Gemmatimonadales bacterium | reverse complement strand
GCCCGCGAGGAGCTGGAACGGAGGCTTGCCCGGGCCCGCGCCCGCCGCCGGGCCGCCCGGGAGGAGGAAGAGGGGGACGACGACGACGAGGAACCGGTCGCCTGACGCCGGTCCCCCCCCCCCCGGCCCACCAGCGCCTGGCAGGCTTCATCCGCCGGACCGTTGACGGCGCCCACGAGAGCAACCTCCCGTTCCTGTCGAGCGCCCTGACGTTCGATGCGATCATGGCCTTCATCCCCCTGACCCTGCTGATCCTCCTGAGTGTCGGCACCGTGGTGACCGGGGCGCTGGGGTCGGGCGCCGATGCGAGCCGGTTGCTGGAGTTTCTCCTTCCGCCGCACCAGACACCCGGTGGCCGCGATCCCCTGGCGGGGGCGGAGGTGCTCCTGGCGCGGATCGCCGAGCAGCGGACCCGGCTCTCGCTGGTGGCGCTCCCGCTCTTTCTCTGGTTCTCGACCCGGCTCTTCAGTTCGATCCGGGGGTCGCTGAATCTGATCTACGGCACCCAGGCGGGCCGGCCCTCGGGGGGCATGGTTCTTCGCTACCTCCGGGGCAAGCTGCGGGACCTCGGCATGGTCCTCGCCGTCATCGTACTGGCCCTGGTGCACACGATTCTGAGCAGCGGGCTCGCGATCCTCCGGTCGCGGGGCACGACGACGTCGCCCGCCCTCGCGCCGTTCGTCACCACGGCTTTTCCGGTGATCTGGCAACTTCTCGCCTTCCTGCTTCTCGTCTCCCTCTTCCTGCTCCTCTACCGGTACGCGTCCTTTCGGCGTCTGGAGTGGCGAGGAGCGATCATTGCCTCCATCTTCACTGCGGCCGCCTTCGAGATCGCCAAACGCCTCTTCGGGTTGTATCTGACCCGGGTGGTGTCGCTCGAGCGGATGTCGCTCGATGCGAACATCGGGGCCATCATCCTGGCGATGCTCTGGATGTGGTACACCGCCTTCGTCTTTCTGCTCGGCGCGGTCGTGGCCGATACCTGGGAGCACCCGGACCGTCCCCACCGGGCTCCGCCCATACCTGTCTGAAGGAATTCCCGATGCGTCGTCGTTTCCTCTGGCTGCTCTCCCTGATTCTCCTCACGACACCCCTCGCGGCGCAGACCGGCTTCGACTGGTACAGCAGGGGTCCCTACCGTGCCACGGTGCCCCGTCCCGACAGCCTTCTCGGCCACCCGATCGGGAGCCGGCACACGATGTTCCACGAGCAGCAGGGAGTGCTGGACCGGATGATCGCGGCCTCCCCCGACCGGGTCCGCACCGAGGTCATCGGGCGCACCGCCGAGGGCCGGGTGATGCGCATTCTCCTGGTCAGCAGCCCCGCCAACCTGGCCCGTCTCGACGCGATCCGCGCCGATCTCGACCGGCTGGCCGATCCGCGGGTCACCACGGCGGCTCAGGCGGCGGAGATCGCCGAGCGGATTCCGGCCCCGATCCTCCTCACCCACTCGATCCATGGGAACGAGCCCTCGGGTTTCGAAACGGTGATGATGACGGCGTACCACCTGCTGGCGTCGGAGAACCCGGAGACGGTGGACATCCTCGACAAGGTCATCGTCATCCTGAACCCCACCCAGAATCCCGACGGGCACGAGCGGTTTGCCGCCTGGTACAACTCGGTGGCGGTGGGATCCGACGACCCGGCCGCCCTGGAACAGAGCGAGCCGTGGAGCATCCAGGGGAGGTTCAATCACTACCGGTTCGACATGAACCGGGACTTCGTGTCCCAGTCGCAGCTGGAAACGCAGGCTCTCCTGCGCGCCGTGCTGCGCTGGCGGCCCCAGGTGGTGGTCGACCTGCACAGCACCACGAGCCAGTTCTTCTTCCCTCCCACGGCCAAGCCGATGAACGTCAACGTCGGTCCGCTGCAGTCCAAGTGGGAGGAACGCTTCGGGCGCGCCAACGCGGGGGCGTTCGACCGGCAGGGGTGGCAATACTACGTGCGGGACATCTTCGACTACTTCTACCCGGGATATGTGGACCTGTGGCCCTCGCTGAGCGGAGCCACGGGGATGACCTACGAGACCGACGGGGGCCCCGAACTCCGTCTCCGCAAGGACGACGGCACCGTGATGACGTTCGAAATGGGGATCGCGCACCATTTCGTGGCCTCGATCGTCACCATCGCGACACTGGCCGGCTCCAAGGCGGAGCGCCTGCGGGACTATCACCAGTTTCGGGCCGAGGGAATGGCGGAGGCGCAGACCCGGCGGATGCGACGCGTGGTGGTGGCGCCGGGGCGGGACCCGGGACATACCCTGCGGGTGATGCAACTCCTCGCCGGCCAGGAGATCGAGGTGACCCGCACCACGGCGGAGTTCTCCAGTGCCACGGCGCACGACTACCTGCGCGGCACCACGGGCCGGCGCACCTTTCCCGCCGGAAGCTACGTCATCGACCTGGCCCAGCCCAATGCCCGCCTTGCCACGGCACTGCTGGAACCCGAGGCCCTGCTCGACAGCGCCTTTGCCCGGGTTCAGGTGGAGCGGTTCGAACGGAACCGCCGCCGGGGGGCGAGTGCCTCGCGCGAGGGATACGAGTTCTATGACCTGACCGCCTGGTCCCTCCCGCTCACCCACGGGCTCGACGCGTGGTGGACCGAGGAGGCCCCCGCAGTGACGGGCACGCCGGTGACCGTCCGGGATCGTCTGGATCGGGGAGCGGCACCCGCCCGGGCCCGGTCCGCCTATCTCTTCCCTGCCGGGGAGATGGCCTCCAGCCGTCTCGCGATGATGCTGCTCCGGGAGGGGTTCACCGTGGGCGTGGCGCGGGAACCGATCGAGGCCGACGGGACGGTGCACTCCCGGGGCACCTACGTGGTGCGCATCCAACGGAACGACACCACGGTCCATGCGCGGATCGCGGCGCTCGCGTCCGGAACCGGCGCCCTGGTGACGGCGGTGCAGTCCGCCTGGCCCGCCACCCGGCAGTTCGGGGTGGGAAGCGAGGTGGTGACGCCGCTCCGGGCTCCCCGGATCCTGCTGGCCGCGGGCGATGGGGTGTCCCAGACCTCCTTCGGGGACGTCTGGTTCTGGCTCGAACGGGAGCTGGAGGTGCCGGTGGTCCCGGTGGACCTGGCCGCCCTGGGCCGGGTGACCCTGGCCGACTACAACGTCCTCATCATCCCGGACGGTTCGGCGGGACGTCTGGCGGGCCAGATCGGTGGCTCGGCGGAGCGGCTGGCCCAGTGGGTCCGCGAGGGAGGGGCCATCATCGGGTTCAGCGGGATCGCGGACCTCCTCTCCCGCAAGGAATTCGGCCTTACGACTGTGGCGGCGCTCGGTGGCGATGACAACGGGGAAAAGAAAACCGCGGCCACCGACACGGTCCTGAGCCCGGGAACCGAGCGGGGCCCGCCTCTCGTGTCGGAAACCGCTCCGGGACCCGCTCAGCCGGAACGGGTTCCCGGAATCATCGCCCGGGCCACCCTGGACCCGACCCATTGGCTTACCTTCGGCTATCAGGGAGAGCACCTCGCGGTGCCGGTGAGCGGCGGATTCCTTGCCCCCTCGAAGCGGGGGGACAACCCCGTGGTGATCGTCGGGGGGGACGCGCTCCTGGCCGGGTTCGTCTGGCCCGGCAACACCGAGCGGTTGCTCGCCGGGTCGACCTGGGCCTCGGTGGAGAACGTGGGGCGGGGGACCGTGGTCCTCTTCGCCAACAACCCCCTGTTCCGGGCCTTCTGGCGGGGAACCGCCGGACTGGTGGCGAATGCGATCCTGATGGGACCGGGGAGATGAACAATGAACAGTGAACAATGAACAGTGAACAATGAACAATGAACAATGAACAATGAACAATGAACAATGAACAATGAACAATGAACAATGAACAATGAACAATGAACAATGAACAATGAACAGTGAACGAATCTCCGGTCAGTCGTCATCCCGGCGAACGCCGGGATCCATGTAAACGAGGGATAGAGGAGAAAGATGGATTCCTTTCCCTTGATTCAGAGCGTGCCCAGGAGTGGAGGTGTTGATTGGTCATTGTTAATTGTTCATTGTCCATTGTATATTGTCGTTGCCCCAGGTCCGAAGGGCGTCGGCGCGTGAATCGCGTCAGGACCTTGCCGGTAGCAGCGCTAAGCGATGTCCGGTGTCGCTTTGGGAAGCCTGGGGCGTTTTCTTTCCTTCCATGAGCATAGCCCTCGCCCGTCGTTACCGTCCCCGGCGTTTCGCCGACCTTCTGGTCCAGGATCACGTGGCCGAGGCCCTGCGCGGGGCCGTGTCCCGCAACCGGGTCGGCCACGGGTATCTGCTGACCGGCCCCCGGGGAGTCGGGAAGACCAGTGCCGCGCGGATCCTCGCCATGGCGCTCAACTGCGAGCGTCGCGACCCCACCGGCGACGGGGAGCCGTGCGGGGAGTGCGAGAGTTGTCGCCGGGTCTGGACCGGGTCGGCGAGCCTCGACGTGGTGGAGATCGACGCGGCGAGCAATCGCGGCGTCGACGACGCCCGCGATCTGCGGGAGCGGGCGATGTATGCCGCATCCGAGGCGGGGCACCACAAGGTCTATATCGTGGACGAGGCCCACATGTTGACCCGCGAGGCGTGGAACGCCCTCCTCAAGATTCTCGAGGAACCCCCTCCCGGGGTGGTGTTCGTCTTCGCCACCACCGAGCCCCAGAAGATCGCCTCGACCGCCGCTCCGGTGATGAGCCGGCTCCAGCGGTTCGACTTCCGGCGCATCGGTCCGGTGGCGATCCGGGACCGGCTGCGCGTGGTGCTCGAGGCCGAGGGCCTCACCGCCGATGACGATGCCCTCCTGCTGATCGGCCGCACCGCCGACGGCGGGATGCGGGATGCGCTCTCGATCCTGGACCAGTGCCTGAGCTTCGGGGAGGGGCCGATCACCGCGGAACGGGTGCGACACCTCCTCGGCCTGATCGATGAGGACGTCTTTGCCGACGTGCTGCGCAGTGTGGCGGACAAGGACCCGGCCCGCGTTTTCCCGATCGTGGACCGGCTGATGGAGGCGGGCTCCGATCTGGGTGACTTCATGACCGGGCTGGGCGAGACCATCCGCGCGGTGCTGATGGCGGGATACGACGCGGAACCCGCCGGCCTCACGGAGCGGATGCGGCAGGTCATCGCCGAGTTCCGGGTGACGCTCCCGGGGGAGGATCTGGTGCGGATGCTGCGCCTCCTGGCCGAAAGCGAGACGGCGATCCGCCGCAGCGCGTCTCCCCGGCTCGTGGTCGAGACCCTCCTCCTCCGCTGGACCCTGATGGACCGGACGGTGGACCTGGCGGAGGTGCTGCGCGGAGGGAATCCGGAGGGCGGGACCGCATCCGCCTCCCCGGTGCCGGCGGCGACCAGACGCGCGGCGCCGGTGG
>JBGSKF010000004.1:0-31150 GCA_041741375.1 Gemmatimonadales bacterium | reverse complement strand
GGTGGCCTCCCGGGTCTCCGCCCGGCGGGTCCGGCGGTCCTCCAGGGCCGTCTCCAGATGGTCAAACGCTTGCCGCTGCCAGACATAGAACACGCTGGGCTGGAGGCGGTACTCGTCGCAGAGGTCGGACACCGGGATCTTGTCGACCAGGTGCCGGCGCAGGATGGTGGCCTTCTGGTCCGCCGTGAACTGGCGGCGTGTTTCGCGGGTCATGAAACTCCTCCTTTGCTCCAAAGAATGGAGCGGTAGGAGTCACATTTCAACTGAGGCAGAACAGGACATCCTACCATTCCATGTCCTACGTCCTATGTCCTACGTCCTATGTCCTCCGTCCTCCGCCCTCCCCTCACGGCGTCAACTCCCGCCGCCGCGGTTCCATCCGGATGATCCAGAGACCGTTGTTCATGTCGTTCACATAGGCCAGGCCGTCGCGCACCACCACGCCCCAGGTCATCGAACTGTTGGCCACGTTTCCCTGCATGTCCGCCGTGTTGACATGCACCATCTCCCGGCCCTGGGCGCGCAGGTCGCCGAGGAGGTCGCCGGAGATGTCGAAAGCGCGGAAGCCCGCGTTGTAGGCCCCCATGTAGAGGGTGTCGCCGGCCACCCACACGTTGTGCACCCCGCCGAACTCCGGTTCGTACCACGCCACGGACCTGGGGCTCGCCAGGTCGCTCACGTCCACCACCTGGAGCCGTCCGTAGGCTCGGCCCGCCGCGGCGTCCTTGGCCCCCGTGACGCCGCTGGCCGGGAAGACCTCATCGGCGATGAAGACGTACCGTCCCGACCGCCACGCGGTGTGGGTGCCCCGGATGAACCCCGGCCCCCCCGCGGCTTCCACGTCCCGATACAGCGCGTTCAAGTCGTACTTGAACTGGGAAACGAACTGCGGGTTCGAGGGGCTCCCACCCCGGATGCCGTTCCCCACGTCGAGGATGACGAGCCCGTCGTTCCAGTAGCTCAGGTAGGCGAGCCCCTCCTGCACATCCACATCGTGCAGCGAGCGGCCGGCATCGGGACGGTCGGTTTGCCACCGGCCCACCTCGCGCGGCTGGTAGGGGTTCGAGATGTCCACGATGTGGAAGGCCCCGGTGCCGTCATTGGTCAGGTAGACGTGGGTGCCGTACTTCTCCTGATGGTAGACAAACGCGGAGTGCACCCCCGACGTGACCCCCTCGGTGAACTCGGCGATCGGCGTCGGGTGGGCCGGATCCTCGGCCGAAGCGATGACGATTCCGTTCTTCCGGTCGGCGGCGCCCTCCCGGGTGAAGACCAGGAACTTCCCGTCGGGGGTGGTCATCACGTCGTTCACGCGCCGGGTGTTGGCCACGATCGAGTCGGTCACGACCGGGTTGGCGGGGTCGCTGATGTCGAGGGCGTACATCACGTCGCCGCCGCGGCCCGATCCGAGATAGGCGTGCTTCCCGTCGGGGTGGAGCCACACCTCCTCCGTGCTGAACCGGGTGCGGGGGAGCCGCCCCACCACGGTGGCGGGGCGCCGGACATCCCGGGGCACGAGGCGCACCGTGGCCACGGCCGAGCGTCCCCCGATGGTGGCGATGACGGTGTACTCCCGCGCCTCGTAGCCGACGAAGCGCCCATCGGCGGCGAGGAGTCCCTGCCCCGGGGAGAACGACCACTGCGGCGTCACGTCGGGGATGACCGCGCCGGCCGCGGTGCGGGCCACCGCACGGAAAGGAACCACGTCGCCGGTCCGGGCCTCGGTGGTTCCGGGGGTGATCTCCACCGTGGCCACGGTATTCGGGACGACCCGCACGGGGAAGGACGCGGTCGCGGTGCCGGCCGTGGCCGTGATCGTGGCCGAGCCCGCGGCCACTCCGGTGAGGAGACCGTCATCCCGCACCCGGGCCGCGGCCGGGTTGGAGGACGCCCAGGAGAGCCGGTCCTCGCGTTCGTCTCCCGCCGCGGACCAGGAGCGACCACCGAGCCGGATCTGCTCCCCGGCGAGGAGCACGGCGGGTGTCGGGGTGAGCTCCACCCGGGTGGCGGGCCCCGGCACCATCCGTACCTCCACTCGTTCCACCTTCGGTCGCGCTCCCGTCACCCGCGCCACCACCGACACGATGAAGGACCCGGTCGACCCGGAACGAACCAGGCCATCGGGCTCGACCTCACCCTCGAACCGGCCCCCATCCGAGACGAAGGCGATGGTCGCCTCGGGGATGGGCTGTCCGTTCTCGTCATAGGCCACGGCGCGGAGTCGGATCGTGTCCTGCGCGGGCAGGGTGATCAACGGCCCGGGCACAACCTCCACCCGGGCGATGGTCCGGGTCTGGGCCGTGAGAGGACCGGCAGGCAGAAGGAGAAGGACGAGAGCGGCGCGAGACAGGTTCACGGGAATCCCCGGGCAAGGAGTGAATGACACTGCGGAGTCAGGACGTGGGCGGAACGAATCCGGGGCCATCCTCGATCCAGGAGCGGTGGTAGGCCTCGTCCTCGATGCCGAGCGCCGCGCGGGCCACGTGCAAGGGACGGAAACTGTCCATCATGACCGCGAGTTCGTCGGTGCGCGTGGCCCCGATGCTCGCCTCGGAGCGGCCCGGGTGCGGCCCGTGGGGAATGCCGTCGGGATGCAGCGTCACGCTCCCGAACTCGATCCCCTTCCGGCTCATGAACTCCGCGCTCGCGTAGTAGAGCACTTCGTCGCTGTCCACGTTGCTGTGGTTGTAGGGCGCGGGAATCGCCTCGGGGTCGAAGTCGAAGGGGCGCGGGCAGAAGGAGCAGACGACGAACCCGTCTCCCTGAAAGGTCTGATGCACGGGGGGAGGCTGATGGATCCGGCCCACGATCGGTTCGAAATCGTGGATGTTGAAGGCCCACGGGTAGTAGTACCCATCCCACCCGGCCACGTCGCAGGGGTGGTGATCCAGCATCACCTCGGTGAGACCGTCGTACTGCTTCACCAGGATCGGGAATTCGCCCTTTTCATCGACGGTGCGCAACTCCGCCGGGCGGCGGATGTCCCGCTCGGAAAAGGGTGCTCCCTCCACCATCTGTCCGAACTCGTTCCGGTATCGCGACGGAGTCCGGATATACCCGCGGCTCTCGATGACCAGGAGCTGATGGGGCTCCGCGTTCATCCGAAACCGGTGCAGAATGCCGCGGTGGATGACGAGATAGTCTCCCTGCCGATAGGGGAGGTCGCCGAACTGGGACTCGAGCACGCCGCTCCCGGCGCTCACGTAGACGACCTCGTCCCCCTGCGCGTTGCGATAGAAGTGGGTGTCCTCCCGGTCGGGGCGAGCCGCGAGCAGGGCCACGTCGCCGTTGAAGAGAAGCGGTGTCCGGTCGAGGGTGGGGCTCCCCCCTTCGGGCAGGCGGGTGGTCCGGAAGTGCCGGTGCCGGAGCGCGGGGTTCGGGTCGGCCTCCCAGCGGATCTCCCGCTTGCGCTCGACGCGAAGGACCGTGGTGGGAGGATGGAGGTGGTAGAGCAGCGACGCGGGGCCGGTGAACCCCTTGTTGCCCACCAGTTCCTCGGCGTGGAGCCCCCCGTCCGGCTTGCGGAAGATGACGTGGCGCTTCCGGGGGATCTGGCCCAGGGTGTGGTAGAGTGGCATCGGTGTTCCGTCGGGTCAGAGGTTGCCGCGGAGGGCCTGTTCGCGTTCGATCGCCTCGAAGAGCGCCTGAAAGTTGCCCTTGCCGAAGCTCTTGGCTCCCTTGCGTTGGATGACCTCGAAGAAGAGGGTGGGCCGATCCTGCACCGGCTTGCTGAAGATCTGCAGGAGGTACCCCTCGTCATCCCGGTCCACCAGAATGCCGAGATCCCGAAGCGGAGCCAGATCTTCGTCGATGTGGCCAACCCGGTCGAGCACAGTGTCATAGTAGGTCACCGGCACCTGGAGGAACTCGATCCCGCGATCGCGCAGGGTGGTGACGGTGTGGACGATGTCGTCGGTGGCGAGGGCGAGGTGCTGCACTCCGGGACCGCCGTAGAAGTCGAGATACTCCTCGATCTGGCTCTTGCGACGCCCACTGGCCGGTTCATTGATCGGGAACTTGATGCGGCCGTTTCCGTTGGCCATGACCTTCGACATGAGGGCCGAATACTCTGTGGTGATGTCCTTGTCGTCGAAGGAGATCAACTGGCTGAAGCCGAGCACGTCGCGATAGAAGGTCACCCAGCGGTTCATGGCGCCGAGCTCGACGTTCCCGACACAATGGTCGACGTAGTGGAGCCCGGCGGGAGGAACATCCACCGTACTTGACCGAGGCACGAACCCCGGGAGAAAGGCCCCGCGGTAATCGCGCCGTTCGACCAGGCTGTGGATCGTCTCCCCGTAGGTCTGGATCCCCGCCACCACCGCGGTGCCGTGGTCATCCTCCAGCACCTGCGGTTCCCGCACCGAGACCGCCCCCCGCTCCACGGCGATGGCATGGGCCGCGCGGGCATCGTCCACCCAGAGGGCGATATCCCGCACCCCGTCTCCATGCGCGAGCACATGACGGGCCACCTCGTGGTTCGGCCCGAGCGCAGACGTGAGGAGCAGGCGGATCCGATCCTGGGCCAGCACGTACGTGACCCGGTCCCGGCACCCGGTTTCCGGCCCCCGGTACCCCACCAGTCGGAATCCCATGCAGTGCTGGTAAAAGAGCGCGCTCTGCCGGGCATTCCCCACCCAGAATTCGACGAAGTCGGTCCCGTTGATCGGGAAGGCGTCGTGGACCGCCATCTGGGAAGGCAGGGTGTCTGATTGGGTCATTTCGCGCTCCGGGAATGGACCATCCGCAATGTAGCCGCCCCGGCCCGGACCGAGGAGGGCCCCCCGGGCGGAATCAGCGCTTGCGCATCACCACATCGTCGGAGCGCACCCGCGGCCCAATGGACAGGACAAGCAGCTCGGTCTTGTACCCGGGAGCGGTGACCCTCACATACTGGGTGCGACATTTCTCGAGACTCTTCGGATCGAACTGCAGTTCGTACTCCCCGGTGCCGGTGGTCCAGGTGACGAAGGTGGTCCCGACCACCTGGAGGTGGGCCCCCACCAGGGGCCCCCGTCGATCGTTGGTGAGGATGCGACCCCGGACGGTAGCGAGCAGGGGCTTGCCATCCTCTCCCTGGCCCAGGTCGGGGATCTCCGGACACTGCCCGGTGGCCGTTGGGTTGGACGGTCGCCACCGCCGGGCATCGAAGGGGGAGGGACCGAGCCGGGGGGCCCCCATGCTGCTCTCGAGGTCATCCCCCTCCAGGGTGTTGGCCGCTTCGGACCCGTTCGTGCCGGAGGCGGGAGGAGGGGCCAGGGCCAGAAGCATCGACCCTTGCAGGCGCCGCAACGCCTCGGACGCGGTTTCGATCCGGCGGGACCGCTTCGGGGGTTCCGGTGCTTCCGTCTCCGGCTTTCGTTCCCCGTCGGGGTCGGTGACCGGCGGCTCCCTGGTCAACGGCTTCCGGTCACCATCCCTGGGGGGAAGGTCGGGATGATCCGAGTCGGGCCCCAGGGCCACCTGCTTGTCCGGGGGGACAGGTGTCGGCTCCGGTTCCTGCTCCGGTTCGGGCGCAGGCGGTGGAGGAGGGGGCTCCGGCACCGCCGTCTCGGGAATCGGAGGCACAACCAGTGCCTGGGAGACGGGACCGGGCGGAGGAGGCGGAGGATTCAGGGGGATGAAGTCCACCTGCTCGGTGGCCGATTCCTCAGACTCCAGGGTCTCGGGGAGCATGTCCCGCTGAACGACCAGGGCGATGAGGAGAAGATGGAGGCCGGCACTGATCGCCAGTCCGATCCAGGAGCGGTCCCGCCTCGGCGCGAAGAGGGGGCCCGGTTCCTCGGTGTACCAGAGGGAACGCTTCACGCGAGCACTCCCGCTTGAAGCTCGGGCGCCGGGGTGGCGTCGATGATCACCCGCTCCAGACTCCCTCGCAGCTTGCTCCTCACGCGGAGCACCAGGATCACCGCCACGATGCCGAGTCCGACCACAAGGCCCCACCAGAGGCCCACGGGCCCCTGTCCGAGGCCAAATCCGAGGAGCAGGCTAAGGGGAATCCCGGCGCACCAGAAGCCGAGAATGTTGATGAGGAAGGGCCCGCTGGTGTCTCCCACCCCGCGCAGGATTCCGATGGAGACCGCCTGAATGCCGTCGAACACCTGGAAGATCCCGGCCAACGGGAGGAGTGCGATGGCCACGGCCAGGACCGCCGGGTCCGTGGTGTAGAATCGGGCCAGCACTCCGGGTATACCGAGGAAGATGATCGCGGTTCCCATCATGAAGGAGGCACCGGCCAGGAGGGCCGCACGCGCCGTCCTCCGGGCGCCTTCCGGGTCGTTTCGCCCCACGGCCTGGCCCACCAGCACCGCAGCTGCCATCCCGAGCCCCAGGGGAACCATGAAAGTGAGTGACGCGAGATTGATGGCGATCTGGTGACCGGCCACGGCTTCGGTACCCAACCATCCCATCAGGAGCGCCACTCCCCCGAATGCCCCGAACTCGAGTTGCATCTGCCCGCCGATGGGTGCCCCCAGCCGCATCATGCGCGCCAGGGGCCCCGCCTGGAAGGCATCCCGGCGCCAGGGAAGGAGATGGGGAAGGAGCGAGCGGCGGGCCGCGAGAAGCAGGAGCCCCGCCATGAGCCACCGGCTCAGGGTGGATGCCCACGCGGAGCCAACCGCCCCCAAAGGGGGGAAACCGAACCGGCCGAAGATCAACACATCATTGAAGACGATATTGGCCGCGTTGGCCAACACGATCGTCACCACCACCGCCCGCAGGTGTCCCATGGCCTGGAGGGTCTGGCGGAAGACGGTGAAGGCAAAGAAGGGGAGAATCCCCGGGATGGTGGCGAGGGCATATCCCGCAGCCAGGGGGACCACCTCCGCAGGCTGCCGCACCAGGGCCAGGATCGGGCCGGCGAGGAGATGGATGATTCCGACGGGAATCGAGAGGGCCGCGGCGAGAACGAGGCCCCGTTGGAGACCCCGGGTCACGGCGGGGGTGTCCCCGGCGCCGACCGCCTGGGACACGATCGGGTCGAGGGCGGAGATGACCCCCAGGCCGAAAACGGCGAAGGCGAAGAAGTAGAGATTGCCGAGCGCCACGGCGGCGAGCGCTGCCGGAGATACCCGACCCACCATGAGAGTGTCCGCCACACCCATCGTCATCATGCCGACCTGGACGGTGACGACCGGGAGCGCCAGGCGCAGCAACGCACTCATTCCACCGGCCGGGGCAGGAGGAATCAGGTCAGAGCCGGGGCGCGTGTCATCCACCATTCAGGTACCACTCCAGGAAGCCAGGTCGAACCGGGAAAGCTAGCGGGGTCCATCCGGGGGTGAACCCGGATGGACCCCGCAGGGAAAACGAGTTCGATCAACGGCTTGGATTTGGTCGCCGTCCCTGCCCCCGGCCCTCGGCCTGCCAGGCGGTCCGAATCTCCTTGTACTTGGCCACCTGTTCCTTGGTGAGCACGGCGGACAGTTCCTTCTCGGTTTCCTCGGTCAACTCGCCCATCTTGGCGCGCATCGCCTGGGGGTCCCCACCCCCGGATCGCATCTCCTGGAAGAGGGTGTTTCGCTTTTCCGTCTCCGCCTTGAGGATGGAAGTGACCTTCTCGGCCTGCTTGGCATCGAGGCTGAGTTCTTTGGTGACCCGGTCGATCAACTCCTGCTGGCGGGCGGCACCACCGGGACCGCCCCCTCCAGTTCCCTGGGCCACGGCGTGGGCGACGGGGAGGGCGAACAGGGCGGCGGCGGCAAGGAGCGAGGTACGGAGGAACAATCCAGGGCGCATGGGGCCAATCTCCACAGGGTGGTCGGGACCGCCCGGCGCTCCGCACATCGGCGCATGACCGGGTCCAGTCTCAGGACGCGAATCTCGCATCCATCGAGAGAAGTACGCAGGGAGGGAGGGTGGCGTTAAGGGACAGAGGACTAAGGGAATGCGCCCGGCAGGATTCGAACCTGCGACCCTCGGCTTAGAAGGCCGATGCTCTATCCAGCTGAGCTACGGGCGCGCACTCGATCAAACCTAAGGGAAGTGGAGGTCCCCTGCCATCCTGGCGGCGGGCGACCGCCCGGCGCGTCGCACGGGGCGTCCGGCTATGTTTGGGAAACCTCGACCCGATTCATGGATCTTTCGCCCACCACCCTCGAGCTCGACGCCGCGCTCCTTCAGGCCGCCATCACCTTCGGTCTGGCAGCGCTCTTTGCCGTCCTGCACTCCCGGTATCGCAAGCCCTACCTTGGCTGGTGGGCGGTGGCCTGGACCATGTTCGGCATTCGTATCGGGGCGATCAGCACCTTTCTGGTCACCGCCGACCGTTTCTGGCTCTTCGCCCACCAGGTGCTCACCGGGTGGACCGCCCTCGCCACCCTCTGGGCCACTCTCGTCTTCGCCAGGGGCACCCGATGGCGCCCCCGCTACCTCCTCGTTCTCCTCTTCCCCCCCCTCTGGTCCATCTTGGCGATCTACCGCCTGGAAACTTTCCTTCTCGCCGCTCTCCCCGCCGTGGTCTTCCTGAGCGGGGCCACCGCGGCGGCCGGCGTGGCCTTTTTCCGGTTTCGCCGGCAGACCGGTTCCTCCGCCGCCCGGTTCCTGGGGTGGACCTTCCTCCTCTGGGCGCTACATCACCTCGATTATCCGTTGCTTCGCGCCCGCGGAGCGTGGGCCCCCTGGGGCTATTATCTCGACATCGCCTTCATTCTGGCGATCGGATCGGGGACCCTGCTGCTTCTGATCGAGGAACTCCGCACCGGTCTTCGCACCCTCTCCGCCATGGCGGGAGACCTCCACCGTCCGACCGGTGAGGCGGACGCCCTCGACGCCCTCCTCCAGCGGCCTCTCGATCTGGCGGGAGTGCGGGGAAGCGCGTTCTATGATGTGGGCCATGCTCCGGGCCCCAGTCCCACGGTCCGTTTCACCCGGGGAGCCGGGGTCTGCCGGGGATGGGGAGACGCCCCCTCGATCCCCGATGGGGAGATCCGTCCCACGATCCTCCAGGCCGTGGACGCCGGGCGCCCCCGGCTCACGGCTCCCGGCGGCCGGGGGTTTGCCCTGGTCCTCCCCGTCTTTCGGGAAGACCTCGTAATGGCCGCGCTGGTGATTGTGGGAGACGTGGGAGACCCGTTCACCGCGCTGGACGATGACTTTCTTCTGACGTTGGGACGCCAGATGGGAACCGCCCTGGAGCGTGCCGACCTGCATGCCCGGCTGGCCCGCCGCCAGGCCGACCTGGAACGCCTGTCCGCCCGGATGATCCGTCAACACGAGCAGGAACGCCATCGCCTCTCCCGGGAGCTCCATGACGAAACGGCCCAGGTGTTTTCCGCCATGAAGCTGCAGCTGGGGGCCCTGCGCGAGGGCGTTCCCCCCGACCTGACGCCCCGCATAGACCATCTCGTGGGAATGGTGGACACCGGCATGCGCAGCATCCGGAATGTCACCGAGGCCCTGCGGCCCTCGGTGCTCGACGATCTGGGCCTGGTGCCCGCCCTGCGGGCCCTGGTGTCCGACTTCGGGTCCCGCACCGGGCTCGAGTGTACCTTCGACGACCGGGCCGGGAGTCCCGCGCTCACCGAGGATGCCGAGCTTGCCCTCTTCCGCGCCCTCCAGGAGGCGCTCAGCAACGTGGCCCGCCACGCGAGCGCCGCCCGGGTGACGGTGACCCTCTCCACCGACCAGGAGGTACTGTCCCTGGAGGTCCGGGACGACGGCATCGGCCCAGCGCGCGGCAACGGCACCGGCACCGGACTGACCGGCATGCAGGAGCGCCTCGCCCAGGAGGGCGGATTGGTCGAGGTCGGAGCGGGGCCCACCGGGGGAACCGTTCTGCGGGTCACGATCCCCCGTCCCTCGAGTCCCCCCGCAGGAGCCGACGCCTGATGCCGCAACCCATCACCGTTCTCATCGCCGATGACCACGCCCTGGTGCGCGAGGGGATCCGCCAGGTCTTTTCCGGCCAGACTGACATCGTCGTGGCCGGCGAGGCCTCGACCGGGGAGGACGCCCTGGCACAGGCCGCGGCCCTTCACCCCACCGTTCTGATTCTCGATGTCTCCATGCCCCACGGATCGGGGCTCGAGATCCTGCCCCAGGTGCGCCGGACCGTGCCCGACACCCGCATCCTGATGCTGAGCGTGCACGATCATCCGGAGTATGTGCTCGAAGCGGTGCGCTCCGGGGCCCATGGGTACTTGCGCAAGGACACACTTCCCGCCGCTCTGCGCGATGCGGTGCGCCGCCTCGCCGCCGGGGAGACCTGTTTCGATCTCCCCGCCGGGGATGCCCCCGAGACCGCAGCCCCCACCGTGCCGGATGCCCAAAATCGCCTGGCGCTCCTCACCCGGAGGGAACGGGACGTCTTCCTCGGTGTGGTGAGCGGGGAAACGAACCGGGACATCGCACAGCGCCTCACCCTCAGTATCCGCACCGTCGAATCGTACCGGGAAAGCCTGATGCGCAAGCTCGGCCTCCGGAGCGTGGCGGAACTGACCCGCCTCGCCCTGCTGGCCGGCCTGACCCGGGACCCGGGGTAGGGAGAGGCGTCCATTCCTGCCATGGCATGCGGGCAGGACATAGGATGTAGGACGTAGGACAATTCTCCTCGACTTCATCTCCGCGGCTCCGCGTGAGCCCCTCCTGCTTCCCCACCACGTGACAACTGGCGCATGACACGGTCCATTCCGTTGGATGGCCGACCACAAAAAACACAGAAGGCACAAAACAGATGTCGCCGGTTCATCGACCCCCTTTTTTCTGCCCGGTCGCGTGCCGCTGTGCCTTCTGTGCCTCTTGTGGCCGTTTTCCACCCGGCGGAGGACCTGGAGCACGACGGAGGCGACTATGTCCTATGTCCTATGTCCTATATGTCCTATGTCCTATGTCCTATGTCCTATGTCCCCCGTCCTCCGTCCTCTGCCCCACCCCGTACAACTACGGATGCCTGCTGCCGTACCTTTGCGCCTGTGCCCGAGGCGACAGGGAGCTACTCTCCAGCCGCTCTCACCGTTCCCACCGGGACGGTACGGCCACTCACACTCGGGCAGACACCATGCGCTCCCTGGCACGCTCGCTTTCCGGCCTCTGCAGTCTCCTTGTTCTCCTCCCCTCCACTCCCCTGCACGCCCGCATCCAGCAGGATCCCGACACTCTCCGCCGTGCGAAGACGGACACGACGGCGATCATCCTCGAAGAGGTCACGGTGACGGCGACCCGAAGCCCCCGGGGCGTCTTTCGAGTCCCCTCTCCGACCGTGGTGAAGGATTCCGCGGCGATCCGGGAGCGGATGGGGAATGGTATCGCCGACCTCTTCCGGAATGTGGCGGGCATCGATGTCACCGGGGTTGGACCCAACCAGGGTCGCCTCTCGATCCGGGGACAGAGGGGCCAGCGGATCCTGATGCTCGAGGATGGCCTCCGCATGAACAATTCCCGGCGACAGCAGGACTTCGGAGAGCTTCCCGCTTTGGTCGATCCCAATGCGCTCCGCCGAGTCGAGGTGGTGAAGGGGCCGGCGTCGGTCCTCTACGGAACCGACGCCATCGGCGGCGTGGTCAACCTGATCAGCATGGAACCCCCGACGGGAGAGGGTCGGAGTCTCCATGGCTCGCTCAGCTACCGATACAGTTCCGAGGACCGTCAGCAGCACCCCACCTTCGATGCCACGGGCCACCTGGGACGCTTCGGGTTCGTGGCCACCGGATCGTTTCGGGACGCCGAGGCGTATGACGCCCCCGGTGGCACCTGGGGCAACATCACGCTCCCCGGGGACACCCGGGTGGAGGACACCGGAGTGGAGGACCAGAACTGGTCCCTCCGGACCCATTACCGTCTCAGCGAGGTCAGCGAAGTCTTCGCCAAGTACTCCCGGTACAAGGCGCTCGACGCCGGGTTCGGGTTCGTTCCCGGGGCGGCCCTGGGAGACCCGAGCGCTCCGACGATCGCCATCCGGTATCCGAAGCAGACCGTGGACCGGGTGTCCGCCGGGTATCGGGCCTCGGGGCTCGGAAGCGCTCTCGCGGACCGGCTCGAGGTCTCGGGATGGGCCTCCAGCAACACGCGCACGCTCGACCTGGATGTCTTCGTCCCGTTCGGACCTCCCGGTGCGGGGCTCACCTCGGAAACCCGCAACTTCACCGACCTCGATACCCGGGGGTTCCGCCTCGAGGCGTCACGGGTGCTCGGGGGACGTCACACCCTGACCTACGGCGTGGACTGGTTCCGGGACGCCTCCTTCAACACCGACACCAACACCACCATTATCGCCGGCTTCGGCCCGACCCAGACCACGGTGGATGACGTCCCCACGATTCCCAACGCGACCTTCAAGAGTGGCGGCGTCTTCGTGCAGGGCGACCTCAATGTCACCGACAACCTGAACGCCGTGCTCGGCGTCCGGGTGCAGGACGTCCGGGCCCGGACGCGACAGACCGACGGCATCACCGACCCCCTGGTCTCGAGCAGCAATCAGACCGTGGTGGCGAGCGCCAACGTGTCCTACAGCCCCCTTCCCTCCCTCACCGTGATCGGAACCGTGGGCCGCGCCTTTCGAGCGCCCAATCTCGTGGAACGCTTCTTCAACGGCGCCACCCCGGAAGGGACCGGCTTCCAGATCCGCAACCCCGATCTGGAACCGGAAACCAGCGTGAATGTGGACCTGGGTGTCCGCTTCCGTCAGGGCCCGGTGCAGCTCGAGGGATTCGTGTTCCGGAACACCATTTCCGACGGGATCCGGATCGAACCGGTGGACACGATGGTGGGTCCCTTTCCCGGATTCCGCAACGTGAATGTGGACAAGATCCGGGATCAGGGAATCGAGCTCACCGCAGACCTCGACCTGGGGCGGGGGCTCTCGGTCGGCGGCAACTGGGGCCGCCTCGACAGCGACAACGTCCTGGAGGACAACAACCCCGTGGGCGACACCTTCAGCAGCCGGATCACCGGGGAGGCCCGGTATCGAGACCCGGCCCGCCGATTCTGGGCCATCTACGGGGTGCGCCACAACGGGGAGCGTGGCGATGTGTCCCTGGTGGACAACCCGATCGGCAATGTGTTCCCCTCCTTCACCGTGCACTCCCTGCGCGGAGGGATCACGGTGTTCCGCCGGGGATCGGTGACACACTCCCTGCAGGTCGCGGTGGAGAATCTGACCAACGAGTTGTACGCCGAGTTCACCAACGCCGCCTTCTTCCGGCCGGAACCGAAGCGGATGTTCATTCTCACCTGGCGCACGGGATTCTGACATGGAGACCGAACGAAGCCTGGTTCACTTTCTCCCGATCCTGACGACGCTCGTCTCGATCCCCTTCGCCATCGTGCTGTTTCAACGCTACCGCGACCGGGGGGGACTGCACCTCCTCTGGTGGGGGATCGGGGTCACGATGTACGGGGTGGGTACCCTGACCGAGTCTCTCACCACACTTCTCGGCTGGGATCCCCTGGTGTTCCGGCTCTGGTACGTGTCGGGAGCCCTGCTCGGCGGCGCTCCGCTGGCCCAGGGAACGGTGTACCTGCTTCTGTCGCGGCGCTGGGCGGACCGGCTCACCGCGATTCTCGTGGCCGCGGTCGCCGTCGCCGCCACGATGGTCTTCCTCACTCCGCTCGACCTCGCGCTGGTGGAGCCCTATCGTCTGTCGGGACGGGTGATGGAGTGGACTTGGGTCCGCCTCTTCAGTCCGTTCATCAACCTGTACGCCGTATTTTTCCTGATCGGTGGGGCGCTCTGGTCGGCGTACAAGTATGCCCGCCGCCGCGAGGCGGGGGGACGGGTGCTCGGCAACCTGCTGATTGCCGTGGGGGCCATCCTGCCGGGAATCGGCGGCACCTTCACGCGCTTCGGCCATGTGGAGGTGTTGTATGTGACGGAGTTGCTCGGGCTTCTCCTGCTCTATGCCGGGTACCGCGCCAACGTGGGGTCCCCGGCGCCCGCTGTCCATCCCAACCTGGCGGGCAGCACGGCCTGACCCCGACCCCGCCCCCGGCCACCCCATCAGCCCGGACTGGAGACCGCCCGGGGTGGGGCCGCCCTCCACGATCCCTCGGGAAAAGGGCCGCTATAGTAGTTGCCCATGCTACTGCTATTTCCGCCGAGTACAGAATCCGGCCTGGGATGCCTCCTCTGGGGCGTTGGGGTGGCAAGGACAGTGCCAAGATACACTCAGTGGCGTCACTACACCCAATTTCTTCATCGGGGCGCCGGGATTCGAACCCGGGGCCTCCTGCTCCCAAAGCAGGCGCGCTACCGGACTGCGCCACACCCCGTTGGATCGGACTTCATTGCTCCTGCGGTGTGCAATCTAGCCGGAACGCCCCTCCCCGTCACCCACCTCGCACCCGGGCTACGGCACCGCTCACCCCCGCCACCAGGTGTCCCGCCTCGCTCCCCACACTCACGAGCCGCATGCCCGCGGTGGCCCACCGGGCGGCCTGAGCGGCGTCGTTGTGATGAATGGCGGGAATCACTCCATGCCGCTGGCAGGCGGCAATGGTGGCCTCGATGGCGCTCACCAGGAGGGGGTGTTCCAGTTCCCCCCCCACGCCCAGGGCCAGGGAGAGGTCGGTCGGCCCGATCAGGGCGGCGTCGACCCCGGGGATTGCCAACAGGTCGTCCAGCCGCTCGACCGCCTCGCGCGTTTCGATCTGGACAATGAGAAAGGTCTCCCGATTTCCCGTCGCCAGTGCCTCGATCAGGTTCCCCCCCCGGAACTGGGTGTGCCCCCGGGCCAGCACCGCCCCACGCCTTCCCACCGGTGGATACTTCATATACTCGATGCAGGTGGTGATCTCCGCCGGGGTCGTCACCCGGGGAAGCATGATCCCCTGGGCGCCGGCATCGAGCGGCGCGGCGATGTGCGCGTAACTGAGCTCCGGGGGCCGGACGATCGGGGTCACCCCAGCCGACACGCCGGCCCGGCAGAGCTCGGCGATCGCATCAATCGGAAAGGGTCCGTGTTCATTGTCGAGGATGGCAAAATCGAGCCCGGCATTGGCGAGCAGTTGCATGACCGCGGGCTGGCGAAACTCCACCACCATGGTGCCGACGGCGATCCCCGTGTCGAGGGTGCGACGAAGACGGGTGGGAGGAATGACGGGGACGGTCATCGGGACCTGAGTTCAGAGAGAGTGAGGGAACGAAGAAACTCCCGGAGTGCCCGGCCCCGGTGGCTCACCGCATGTTTGGCGTCGGCCGGGGCTTCGGCAAAGGTGCATCCGAGGTCGTGACTCAGGAAGAGCGGATCGTACCCGAATCCTCCCGCACCTCGGGGAGCGGTGAGGATCGACCCCTCGGTGATCCCGGCGAAGGTGACCGGCGCGGCATCCGGTTCGACCAGTGCCAGAACACACCGGTACCGCGCCGTCCTCCGGTCCGCGGGGACCTCGGCCAGCCGGGAGAGCAAGTATGCGTTGTTGCCGGCGTCGACCTCCGGACCATCACCGGCCAGGCTCGCCCAGCGCTTCGACAGGACCCCGGGTGCGCCCTCGAGGGCGTCCACCTCCAGGCCACTGTCATCGGCCAGGGTCGGGATCCCTCCGCTTCGGCCGAAGAAATACTCCGCCTTGGCCACCGCGTTCCGGGCAAAGGTCGGGAAGGACTCGACCTCCTGTTCGGCGGGATCGGGCTCCAGTCCGAGATTTCCCGGGAAGAGAACCTCGATGCCTCGGGAGCCCAGCAGGGCCCTGAGTTCCCTCTGCTTGCCCGGGCTACGGGTGGCGACCAGCAGCCTCACCAGCCGAGGGTCTTCCGCTGGAGTTGGAACAGATCGGCGAGGCCGAGGGTGGCCACGTCCACCAGTTGGTCGAGCTGGGCGCGGCTGAAGGAGCCCTGTTCCCCGGTTCCCTGCACTTCGACAAACTGGTCCGGTTCGAGCATGACGATGTTGGCGTCGACCACGGCATCCCGGTCTTCGATGTAGGCAAGATCGAGCAGGACCTCCTCCCCCACGACTCCGACCGACACCGCGGCCACCAGCCGTCCGAAGGGAGACTCGATCCCCGTTTCCCGCGCCAGCCAGGCGCAGGCATCCACCAGCGCCACGCAGGCCCCCGTGATGCTCGCCGTGCGGGTGCCTCCATCGGCCTGGAGCACATCGCAGTCGATCCGGATGGTGTGTTCCCCGAACGCCATCGTCCCCATCGAGGCGCGGAGTGACCGGCCGATCAGGCGTTGGATCTCCTGGCTTCGCCCACCCGGTCCGTGTCGTTCCCGGCTGGTGCGTTCCGACGTGGCGCGCGGGAGCATGGCATATTCGGCCGTGACCCATCCGAGGCCCGTCCCCTTGCGGAACGGCGGGACGCCGGATTCCACGCTGGCGGTGCAATGGACCAGGGTTCCGCCGAACCGAACCAGGCAGGAGCCCTCGGCATAGGGGTTGGCTCCTCGTTCGAGAGCGACGGGCCGCAGGTCGGTGGCGCCTCGGCCGTCACTGCGCACGAAGCCGCCCGAGAAGCGCGGTGGTCGAGTAGCCCGGAATCCAGGGAATCACCTGCACGAGCCCTCCTTGTTGTTCCACGAAATCGGCGCCCACAATCGTCGTACGAGTATAATCACCCCCCTTGCAGAGCACATCCGGACGCAGCGCCTCGATGAGGGCCAACGGGGTCGCCTCGTCGAAGGGAACCACGAGATCGACGCAACCCAGGCCGGCCAGGAGCCGGGCGCGATCCTCCAGCGGGAGGACCGGGCGATCGGGGCCCTTGCCCAGGAGCCGGACGGACGCGTCGCTGTTCAGGGCCACGATCAGGGCGTCGCCCAAGGCGCGGGCCGCTTCCAGATAGTCCAGATGGCCCGGGTGCAGGAGATCAAAGACGCCGTTGGTCAGGACGACCTTCCCCTGTTGGCGGGCACGCCAGCGGATCGCTTCGGTCGGCGTCGCGATCTTGTACCGGGAGGAGGACACCCGTCAGTACCTGTGCTCCACCCGGGGGGAGAACGTGATGACGCGGGCCTCGATGAAGGGGAGTTGGAGGGTTTCGGAGTAGGAGGTCTCGATGACGATCCGGTTGGGCCGCCCGGTCCGCCGGATCCGGAACCGGGTGGCCTCGGGCGGCAGCCCGATTTCCCGGACCTGGGACACCAGCTGGCGCCGGACCTGATCGTCGGTCTGGTTCTGGGAAAAGCGGGCGACCTGCCGCATGCTGTCGCGGAGCTCGAAGAGCCGCCAGTAGATGACCCCGATCTGCGAGCCGTAGTAGATGGTCCCGAGGAAGAGAATGAGCGAGAACAGGCACCCCAGGGTGCTGGCGCCTCGGCGTCGTTCACTCCCCGGGGCGTTCACCATTGCGACTGCGCTCCGTCGACAATGTTGATGGTCAGCCGTTCGAGAGCCTTCCGGCGACCGGCGGCCTCGTCATTTCCCTGATAGTCACCCTCCAGTCGCATCCCCTGCTGTTCCCAGATGATGTCGCCGGTTTCGCGATTGGTGATCCGGACGTTGAGCGTGATCTGCACCAGTCGGCGGTCGACGGTGACCTGGTTGGCCTCGTTGGCGGTCACGGCGATCGGGACATCGGCGGCGAATCGGGTGATCGATCCTTCCACGATGGCGTCGGCGGTTCCCTCCCCCGCTTGGCGAAGACCCAGGCGTCGTTCGAGCGCCTCCCGCACGGCATCGTTGATTTCCTGAGCCAGGACCGGATCGGCGGTCAGGTTCTCGAAGGGGATGACCGCCACGGTTCGAACCGCGGGGGGAAGCCCCCCGCCGGCAAAGCTGTAGCACCCCCCCAGGAGGAGACAGGCGCTAAGGCGCAGGCCGGATCCAGATATCAGGCTCAAAGGCAGGTTCGTCCCGTGAAAGGTAGTACGAAATGTCCAACCGGGCGGGGGCCGAGGGGACGATGAGCCGGGATGACACCAGAGCCCCGCTCGCCGCGATCCGGGTCGTCACCCGCCCGATGCGCTTGCCCCCCTCCCGCACGTCCGCGATCAACTCCCCGGGATCCCCCGGCGTCCAGGCGTACTCCACCGTGTCGGCCCCGTGCACGAACTGCCACGCCACCATCCGGTCATTGGCAACCCGGCGGACCTCCGCCCCAGTCACGGGCCCGAGAGGGACCCCGAGCATGGCCCAGAGCAGCGGGTAGTTGGGCACCAGCCGCTGGACGTCCTCCTCCGGCTCCGCCCAGATCGCGGTGTCACCGACCACGGCTGCCGCGGCCTTGCCAGACCCGAGCGGACCGGCCACGTCGAAACGGAGCGAGTCGGGTCCCGCCACATGGGCGCTTCCTCTCCCCCCGGCTGCTCCCCGGTCGTCCCGAAGCTGCCACCGGAACCGATGAAACTGCCAATTCCGGGGCTTCAGGGAGTCGATCCACGGCTCCACGGCGGCCACGGAGGACGGTTCCAACCCCACCGGGACGATGGGTGCAAGCTTGCCCCCTCCGCAGGCGGACGCAAGGGTGATACCGAGAAGGGCGATCCCGCGATGGCGGGGGTGAGCGGGCCGGGGCCGGCGCCGCGAGAAGGGGCTGTACATCCCCATATTCTAACGGGTTGCGCGACTTCCGTCACGCATCAGGCCCCCCGGAAACCGGCAGGAGTGCCGCCGCGTCGGGGGGGAGCCGCACCGGTCGCCATGCCGCATCCAGAACGATCATGGGCGTTCTGGCGGTGCCCAGGAGGGTTCCCGAGTCCCGCACCCTGATGTCGTAGGCGAAGGTCACCCGGCGCGAAGCACACTCCGTCACCCAGCAGCGAACCTCGATCAGGTCGTCGAACCGGGCGGGGTGACGGTACTGGATCTGCAGCTCCAGGACCGCGAGCCGGAAGCCACGGGCCTCGAGATCGGCATAGGACATCCCCGCCGACCTCAGGTGCTCCGTCCGGGCGATGTCGAGCCACACCGCGTACCGGGCATGGTAGACCACCCCCATCTGATCGGTTTCCGAATAATTGACCCGCACCGTCGTGCTGGTGACTGGTCCGGAAGAAGATTGGCGGGAGAGTGCCTGTCGCCCTATCTTCGTGTCGTGCTCGGACATCAATTGGTCGTCCTTTCCGACGCCCATCTCGGCGCCGTTCCTGATGCGGTGGAAACCGCCCTCCTCGACTTTCTGCATCAGGCCCCCGCCCTCGGCGATTGCCTCCTCATCAACGGGGATCTCTTCGACTTCTGGTTCGCCTGGCGGAGCGCCGTACCCCGCACGGGAGTGCGCGTGGCCGGGGCCCTGGCCCAGCTGCGGCGCCGGATCCCCGTCGTGCTGACCGGAGGCAACCACGATCGGTGGGGCGGCACCTTCTGGGAACGCGACATGGGCATCCCGTTTCACCCGAGCCATCTCCGGTTCGAGGCCGCGGGCCGCTGCATCGAAGCCCGGCACGGCGATGGTCTCGCGGAACAGCACCGAGGGGCTCGCCTGATCCATCGGCTGACCCGGAGCAAGCCCCTCGTGGCTGCCTTCGGTCTCCTGCACCCCGACCTCGGAATGGCCCTGATCCGAACCCTGAGCCCACGGCTCGCCGACACCACGCGCCACGAGGCCGTCCTCGAAGCCGCAATGTCGAGGCAGGAGTCCTGGGCCACCACCCGTCTCGCGGCCGATCCTCCCGTCGACCTCCTGATTCTGGGCCATACCCACCGGGCCCGATGCGCCGAACTCCACCCCGGTCGCTTCTGGCTCAATCCGGGCGCATGGATGGACGCGGGTCAGTACGCCGTGGTCACCCCGTCCCGCATCGATCTGCTCCACTTCCCCATCGGCTGACCCGTTCCCCCGTCTGGGCGCACTCGTCACTCGGTGTCGGTGAGTGCCACCAGATCGACCGAGGCGAGCGGAGCCCCCACGAACCGCGCACCGACCTCCCGGAATCGCGCCACTTCGTCGGTCACCGCAAACTGGTGGACCGGCACCCCGTCCGATGGTCCCTCCAGGCCGCGGTCGGCCAGCAGGGAGGCGAGGGAGATGGCCGTCTCCTCCGCGCTGTCGATCAAGGCGATGTCAGGGCCCAGGATCCGTCCCAGCAAGGGTTTGAGCAAGGGGTAGTGGGTACAGCCGAGAACCAGGGTATCGATGCCTCCGGTGAGCCACGGAGCCAGATACTCCCGCGCCACGAGCTCGGTCGCCGGGTGGTCGAACCACCCCTCTTCGGCAAGGGGCACGAAGAGCGGACAGGCGCGTTGCTGAATCACAGCGTCGGGCCGGTAGCCCCGGATGGCCCGCTCATAGGCGCCGCTCCCGATTGTTCCCACGGTCCCGATCACTCCGATCCGACCTGTTCGGGTGGCGTGGGCCGCGGCCCGGGCTCCCGGATCGACCACGCCAAGCACCGGCACCGAGGAGGCCTCCTGCAGGCTCTCCAGGGCGTGAGCCGTGCTCGTGTTGCACGCCACCACCACGGCCTTGACTCCGCGCGCCAGCAGCCACGCCAGGATCTCGTGGCTGTAGCGCCGCACCGTCCGGGGTGACTTGGGACCGTACGGGACGCGGGCGGTGTCCCCCACATAGAGGATGTCGTCATGGGGGAGCCGGGCTACCACCGAGCGCACCACAGTGAGCCCACCCAGACCGGAATCGAAGATCCCCACCGCGGCGCGGTTCATCGGATCCGGAAGGGAATGGTGCCCATGACCCCGGGGGCATCGGGAGTGGCTCGCAACTTCACGTCTGTGGGGAAATCGGTGAGTTGGCTGGAGACGAAGGCTTCGAGACCCGACAGCAGGTGGTTGAACGCGAGAAGGATCAGCCAGTCTTCCCGTTCCTGCCGTTTCGAGTCGGTCCGCTCATCCTCCCGGCGCCGCAGAACACCGAGCTCATGGTGGGTCTTGAGGCTCATGCCGAGCGTGACCCCTTCCCAGGCGATGAAGAGCGCCGCGGTCAGCCGCCGGTCAAGTTTGGCCTGGGCCCAGCCGGGCACGAGAAAGGACCGGAGGAATGCCCCCGCGGGACTGAGAACCTGCTCCGTGGATGCGCCGGAATCAGGGGACGCCGCTCCCGCCACCGAGGGAGGACCCTGGGCGTTCAGGTCGCGTGCCCCGACCACGAGCACCATGCACAGCAGGATGCTGACCGGAAGAGACGGATGGCGGGAGCGTGTGGGAATCGAACCCACCAGAGCCGCCGAAGGCGTCTCTGTCGCGGTTTTGAAGACCGGCCGAGCCACCAGGCCCGATCCGCCCCCTGGTCCGTCCATCAGGTGCATTCCTGCCGCGCAGGCGAGTGTCGCAGGCCGAAGCGGGCGGCCCGCGCCTCAGACCCGACGAAGATAACACCCAGCACCCAGTACCCAGCACCCAGCACCCAACACCCCGCCGCCCCCCTCACACTCGCGCAACCACTTCGATCTCGACCCTCACAGCCTTGGGCAGGCCCGACACCGCCACCGTGGACCGGGCGGGACGGTGATCTCCGAATGCCTCGGCGTAGACCGCATTCATCTCGGCAAAATCCTTCATGTCGACCAGAAACACCGTGGTCTTCACCACCCGGTCGAGCCCGGAGCCGACCGCGGCCAGGATGGCACGGAGGTTGGCCATGACCTGGCGGGTCTGCTCGGTGACGCCGCCCGGAACGACGGCCATGGACCCCGGGTCGAGGGCGATCTGCCCTGCGGTGTAGAGAAACCCGGCGACCACCACTCCCTGGCTGTAGGGGCCGATGGCGGCGGGTGCGTCCGGCGTGCTGATGGTGAGCAATGTCATGACAGCTCCAGGGTCAGAAAAGGCCTTCGATGGTTCCATCGGGGAGAACACGAATCGCCTCGGCGGACGGGGTCTTCGCCAGCCCGGGCATGGTCATGATATCCCCGGCGAGGGCAACGACAAAGCCGGCTCCCGCCGAGGGGGAGACGTCGCGAATGGTGATCCGGAACCCGGAGGGACGTCCCAGCAGGGAGGGGTTGTCACTGAAGGAGTACTGGGTCTTGGCGATGCACACCGGGGTGTCCGCGAGCCCCATGGCCTCGCACTGGGCGATGGCCCGGGTGGCGGCAGGAAGGAAATCCACCCCCTCGGCGCCATAGATCCGGGTGGCCACCGCCTCGATCTTTTGCCGAATCGGGAGAGCGGTGTCGTAGATCGGGGCGAAGGCACTTCCCCCCGCGTCGAGCAGGGCCAGAATCTCACGGGCCACGGCCTCCCCCCCCTCCCCTCCCCGGGCCCAGACATCGCTCAACGCCGACCGGGCGCCCCACGAACCGCAGGCCTCGAGAACCGTGTCGATTTCCTCCTGGCTGTCCGAGAGGAATCGGTTGACCGCCACCACCACCGGGACGCCGAACTGCTGCACATTCCGCACATGAGCCTCGAGGTTCGCCATGCCGCGCTTCAGGGCCGCAACGTCGGGAGTGCCCAGAGCATCCTTCGCCACCCCGCCATGCATCTTGAGAGCCCGGATGGTGGCTACGACCACGGCGGCCTCGGGGTTGAGCCCACCCATCCGGCACTTGATGTCGAAGAACTTCTCCGCGCCGAGGTCGGCCCCGAAGCCTGCTTCGGTGAGCACGATGTCGGCCACACCGAGCCCGAAGCGCGTCGCCATCAGAGAGTTGCATCCGTGGGCAATGTTCCCGAAGGGGCCCCCGTGCACGATCGCCGGGCCTCCTTCGAGGGTCTGCACCAGGTTGGGCATCAGGGCATCGCGCAGCAGGAGGGTCATGGCTCCGGAGGCCTTGAGGTCTCCCGCCCGCACCGGCTTCCGGTCCCGGGTGAGTCCGACGATGATGCGGGCACACCGTGCCTTCAGATCCTGCAGATCGGAGGCGAGGCAGAGAATCGCCATGATCTCGCTCCCGGGGACGATGACGAACCGGTCCTCCCGGCTGGGCCCGCCATTCATGCCACCCAGTCCCACGACGATGTGCCGGAGGGCGCGATCGTTCATGTCGATGGTGCGGGGCCAGGTAATCCGCCGGGGATCGAGTCCCAGCGCATTGCCGTGATGAATGTGATTGTCGAGCAGGGCGGAGAGAAGATTGTGCGCCGAGGTGATGGCGTGGAAATCCCCCGTGAAGTGCAGGTTGATCTCGTCCATGGGGACGACCTGCGCATAGCCGCCACCGGCCGCACCGCCCTTGATCCCGAACACCGGGCCCAGTGACGGTTCGCGGATGCAGACAATCGCCCGTTTGCCCATTTTCTGGAGGGCCTGGGTCACCCCGACCGTCACGGTCGACTTCCCCTCTCCCGCCGGGGTCGGGTTGATCCCCGTCACCAGCACGAGCCGGCCGGTGGGAGGGCGACGGGCGATGGCCTCCGGGGTGATCTTGGCCTTGTAGCGGCCGTAGGGAAGGATCTCGTCGGCCCCGAGGCCGATGTCCGCGGCGACATCCCCGATCGGACGGAGGGTGGCAGCCTGGGCGATGGCGATGTCGGACGGAACCTGGGTCACGGGCACTCCTCGCGGGATGAAGTGAGTCGGGGGCCGAACACATTGCGCGCGTTCTGCCCGGTCTGGGTCAACAGGTCGGCCACCGACACCTGGCGCACCTCGGCGAGCCGTTCCGCCACCCGGCGCACATGGGCCGGCTCGTTGCGATGTCCCCGGTGGGGCACCGGCGCCAGATAGGGCGCATCGGTTTCCAGGAGGAGACGATCCGACGGGACCTCCCGGATTGCCGCATCGAGCGACCAGGAGCGGAAGGTGATCATGCCGCTGAAGGAGATGTAGTGTCCGAGAGCCAGGGCGGTCTGCAACAGATCCGGACCGCTGCTGAAGGAGTGGAGAATGGCGACGGTGCCGGGGTGGGCCCGCAACGCCGAGGCCACATCGGCATCCGCCTCACGGGCATGGATCACAGCCGGACGACCCGCTGCCCGGGCCAGCGCGAGCTGGGCGTCGAACGCGGTCCGCTGGGCCTCGCGGGGGGAGTACTCATAGTGATAGTCGAGACCCATCTCGCCGGCGGCGACCACCACGGGATCCGCCAGGTGCCGGGCGATCGTCTCCTCCAGGGAGGGATTCCAGCGAGAGGCCTCATGGGGGTGGAGTCCGGCCGTCGCGGAAAGCCAGGAGTGCTCCCGAGCCAGCGCCATGGCCTCATGGGCGCGCTCCGGATTCTCCCCCACGACCACCACATGCTCCACGCCCGCGGCGCGGGCCCGGAGGAGCACCGCCTCGCGGTCCGGTGCAAAGGCCGGGTCCGCGAGGTGGCAGTGGGTGTCGACCAGCACCGGAAATCCCGGCGCTCAGGTGGTGGCCGTGACCTTGGCGCTTCTCACGCCGGACGGCACCGGACGGGAACCCGCTCGGCCCCGGGCGTCGGCGCGGGGGTACCGCTCCTCGATGAGGAGCAGGAGCGGGGCGGCGATGAAAATGGACGAGAAGGTCCCGGTGAACACGCCGAAGAGCATCACCAAGGCAAAGGGACGGATCACCTCGCCTCCGAAGATCGCGAGGGTGAGGAGGGTGGCGATCGTGGTCCCGTGGGTCAGCACGCTGCGGGGCAGCGTTTCGTTGATCGAGCGGTTCAGGATCGACACCAGACCCTCCTTCTTGGACTTGTGCAGGTTTTCCCGCACCCGGTCGAAGATGATGATGGTGTCGTTGAGGGAGTACCCGACCATGGACAGCACCGCGCCGACCACCACCAAGCTCACCTCGAGGCGCATGATGGAGATGAAGGCGATGGTGGCGAGCAGGTCGTGCGCCGTGGCGCCGACCGCGGCGAGGCCGAACCGCCACTCGAAGCGATACGCCAGGTAGGCCAGCACCACGAAGAACGACAGGAAGATGGCCAGGAAGGCCTTCTGCCGCAGTTCGCCCCCGACCTTGGGACCCACCGCTTCGGTCCGCAGCATCGTGTAGGTCCCCGCCCCGAGCGTCGCATCGAGGGCCGCGCCGACGGCATCGGAGGTGGCCTGGGTGTTGTCGGCATCGCTCCCTTCGGCGGCGGTGCGCGCCCGGATGACGTACTCCGTGTTGGCCGACCCGAACGACTGGATCTCCGCACCACGGATACCCTGGGCTTCCAGGCCGCTCCGCAGGAGGGCCACATCCACCGGCGCCTGAGCCTGAACCTGGATCAGCGTTCCGCCGGTGAACTCGATGCTGTAGTTGAGGCCCACGATCGTGAGAAAAAGCAGACCGATGGCCAGGATCACCGCGGTGACGCCGTAGGCCGTCCGCCGGAACCCGATGAAGTCGTACTGGGCGTTCGCAAAGAGTCTCACCATGGTCAGATGCTCAGTGTGTTCAGGGCGGGTTGGCGCTGGAGCCAGATCTGGAAGAGCGTGCGAGTGACGAACACGGCGGTCACGAGCGACGCGGCGATCCCGACGATCAGGGTGACCGCAAAGCCCTTCACCGGCCCGGTCCCGAACTGGAAAAGGAAGAGCGCCGTGAGGACCGTGGAGACGTTGCTGTCGATGATCGCCGACATGGCGTGGCGGAAACCCTCGTCCACGGAGAGGGGAACACTTTTCCCGAGCAGCAGCTCCTCGCGGATCCGTTCGAAGATCAGCACATTGGCATCTACCGCGATGCCGATGGAGAGAACCAGACCGGCCAGGCCCGGCAACGTCAGCGTGGCGCCGAGCATGCTCAGGGCCCCCAGCGTGAAGAGCAGATAAAGCCCAAGCGCCAGAACGGCCAGGGCCCCGCTCATCCGGTAGTAGCCGATCATGATCAGGATGACCAGGATCGTTCCGACCACCCCGGCCGTGATTCCCTGACGGATGGAGTCCTGACCGAGACTTGGTCCGACCTGCCGCTCTTCCACGATCTGGAGCGGCACCGGGAGCGCGCCTGCCTTGAGCGTCAAGGCCAGATCCTGCGCCTCCAGCATTGTGCGATTCCCGAGGGTGATCTGCCCGTTCCGGTCGATCCGGCCCTGGATCACCGGCGGTTGCCCCTGCACCCGGTCATCCAGCACGATCGCCATGTAGTCCCCGATGTGCCGCGCGGTTTCGACGCCGAAGCGCCGCCCACCGGCGCGATCGAGGGTGAAGGTGACGACCGGGCCATTGGTGAGCGGATCGATCTGGGCCTGGGCGTCGGTGAGGCTGCGCCCGTCGATCATCGCGCGATCTTCGAGGGCATAGAGAAACCGGTAGGTATCCACCCCGACGGCGATCGGCTGGTTCGACCACTTGAGTTCGATGCCCCGAGGAACCAGGCGCCGCACCTCCGGAATGGCCAGCATGCTGTCCACCCGGGGGAAGGCCGACTCGGGCACCATGTACTCGCCCGGGACACCGCTGCCGGAGGCGAGAATCAGGCTGCTCAACACCGCGGGGCCGGTCTCCGCCGGGCCTGTGGCGGAGTCACCGGTCGCGGCCGCGGAATCTCCGCCGAGCAGATCCTGCACCGCGGAGGTGACGGCCTCGCGTCCGGGGCCTCCGGGATCCCCCCCCCCCTGCACCCCCAGCCCGCGCAGGACCCGATCCATTGCCGGCAGGGCCTTTTCCAGTCCCGCGGTCTTGTCGGTGATCTGGAACTCGAGGAAGGCGCTCTGCTGCACGATGGCCTTGGCGCGGGCCGGATCGGAGATTCCCGCCAGCTCGACCACAATCCGTTCGTCGCCCACCTTCTGAATCACCGGCTCGGTGACGCCGAACTCGTCGACCCGTTTCCGCAGCACGGTCAGGGCGAGGTCGATGTCCCGGGCCGGATCGGCGGAGACGGTGGCGGACTGGTCGAGCTCGAGGCCCAGGTGCATGCCGCCCTGGAGATCGAGTCCGAGCTTCAGGGGGACGCGGGTCACCGCCACGTCCCGCATGACCCCGTCAGGACCCCTTTCGCGGATCGTGATGTCCCGCGGGAAGAGGTAGAAGATCGAGGAGAGGATGAGGATCCCCACCAGGATGAGTCGGTTCCGCAGAGAGGCTAACATCGTCAGTGGTGTTCCTGCCGCAAGCGCGTTGAGCTCAGGAGCGGGGCGGGGCCAATGCGGCCACCGCCTGCTCGCGGTCGTCCGCCAGTTGCCGGCGGAGTTCCTCCATCGATCCAAAGGTGCGCGTGGGCCGAAGCCGGCGCACCCATTCCACCCGTACCCACTCGTCATACAGATCGCGCGAGAAGTCGAAGAGGTGCGCTTCCAGCACCCGACCAGGCTCGCCGAACGTGGGCCGCGGTCCCTGGTTCATCATGCCCTCCGCCACCCCACCTCTCCACTCCACCCGCACCGCATAGACGCCATCGGGCGGGAGCAGCTTTCGCGGGGAGAGATCGGCGAGGTTGATGGTCGGCACGCCGATCGTCCTCCCCCGCCCCGCCCCCCGTCCGACTCGTGCACTGATCTGATAAGGCCTCCCCAGCATCCGGGCCGCCCCGGTCAGGTCTCCCCCGGTGATGGCCCGGCGGATCCGTGTGCTCGACACCGGGCCATCGGCCCCCTCCCGGCTCACCGGGTCGACCACATCCACCGGGAACCCCATCTCCCGCCCCAGGGTCCGAAGCAGTTCCACATCCCCCTGTCGTCCCTTCCCAAAACCGTGGTCGGGGCCGATCACCAATTCCCGCATCCCATAGCGCTCCCGCAGGATGTCCCGAACGAACCTTTCGGGAGCCAGCTCCGCGAGCCCCGGCGTGAAATGCAGGAACACGACCCAGTCGAGTTCCGTCGTGGCCAGGATCTCGCGCCGTTCCGCCCCCGTGGTCAGGAGCGGGGGCGCCGCCGCCGGATTCACCACCACCAGCGGGTGCGGGTCGAACGTGACGAGCAACGCGGTGCGGCCCGTGGCCCGGGCCCGCCGGGCGATCTCCTGCAACACCGCCCGGTGTCCCAGATGAACCCCGTCGAACGATCCCACGGTGACGACCGTCCCCGGCCCGTTCACCACACCTCCCCGGATTCCGCGCATCAGGCGCCGAGCACGACCCGGGGCTGCACCCGGCCATCGCGGAGGCATTCCCCGACCGCGACCAGGATCTCCCCTTCCCCCCCTCCCTGACCCGCTCCGGCCACCAGGGCCACCATCTCCCCCGGGGGCCGTGAAAGAACCCCGCTCCCGGGATGAATCAGCCGCCCCTGCCGCAGGGCATTCCGCTCCTCCTCCGTCACCGCGACCCGGGGAAGGTCGGGAATCGCCTCCCCGGCCGGCCGGATCCCTTGCTCGGCGGTCACGGCGTCGAGGGGAATGGCGTCCTCCACCCGCAGCGTCCCGACAGCCACCCGCCGCAGGGAATCGAGCGAGGCCCCCGGACCCAGTGCCTCGCCCAGATCCCGGGCAATGGCCCGCACATACGTCCCCGCGGACACGGTACACCGAAACTGAACCAGCGGCGGCATGTACTCGTCCAGCGACATCGCGTCGATCGTCACCTCGACCGGTTCCAGGACGACATCCTCTCCCTGCCGGGCCCTCGCATAGCTCCGCACTCCAGCCACCCGCTTGGCCGAGAACGCCGGCGGGCGCTGCCACCCCGTCCCCACCATTCCCTCGAGAACCGCCGCGACCTCGGCCCTGGCCGACCAGGGACCTTCTGACTGGGAGCGGACCTCTCCCGTACAGTCGTCCGTGGCCGTTCGCCGCCCCAGCCGGGCCACCGCGACGTAGGTCTTCGACTGCGCCGACACGAACCGGGCCAATCGCGTCGCGGACCCCGTCAGGACCACCAGCAGCCCCGTGGCGAAGGGGTCCAGCGTCCCGGCGTGGCCGACAGACCGAATCCCGTATGTCCTCCGCACTCGCGCCACGACATCGTGCGAGGTCGGACCCCGGGGCTTGTCGATGAGGAGAGCCCCGGTCAGGGGGCCGGTTCCTCACGCAAGCCGGCCAGCACCGCTTCGATGCGCGCCCGGTGCGACTCCCCGAGATCGTGGTCGAAGTGCAGTTCGGGGACGACCCGGGTGGCCAGCGCCCGGGCCACCTGGCTCCGGAGATACCCCGACGCACTCGCCAGTCCCTCCAGCGCCCGCGGCACCCGGGATTCGTCGTCCTCGGCCCCGCCGATCACCACGCGGATGCGGGCGTGGGACAGGTCCCGCGTCACCGAGACGCCGGTCACGGTCACCGGTCCGACCCGGGGATCCCGAACCCCTTCCACCAGCGCGGTGGCCACCACCTGGCGGACCACTTCGGCCACCTGCTCGGGCCGATGAGTTCCGATGCGCCGACGCATGCCGACCTACGCCGACTCGGCCGCGACCGACTCCAGGGTCCGCTTGATCTCCTCCATGCGGAACGCCTCGATCCGGTCCCCGACCTTCACGTCGTTGAAGTTCTCGATCCCGATGCCGCACTCCAGCCCATCGCGCACTTCCTTCACATCGTCCTTGAAGCGCTTCAGGCTGCTGATGCCCCCGGTGTAGACAATCTTGCCATCCCGCACCACCCGGACCCGGCCGGTGCGCGCGATGGTTCCCTGACGCACGATGCTCCCCGCGATGGTTCCCACCTTGCTCACCTTGAACACCTCGAGCACCTCGGCCTCGCCCAGGATCGTTTCCCGCTCCTCCGGCTTGAGGAGCCCCTCCAGCGCCTGGCGCACATCGTCCACCGCCTCGTAGATGACGCGGTAGGTGCGCACATCGACCTGTTCCCGCTCCGCCGTGGACCGGGCATTGGCATCGGGGCGGACATGGAATCCGATGATGATCGCTCCCGACGCCTTGGCCAGCAGGACGTCGCTCTCGGTGATCGCCCCGACACCCCGGTGCACGATGTCCACCCGCACCTCGGCGGTACCGAGCTGGGCCAAGGCGTCGGCGAGGGCCTCGGCCGGCCCTCCCTGGTCCGCCTTGAGGATGATCGGCAGATTCGTGACCTGCCCCTCGCGGAGGGCCCGGCTGAAGTCCTCCAGGGTTCCCCCGCGGGCGCTCCGCCGGTTCTGCGCCTCCCGTTCCAGGCGCTGGCGCTTTTGGGCAATCTGCCGCGCCTCGGCCGCATCGGCCATCGCCAGGAAGGTGTCGCCCGCGGCCGGAACTCCATCGAAGCCCAGCACCTGAACCGGAATCGACGGTCCCGCCGATCGGACGGGCTTGCCGCGCTCATCCTGCATGGCGCGCACCCGGCCCGAGTACATGCCGCAGATGAAATCGTGGCCCAGGACGAGAGTTCCGCGCTGGATGAGAATGGTCGCGATCGGTCCCTTGCCGGGGTCGAGCGAGGCCTCCAGGACCGTGCCGGAGGCGTGCTCCGCCCCGGCGTTGGCCTGGACATCCAGCATCTCGGCCTGGAGCAGCACCTGATCGAGCAGGTGATCCACCCCCCGCCCCGTCTTCGCGGAGATCTCGGCGCTCAGCACCGTGCCCCCGAACTCCTCGAGCACCACATTTTGCTGCAGCAGGTCCTGCTTCACCTTCGCGACGTTCGCGCTGGGGAGATCCACCTTGTTGATGGCCACCACCATCGGGACGCCGGCGTTGCGCGCATGGCTGATCGCCTCGATGGTCTGGGGCATCACCTGGTCGTCGGCCGCGATGACGAGGACGACAATGTCCGTCACCTGCGCTCCCCGGGCCCGCATGGCCGTGAACGCCTCATGGCCCGGCGTGTCGAGGAAGGTCAGGGCACGACCGTCCGGCAGGACGACATGATAGGCGCCGATGTGCTGGGTGATTCCCCCCGCCTCCCCCGCGACGATGTTGGCGCTCCGGATGTGGTCGAGCAACGAGGTCTTGCCGTGGTCCACATGGCCCATGATGGTCACCACCGGAGGCCGGGCCACGAGATCTCCCGCCTCGTCAACCGGAGCCGTGGCCACATCGGCGGCGTATTCATCTTCCCGGATCGCCTCGAACCCGAATTGAGAGGAGATGAGCTCGATCTGGTCAAAGTCGAGACGCTGGTTGACCGTCACCATGAGTCCCAGTTCCTTGAACGCATACTGCACGATGGCGGTGGCGGGAATCTTCATCGACCCCGCCAGTTCCGACACCGACACGAACTCGTTCACCCGGATCCGGGTCTTTTCGAGCTCCCGTTCCTCCGCCGCCAGGCCGGCCATGACCTGCCGATAGTTCGTCTCTCCCGCCCGGCCCCGGCTCTTCCGGCCGCCACTGCCCTTCATCCCCTGCAGGGTCTTCATGATGTTCTGCTGGACCGCATCCTGGTCCACATGGGCCCGGCGGCCCTTCTTCCCCTTCTTCCGTCCCGCGGCGCCCCGGGGAGCGGCATCGGGTCCGAAACTCCGAGCCGGGCGGTCCGTGCTGGCCGTGCCGGCGCCCCCTCCCCCTCCACTCCGGGGGGAGGAAGGAGAGCTGCTGCTGAAGACGGGTGTGGGACCCCTCCCCCGCGCCGGCCGTCCCTCGGCTGCGGGAGCCGGGCGCGCCACACGGGGCGGGATGAATGGCTTCCGTTCCGGACGCGCCGCGGGTTCAGCCGGCGAG
>JBGSKF010000003.1:0-33461 GCA_041741375.1 Gemmatimonadales bacterium | reverse complement strand
TTGGGGGTGGAAGTGCTCCCCCCTGCCAATCGTGAGTTACTTCGTGTTCTTCGTGTCTTCGTGTGAGGCCGTTCCGTGAACATCGCGGCCCGGACGCTTGGACGTTGGAAGTTCGAAGAGATGACGTTCCGGTGTATGCGTGGGATTCATCAGCACCCTTTCGCGTCTTCGCGTCTTCGCGTGAGTCATTTGCATGCTCGACCATGGACCCCGGCGTCCGCCGGGGTGACGTTCTGGTGTACGCTGGCAACCCCAATTCCTCCGCATCCTCCGGGGTTCGACGCGGGTTGGGGGAGGGGCACCACAGAGAACACAGAGGTCGCAGAGGGTCTCCGCGCGATGTCCGGCGCACCACGCCTGGCACGCCGAGATCGGGCATTTGTTCTTGGGGGTGGAAGTGCTCCCCCCTGCCAATCGTGAGTTACTTCGTGTTCTTCGTGTCTTCGTGTGAGGCCGTTCCGTGAACATCGCGGCCCGGACGCTTGGACGTTGGAAGTTCGAAGAGATGACGTCCCGGTGTATGCGTGGGATTCAGCGCCCTTTCGCGCCTTCGCGTCTTCGCGTAAGGCTCTCTCCTCGCGATTACACGGGGGTTCGGGACGAGTGGAACGGCACTAGGCGCGTCGGCCCCCACGGACGATGCGCAGCACCAGGAGCAGCACCACGGCCCCGATGAACGCGACGAAGATGGTGCCGCCGAGACCCCTGAACGGTACCTGGATCGCCAGCGATCGGAAGATCCAACTCCCCAGAAAGGCGCCGATGATCCCGAGCACGATGTCGCCCAGGAGTCCGTAGCCGACCCCGCCCACCACAAGGCTGGCCAGGAGCCCGGCGACCAGACCAACGATCAGCAACGTGAGCAGGTCCATCACGACCTCCGTTTCTCTTCGATCAGCACCGCCACCGTCCGGGTTCCGAGAGTGAAGGCCGACCGGAACTCCCCCTCCACACCCACCTTGGCACCGACCCGGGGAGTCCCGCTTCCGGCCTTGATCACCACCGTGAGGGTCCCGGTCCCATCGTCAATCTGGTAGACGCCAACCCCGAAGGCTCCGATCGACTCGGTCACCTCCCCCGCGATCCGGACCGTTTCCCCATCGTAACGACCGGGATCGTCGAGAAGCTCGGTGATTGGCTTGGCCCCGGGACATGCCGTCAGGAGCACCAGGCCAAGCGTGGCGAAGGCCCTGTGGCTCATGGGGTCACTCGTTTCGCGGCGGCGGCGCGCGCCTCCTCGCTCGCAAAGATCGCCACCTCGACCCGTCGGTTGGTCTGACGCCCGGCCTCGGTCTCATTGGTCGCGATGGGCTCGGTCTCTCCCAGTCCGCGGGTGGCCAGGCGCGACCCGCTCACGCCCTGCGAGATCAGGTAGGTGGCCGCCGCATTGGCCCGGCGTTCCGACAACCTCTGGTTGTAGTCCTCGGACCCGAGCTGATCGGTGTGACCGATGATCAGCAGGTTGGATCCGGAATACTTCTCGAGACTGATCGCCAGTTCGCGCAGGTTGGTTTGGGCCTCCGGGCGAACCACATCGGAATCGAAATCGAAGAGGAGGCCCGAAGCGAAGGTGACCTGGATCCCCTCACCCACCCGCTCCACCGTTGCTCCCTTGATGTTCTGCTCCAACTCCTGTGCCTGTTTGTCCATCTGGGACCCGATGATGGCGCCGGCCGCCCCGCCAACCACGGCGCCGATGATCGCACCCTTGGCGGTGGATCCCGCCACCTTGCCGATCACCCCACCGGCTACGGCGCCCCCGGCCGCGCCGACCACGGCGCCCGTCTGGGTCTTGGTGGCACAGCCCGCCAGAAGAAGGGTCGTCAGAGAAAGAAACCGAATGGATATGTGCACGAGATGCCTCCCCAGGAACAGGTGGGTGGGTCGCACCGCGACCTCATTCCAAGAGTAGAATGTTCGGCCCGGTTTTCCATCCATCGTTCGGTGCGGGGGGTTCCATCCATCCAAAGAATGAGGCACGTCCTCTCAAAGCTTCTGCGCCCGGAAGTTCAGGGTCCCACTGTAGTTCGTCAGCCGCAACTCGATGGTCCAGGTACCCTGGACCCCAGCGGCGGTCGGCTCGTTGAGGCTCGGGACCAGTTCCTGGTCATACACCACCGTACCTCCGCCGTCCCGGATGAGGATCCGGGCCGAGCCTGCGCTGGTGGTGGTGGAGTGGTTGATGGTGGCCCGCGAGCCCATGTTTGACCACGAGTAGGTCCCGGTCGTGGTGACCCCCGCCACCCCCGTTGCCTGGAGTTGGAAATTGTCGGTGGCGCTCGTGATCTCCGGCTGGAACGGTGCAAGGGGATCATCACCGCAGCCAAGGGCGAGAAGCATCACACTGGCAAGGAAAAAGCTGAGAAATCGATTTTTTTGAGACATGATGGCATCGCCGTGCTGACGTAGTGTTCGGTTCTGCACACCGGGACTGGCGTTCCACATTTACCCTCGGCCAAATGCAACGGCCATTGACGAACTGGAATCCCGAAGCCGCCGCGGCAGGTTCCCACCTGTTCGTCGTGGGTCAATACGACTCCGTTACACCGGTCTCCAGGGTGGCAACAACCATGCCCTCGCGAACTGTCTCAAAACCTTTCACGAAACGTGGTCGCGAGCCCACCGGCTCACGGAAATACCCGCCGCCACCGGGGAATCGCGAAGCCGATTCCGGCACCCACTACGGCCCCGCTCACCGCACCAAGCCCCCCGACAACGGCGGCCACCTCGGCCCGGGTGCAGTCGGTTTCGGCACAGGCGATCTCCCCGATCAGCAGGCCGTAGGCGACCCCCGCCACAAGGCCGATCCCTCCTCCCCACAGGGCACCCCGGGCGGTGGACCGGCCTCGTCGGTCAATGGCGGCAATGGTCACGACGGGAACATGGCTGACGCTGTCCCCCCATTGCAGGGTGACCATCGTATCGCTGGTGGCAGTCACGATTCCCTCGACCCGGGCACCCGGCATCCGGATAAGGCGAATCAGCCGACCGGGCTGGAGGGATCGGACAGCGGCGAGACGTTCCGCGCGGGCGGTGTCGGGCGGCTGAGCACTGCCCTCGACGGCGGGGAGCACCAGAAGAGTGCCCCAAAGAGACCAACGGCGCAGGGATGAAAGATGGCGTGACATAGGGCCTCCGGGAGTCCACCACTCGGAGAGATCAGCGGGACGGCAGATTCACGAAACCCCGGCACCGGGACAACGCCCATGACGATGAGGTGACCACCCAGGTTTCGCGCCCTGACGGTCAGGCCCGCACACCCGGTTCCAGTTTCTCCCCCGCACCAAAGCCGGATGAGCCTGGAAATGGATTCCCGCGTGCGCGGGAATGACGAGCAGTGGCGGTCCTGCCAAGTGACCCGAGTGTCCCCAGGATCCAACACCCAACGACCAATATCTGACTGCCATCCCCATCGCCTACCGCCTACCGCCTGCCGCCTACCCGAAAGACCTTCACCCGGGGTTCCGCTCCCTCCTCGCCCACTTCCGTCCACGTGGCCAGTAACCCATCCTCGGCCTGGAGGAGACGGGGAAATCCCACCGCACGAGACCGGTTCGTTGCACCCAACGTCATGACCTCACCGAGAGCCCCCTCCGGAGATACACGCTGAGCCACCCAGGCGGCCTCCTCACCCCGCCCCTCGAGCCAGACAATCAGGGACCCACCGTCTCCGAGCAAGGTGGCCGTCACCCGGCCCACGGGATCCCCGGCGTCCAGGCGCGTCCGGTCACTCCACGTGGCACCTCCATCCTCGCTCATCGCCATGTACATCCGGGCGGAATCGCCGGCGGCTGTGTACCAGGCCACCGTGACACGATCGCCCTCCGCGGCCAGGGCGGGACCGTTCACGGGACAGGCCCGGTGAACCCACCCGTCGTTCGACACCGCCACCGGTTCGCTCCATCCCTCGGGGGTTCTCCGTGTCACGTAAATGTCCCTGACCTCCTCGGCGGTCCGGTTGCGATAGGCGACGACGAGGTTCCCACCCGCCGTCGCGGTCATGGAGACGGGGCAGCAGTCGCAGGTGCTGCCATCGAGCTCCCGTTCACCGGTGATCCGGCCATCGGGCATCACCGTGGCGAATCGTGCCGTCATCATCCCCGGAGGGGTGCCCCCCGTGAACCGGCCGTCGAGCCAGGCGAGGTGTATGGCCCCGCTGTCCCCCGCGGCCGAGGCGACGAACCCATGTTCGGTGTCGGAGCGATCGTCGTGCAGCACCACCGGGTCCGACCAGGTACGGCCCTCGTCCCCCGAACTGCTGACCATTATGTGATAGGCATAGGGCGAGGAGGCGGTCCGCTCGAGCCAGTGCACCAGCCACCGCCCGTCCGAGGCCACTGTCACCCCGGGAAAATCGGCCCAGTTGACGAAGAAGGTGCTCCGGGTAGCCACCGGCTGCGGCTCGGACCAGACTCCCCCGCGCCGGAGGGAAGTGACGAGCGTCGTGTCCGCTCCCAGTTGAAACCAGCTCACCACCGGGGACCCGTCCGAGGCCCGGGCCAAACTCGGCGTGCGGCTCCCGGACGGTGCCTCAAAATCGGCCTCGATCAGGGAAGCGGACCCGCCATCCCTGCAGGAGACACCACCCACCAATACCACTAGAATAAGGATCCACCGGAGATTTGTTTCCATGAAGACTCCTTCAGGGTCACTTCACTACGATCCCAATCTCCCCATTCTACCTTCATCATCCAATCATGGTGAAGGTACCACATCGAGGGGGCCGAATGGTCCAGAGGAAACATGATATGTACATGCGCAATACGTTAATCTTGGCGACGCTCGTCCTGGCCACTGCCTGTGGTGGCGGCGGCGGAGAGGGTGACACCGGTGGAGATTCGGGTGCCCCGGCCGCGGCGGCCGGCTCCGACCTCACCCCGTTCCAGTTGGAACACGGAATCGGCCCCATCACCGCCCCCGTCGAACTCGGCGCCATCGATGCCGGCATGGCGGCCCGCGGAGAGGCGGTGTTCGTCGAGAAGTGCTCCGCCTGCCACAAGATGGCGGAGAAGTATGTGGGGCCCGCCTTGGGCGATGTCACCACGCGCCGGAGCCCCGCCTTCGTCATGAACATGATCCTGAATCCCCAGGAGATGATCGAGCGGCATCCGGTGGTGAAGCAACTCGTCGCGGAGACGATGAGCTTCATGGCCAATCAGAACGTTTCGCCGGGAGACGCCCGCGCGATTCTGGAGTACCTCCGGACCCAGGCCACGCCCTGAGATCCGGTCCCCACGGCCGGGCGGCATGTCGCCGTCCCGGCATCACACGCGAACGGAGGAAGCTGCTATGCTGAACGCAGGTCGGAAAGTCGGACTGGCAACCTGTTGTGCCGCGCTGCTCGTGGCCGGGTGCGGCCCGGCGGGATCCGCGATCGGCGGCGCGGGTGATGCCGCGAGCAAGGTGTACGTCCCCCCCGGGGAGTATGACGAGTTCTACTCCTTCATGTCCGGCGGGTTCAGCGGACAGGTGTCGATCTACGGACTCCCCTCGGGGCGGCTCTTCCGGGTGATCCCGGTCTTCTCCCAGGACCCGGAGAAGGGATACGGGTACAACGAGCAGTCCAAGGCGATGCTCAACACCAGCTACGGCATGGTGCCCTGGGGGGATGCCCACCATCCCCAAGTGTCCCAGACCAATGGCATCCCGGACGGGCGCTGGCTCTTCATCAACGAGAACAACACCCCCCGGGTCGCCCGGATCGACCTCACGACGATGGAAACCGCGGAGATCCTGGAACTCCCCAACTCGGCCGGGAATCACGCGTCGCCCTTCGTCACCGAGAACACGGAATACACCGTGGCGGGAACCCGCTTCAGCGTACCGACGCCCCAGGAGGACGTCTCCATCGAGCAGTACAAGGAGAAGTTCGCCGGTCTCCTCTCGTTCGTGAAGGTGGACCCGGAATCGGGACGGATGACCCTCGCGTTCCAGATCCGGATGCCGGGGTACAACTATGACCTCTCGCACTCGGGCAAGGGTCCCTCGCATGGATGGAGCTTCTTCACCTCCTACAACAGCGAGGAGGCCAACACCCTTCTCGAGGTGAACGCCTCCCAGAACGACAAGGACTACATCGCGGCGATCAACTGGAAGCGCGCCGAGGTCTGTCTCGCGGAAGGGAAGGCCAAGTCGGTGCCGGGGCAGTACGTGCACAACGTCCTGGGTCGCGACCACATCGCCCGCTCGGAAACCCTCTCCGGCACGACCGTCCTGGAGCCGGGCGACTGCGAGGGGATGGTCTATTTCCTCCCCACTCCCAAGTCGCCCCACGGAGTGGATGTCGACCCGACCGGTGAGTTCATCGCGGCGGGGGGCAAGCTCGCCTCGGTGATTCCGGTGCACTCGTTCAGCAAGATGCTGGCGGCGATCGAGGCCAAGGACTTCATCGCCACCATCGATGACATTCCCGTCCTCCGCTACGAATCCACCATGGTGGGCGAGGTGCAGAACGCGGGTCTCGGCCCTCTCCATACCGAGTTCGACGGGAAGGGTTTCGCCTACACGTCGATGTTCCTGTCCTCCGAAATCACCAAGTGGAGCCTCACGACCTTCGAGGTGGTGGATCGGATCCCGACCTACTACTCGATCGGCCATCTGATGATCCCCGGTGGTGATTCGCGCCAGCCCTGGGGCAAGTACGCGGTGGCGTTGAACAAGATCACCAAGGATCGGTTTCTCCCGACCGGACCCGAGCTCGCCCACGCGGCCCAGCTCATCGATATCACCGGCGACAAGATGCGGCTCCTGCTCGATTTTCCCACGATCGGCGAGCCGCACTATGCCCAGGCGATCCCCGCCTCGCTCATCGAAGGGAAGCAGGTCCAGGTCTATCCCCTGGGAGAGAACACCGACCCCTGGGCCACCACGGCCGAACGGGACGTGAACGTGACCCGCCAAGGACGGACCGTGCACGTGAAGATGACGTCGATCCGCAGCCACTTCATGCCCGACAAGATCGAGGGGATCCAGGTGGGAGACTCGGTGTTCTTCCACGTGACGAATCTCGAGCAGGACTGGGACGTTCCCCACGGCTTCGCCATCACCGGAGCCCGGACCAGTGAACTCCTGATCATGCCGGGACAGACCCGCACGATGCTGTGGATTCCGGAACGGGTCGGGGTGCTTCCCTTCTACTGCACCGACTTCTGCTCGGCGCTGCACCAGGAGATGCAGGGGTATGTGCGTGTCTCCGCGCGCGGATCCGCCGTGCCAATCAGCTTCAACAAGCCGTAATAACCGTCCGGGTCCGGCCGGGAACTCCCCGAGGAGTTTCCGGTCGGCTCCGGCCGGATGGGTGGAAAGGACAGACCGACCATGACCCGCACAACCCGCCTTGGTCTCGCGGTGCTCGCCCTCGCGCTGCTGGCGGTCCTGCGCACACCGCTCTGGCACATCGAGCTGATCGCGCCGCAGTACCCCGAAGGCCTGGGCATGTACATCTGGGCCGACCAGATCACCGGCCAGAAGCCGAACGACCTCAATTCGATCAATGGCCTGAACCACTACATCGGCATGAAGGAGATCCGTCCCGAGGCGATCCCCGAGCTGCGCCTCATGCCGTGGGTCATCGTCGGGCTCACCCTCACCGGACTCGGCGTGGCCGCGGCGGGCCGCCGGTCGCTGCTCTACATCTGGACCGGCCTCTTTCTCGTCGCCGGCCTGGTTGGACTCGTGGATTTCTTTCTCTGGGGATACGATTACGGGCATGACCTCAACCCCATGGCCGCCATCAAGGTCCCCGGAATGAGCTATCAGCCTCCGCTGATCGGGAGCAAGAACCTGCTCAACTTCAAGGCGGTGTCCTGGCCCGCCCTCGGCGGATGGATCGCCTTCCTCGCGCTGGGAGGCACGGTGGGGCTCTGTCTCCGTGAGTTCCGCCGGGGCCGTCGTCTCGCGGGACACACCGCCGCCCCGACGTCGGCACCGGGCCCCGATCCCGTTCCGGTCACTTCCCGCTGATGCGCTGGGGCCTCCTGGCGACCGCGGCATGCCTCCTGGCGTGCCGGGAGCCCGCTCCGGTCCCGATCGTCTGGGGAGAGGATGCGTGCGAACACTGCCACATGACGATCACCGACCCTCGTTTTGCCGCCGAACTCCTGACCCGGACCGGCAAGGTGATGCGTTTTGATGACATCGGATGCCTCGCCGAGTTCTCGATGGGCGACCGCGTGACCGAGGACCAGGTGCACTCCCGGTGGGTCATGGACTACCTGCACCCCGAGGAGTTCCTCTCGGTGGAGGACGCCATCTTCCTCCACAGCGACTCGCTGCGCACCCCGATGAATCACGGAGTGCTGGCCGTCCGGCCCGGACCGGCCGCCGACAGTCTCCGCCAGGTTCTCGGAGGAAAGCTGTTGACGTGGCCCGAGGTGCTGCAGGTCGTGGCGGCGGGACGGCGAACCTGACATGGGATTCGTCTCCGCCACTCTGCTGCTCCAGGTCCTGATCGTCGGCCCGGGAGCGACCCCCACGATCGGTGCGGCCCTGGAGCGGGCCCGGCCGGGAGACACGATCCGGGTGCCGGCCGGCATCTACCACGAGCACGGACTCCGGGTGGGGCGGGGGATCACTCTTCTCGGACCGGAATCCCCGGGGGAGGAGGCCGTTCTGGACGGCGACGGGAACGCCATCCTGACCGTCACCGATTCCGGCGTGACGGTGGCGCACCTGGTTTTCCGAAACGTGGCCACCAGTTTCGTGGACGACCGGGCCGCCCTCCTGCTCGAGACGGCCACCGAGTGCCGGATCGAGAACAACGTCTTCCGGGACACCTTTTTCGGCCTTTACGCGGCCCGCGCGGAGCGGTGCCGGATTGCCGGCAACCGCTTCGACGGCCCCCATCGCTCGCAGACCCAGTCGGGCAATGCCATCCATCTCTGGAACACCCGCCACATGATGGTGGAGGACAACCGGGCCACCGGTCACCGGGACGGGGTCTATCTGGAGTTTGCACGCCACTCCACCGTGGACCGGAACGAGAGCACTGGCAATCTCCGCTACGGACTGCACTTCATGTTCTCCGACAGCTCGTCCTACACCGGAAATCACCTGCACGACAACGGCGCCGGGGTGGCCGTGATGTACACCCGGTCCGTCATGATGATGAACAACCGGTTCGAACACAACTGGGGGGCCGCCAGTTACGGGCTCCTGCTCAAGGACATCACCGATGCCCGGATCGAGGACAACGTCTTTCTCTCCAATTCCGTCGGGATCGTGGCCGAAGGGTCCAACCGGCTGCGGGTGACCGGCAACACCTTTCAGCGGAACGGGTCGGCCATCCGCGTGCTGGCCAACGCCACCGATGGTCAGTTCCGCCGCAACATCTTTCTCGGAAACACCTTCGACGTGGTGTCCAACGGACGGGCCACGCCCAGCCTGTTCGAGGAGAATTACTGGGACGGGTACCGCGGGTACGATCTCGACCGGAACGGAATCGGCGACGTCCCCTTCCGCCCGGTGCGGCTCTCCGCCGTCCTCGTGGCCGAGCATGCCCCCGCCACCATCCTGCTGCGAAGCTTCTTCCTGGAGCTGCTCGATGCCGCGGAGCGGGTGCTCCCGATCCTGACGCCGCTCACCCTCGTGGACGAGCGCCCTCTGATGAGGAGACCCGGCGCATGACCACCCCGACGACAGTGACCATCCGCGGCGTGACCAAGCGCTTCGGCACCCTGCAGGTCCTGGCGGGGGTGGATCTCACCCTCGAACCCGCCACCGTCACCGCCATCGTGGGCCCCAATGCCGCCGGCAAGTCAACCCTGATCAAGTGCCTGCTCGGCCTGGTCCGCCCCGACACCGGGACCCTCGCCATCAACGGTCACGCCGTCGGCGCCGACTGGTCCCTCCGCAGCGAGATCGGGTACATGCCCCAAGCCACGAGCTTTCCCGGCAACCTCACCGGGAGCGAGATCCTGGCTCTCCTCGACAACCTCCGGGGCTCCCGCGCCGGGGGGGATGACGACCTCCTTGACGCCTTCCACCTCGGCCCCGAGCTCGGAAAGCCCATCCGTACCCTCTCCGGAGGCACCCGGCAGAAGCTCAGTGCGGTCGTCGCCTTTCGCTACCGGCCCGGTCTCCTCATCCTCGACGAGCCAACGGCCGGCCTCGATCCGCTGGCCAGCGGCATCCTGAAGGACAAGATCCTTCGGGCCCCGGAGGAGGGGACCACCGTTCTCCTGACCTCGCACATCATGGCCGAAATCGAGGAACTGGCCCGCACCATCGTCTACTTCGTGGACGGCCTCCCCCGGTTCGAGGGCACCCTGGAGGACCTCTGGCGGAAGACGGGCGAGCAGCGACTCGAACGGGCCGTGGCGCGGCTCATGCGGGCACGGGTGATGGGATGACCGCGCTCAAGATCCTTCGCTATCAGCTGCGCGACGTGTTCCGGAGCCGGTGGGTGATCGGATACACCCTCCTCCTTCTGGCCGCCACGGAACTGCTCTTCCGGTTCGGGGGAAGCGGCGAGCGTGTGGTGCTGAGCCTCCTCAACGTGGTGCTCATCCTCCTTCCGCTGGTGAGCCTCGTCTTCGGCACGATGTATTTCTACCACTCCCGTCACTTCATCGAGCTGCTGCTCACCCAGCCCGTCAGCCGCAGCGCCCTCTTCGCCGGGCTCTTCGGGGGAGTGACTCTTCCCCTCGCCGGGGGTTTCCTGGCCGGAACCGGGATCCCCTTCCTCCTCCATGGAGGTGCCACCGGCTCCGCACCCGCCGCCCTCGGGATGCTTCTGATGCTCGGCGTGCTGCTCACCCTCGTGTTTACCGCCCTCGCGTTCTTCGTGGCCCTGCATGTAGCCGATCGGGCCACCGGCCTCGGCGTGGCCATCCTGCTCTGGATCGGATTCACCGTGGTGTACGACGGAGCGCTCCTCCTGGCGATGACTCTCTTCACCGCCTGGCCCCTGGAAGGCCCGGTGCTCGTGGCGACCCTGCTCAATCCGGTGGACCTGGGCCGGGTTCTCCTCCTCATGCAGTTCGACGTGGCCGCGTTGATGGGATATACCGGAGCGGTCTTCGCCCGGTTCTTCGGGTCACTCACCGGAGCGATGGTGGCCATCGGTGCTCTGACAGTGTGGGCCCTGCTCCCTTTCCTGCTCGCCCGCCGGAAGTTCCTGCGCACGGATTTTTGACCCCGCCGCACCCACGACCGGGTATTGGGGACTGGGTGTTGGGGAGTGGGGAGTGGGGAGTGGGGAGTAGGGAGTGGGTGTTGGGTCTTGGGCTACCGCCGCCGGGCAGGCGGGGGGGTCGGCGCGGGCCACCCTGCGCCTACCGGTGCCGGAAGAAGCCGCTTCAGCTTCCAGGTTCCGTCGGCCTGTCGCTCCACGATGCTCATCCACTTCCACGACCGCTCGACTCCCGAATCGCCGCTCGCCCTCAGGGTGGCCGTCGAGACCCCGTGATCCATCGCGTGGTCCCGGGTGACGGTCGGACCGTTGCTCGTGATGATGGTGCCGGAAAATGAGGTGGAATCGAAGAGCGCCGTGTACCGCTGCCGGATCTCCTCCGGACCCCGGGCGTCGGGCTGGTTGGGATCCAGCAGGACCCCATCCTCGGTGTACAGGGCAGCGATGGCCGCCGCGTCTCCCTGGTTCAGGGCGGCCGCGTAATCCTGGGTGATCTGGGCCAGGGCCATCTCGATGGTATCCCGTTCCCCAGCGGTCAATGCACTCGATGGCGTGCACCCGGACAGGGGGGAGAGGAGGGCAAGGGCGAATACTGCGGAGCAGAACCGGGACATGGCGTTTTCTCCGGAAGGGGGATCCCTTCCAAGCTACGCCCCGGCCAGCCCGGGCGCCAGAGTCAGATCGCTGACACTCGCGACGGGGTGGTCTCGTAGGGTCTGTCATGACCCCTCTCCGAAACCGGTTCCTGATCTGCCCGCCCGGCCTCCGGCTGGCAATGCTCTCCATCGCCGGGTTCGCCTCGGTGCCCGGGTGCGGCGGGAGTGATTCCCTGGGCCCCCGTGGCCCGGGTGAGATCCGGGTCCTGTTTGTGGGAAACAGCCTGACCTCCACCAACAATCTGCCTGGAGTGGTCAAGGCACTTGCCGAATCGAACGGCACTCACCGAGTCACCGTCCGGGGAATCACCAACCCGAACTATGGCCTCGAGGATCACTGGAATGGGGGGGATGTGCAGCCGCTCATCCAAAGCGGAGAGTGGGATGTCGTTGTTCTCCAGCAGGGCCCCTCGGCGACCGAGGGACGCCCGAGTCTCATCGAGTATTCGCGCCGCTTTGCTGATCTGGGCCGAGCCACCGGCACCCGGGTGGCACTCTACATGGTGTGGCCCGCGGCGTCCCGGAGCTTCGACTTCGACGACGTGAGCCTCTCCCACCGGCTGGCAGCCGAGGGGGCGGGGGGGATGCTTTTCCCGGCGGGGGAGGCGTGGCGCGCGGCGTGGCGGGTCGACCCGTCCATTCCATTGTACGGCGCGGATGGTTTCCATCCGAGCCCCGCGGGCACCTACCTCGCCGCTCTGGTCATGGTCCAGCAGCTGACGAACGTCTCCCCCGAGGGGCTCCCCGCAACCGTCAGGGCCGGGTCGACAACCATTCAGATTGACGAGGCGTTGGTGGGTGTGTTGCAGGCCGCGGCCGCCGAAGCGGTCCGGGTTCATGCCATCAACTGACTCTTCCCCGGGAGCCTCATGTACGCCGTCTTGATGATCGCCCTGGCCTGGCAGGACCCGATGGTCATGTCCGTGCGTTCCCTCGGGCCCGGTCTCCACGTCGTGAGCGGGTTTGCCAACGGAAACATCCTCGCCGTGGAGGCCCCCGATCGGGTGCTCCTGGTGGATGCGCAGTCCGCGACGCGTGCCGGCCTCGCCGATTCGGCCCTGCGCACCGTGACCACGAAGCCCGTGACCCAGGTGGTCTTCACGCATTACCATGAGGACCACACCTCCGGGATGGACCATTGGCGCTCCCGCGGCGCAACCGCCATCGCCCACCGGAACGTTCCCTCCCAGATGACCAAGGACACCATCATCGCCGACTGGGATGGTTGGCACCGAACCCCGGCACACGCCACGGCCATGCCGGACCAGACCTTCACCGACAGCATGGTGCTGTCCCTGGGCAGCCGCACCGTGGTGCTGCTGCACCTGCCGGGAGCCCATACTGATGGCGACGCCATGGTCTGGATTCCCCAGGAGAACCTTCTCCACGTGGGCGACCTGGTCGAACCAGGGAGACCGCCCTTCATCGACTGGTGGGCCGGCGGGTCAGTGGACGGAATGATCGCGGCGGCGGACGTGATCCTGGCCCGGTCCACCGAGCAGACCCGCATCGTTCCGGGCCACGGCGACGTGATCACCCGAGCCGTGGTGCTCGACCATCGCCGGATGCTCGTGACCATCCGTGACCGGATCTCCGCCGGCATTCGGAGCGGCCGGACCCTGGAGCAGATCCAGGCCTCATCTCCCGCTCTGGAGTTCGAATCGCTGCTGGGAGGAGCTCGGAGGGCGGGCCACCTCGTCCGGCTGATCCATTACGGGGTCTTGAAAAGCGATCGCCCTCCGCCGTGAGGCGTCACGCAACGCCGACAGCCCTGTCCCCGCTCCACCGGCGCATCCCCCACCCGAGAAGCAGCAACCCGATCCCCGCCCGGAGCACCACGACTCCCCCCTCGGGGATCCCGAGTGAGGTCATGAATCCCGGCGAAGCGAACCAGTAGTAGAGCCCGAGCGACACCGCCGCGAGCCCCGGGATCATTGATCGGGCCGGCACGTTTCCCACCATGCACACGGCGGCCACCAGCGCCCAACTGGCCAGCACCGCGATCACCATCACCCCATAGACCATTCCCGCCGCGCTCAGGGGACCGTCGGGAGTGAGACCATAGGCGAGAATGAACCCGGGGAAGGCCGCGGCAAAGAAACCGAACCCGGTTCCCAACCACCGGGTGTTCCGCCGATCGGGACCCAGCACCTGGGCCACCGCCTTGGTGGGGACGAGGTCGATGCACCCCCGTACGGTGCAGAGAGTACACGGGGCGCACCGGGCGTTGGGCGCGTGAAAGAGCGGGGCCTGGCCGTACAGGCGTTCCACCGGGAGCACCGGACAGATGGCGTTGCAGAAGCCAGCCTTCATGGGGCCGAGACGACCGGTTCCCAAGGCCAGGAGACCCACCACCAGAAGCAGCACGACGAAGGCCATGCCACTCTGATTCCAGAGGAGATGCCGGGCCGGCACAATGGCAAAGAGCAGGGCGACCGCCGCGACATCAATCGATCGAGAGGGCACCTCGGCGATGCGCGGGGCGCCGGGACGGGACGTCCACAGGCTGAGCGTGGCCACGGGACAGACCCCGCGCCAGAGGCCCGGGCTGACCAGCAAGGTCGCCGGCACCAGCGGGAGCACCACATTCCAGAAGAGCGGGAGCGTGACACCGGGCAGGACCAGCGCTCCCGTCACCAGAGCCAGGAGCCCCACGAGAGCGGTGGCCCGGGCACCGGACCAGAGGAACCGGGCCCTCGTGGTCATCGGCCAGGGAGCGAAACAGGTGTTGCCGCGTGCCGCGTAACGATCCAGTGGATCAGACATCATGGTATCGGGATCCTTGCCCCGGGGGTGAGCGGATCCGGTCCGGGTGGACCACCCCGCCACAGGAGTCTACACTTGATGCACGCCACGCGGGAGACCAGCAGCACCCCTCCGGTGCCTGGCGACCACCCCTCGTCCCGGAGGAATTGATGACCGCACCCAATGTTCCGGAGGTCTGGCTCCGGGGACCCTTGGCCGACTATCCCGCCGACCTGATGCCGGTGGCCCACGCGCTGCTCCAGGCCCGGGAGGACATAAGCCGCGTCACGGCCGATCTCCCTGACGCCCTGCTCTGGCAGAGTCCCGGCAGCGCGGCCCCGCCGGGATTTCATCTCAAGCACATCGCCGGGTCGCTCGACCGGCTCATCTCCTACGCCCAGGGCGTGCCCCTGTCCCCCGCGAAACGCGCCGCACTGGAGAGCGAAAAGACACCGGGCTCACCCGCCTCGACCTCGGAGGCGACACGATTGGCCCTGCGGAGCATCGACACCATACTCGCCGTGCTGCGGGCATGGGACCCGGGAACACTGGACATGGAGCGACGGGTCGGATCGGCGGGCTACCACTCCACCTCCCGCGGATTGCTCTTCCACGCCGCCGAGCACACGGCTCGGCACGTGGGGCAACTGGTGACCACATTGTTGGTGCTACGAGGGAGCAGGGAGCAGGGAGCAGGGAGTAGGGAGTAGGGAGTAGGGAATAGGCGGTTGGGGCACCACTTGTGGGTGCCCGCCCCGGCGTTCGATCCCGTCTCCCTATCACTACGTGTCGGCGTTTCGGTCGAACCGGAGGGATGCGCTGTTGACGCAATATCGCTGCCCCGTGGGAGCCGGCCCATCGGGGAAAAGGTGCCCCAGGTGCGCACCGCACCGGCGGCAATGCACCTCCACACGCCTCATGCCGTGGCTCGTGTCCACACTCTCCTCCACTCCCTCCCCGGCCGCCGGGGCCCAGAAGCTCGGCCATCCGGTCCCCGAGTCGAACTTGGTTGCGGAGGAAAACAACGGGGCATCGCAGCAGATGCACCGGTAGGTCCCCTCCGCATGCTCGTCCCAGTAGGCCCCCGTGAAGGCGCGCTCCGTGCCCCGGCGCCGCGCCACCCGGAACTGCTCGGGGGTGAGCTGCGCCGCCCACTCCTCATCGCTCTGGCGAACGTGATCCGTCATCATTTCTCCTTCGACATTTCTCCTTCGACCTTCGAACTTCATACTTCAAACTTCCGTCAGGCATCCCGAAACCGGCGGTAGACCCATCGGGGTGCCACCCGCAGCAGCCACCGGGCGGAGCGGGTCCGGCCCAGGGGAATCTCCTCGGCATCCCGGGCCAGACCGGCAAGGATCCCCTCCGTCACCTGTTCCACCGTCAACTTGTCCCCGGGGCGACCCCGACCCGCGGTCATCGGGGTGTCCACGGCCGGGGGCTGCACATCCACGACGCGGAGGTGTGGCGCTTCCTCCTGCACCTGGTACCGCAGAGCCCGGGTAAAGGAGTGCACCGCCGCCTTGCTCGCACAATACACCGGGGCCGACCGCTTGGGCGCAAAGGCCAGGATGGAGGAGACGTTGACGATGGCGGATTCCTCGGCGGCGCGCAGCAGAGGGAGGGCCTGAATCGAGAGGGTGACCAGGGCCTCGACGTTGACCGCGAGCTCGGCGCGGACCTCCCGAAGGACATCGATCGCATCGGCTTTCAGGTAGTCGTGACGGTACTGGATGCCCGCATTGTTCACCAGGACCGTGAGGCCGCCCAGCAGGGTCACCGCGTCCTCCAGGAGACTCTCCGCCTCTCCTGGCACGGAGAGATCGGCCTGCACCGTGACCAGACCGGGCAGCTGCTCCGCCGCATGAGCCAGTCGCTCGGCGCTCCGCCCCGCCACGGCCACCTGATTGCCCCGGGCATGAAAGGCCCGGGCCAGGCCCAGCCCGATGCCGCTGGTCCCTCCGGTGATGAGGACGCGATGTCCGGTCAGTCGCATGGTCCGTTCCGAGTCACCCCTGTCCCGGCACATGGCACTGGGAAAGCCCGCGCTTTTCAAGATACTGCTGATGGTAGTCCTCGGCCGGCCAGAACCGGGGGGCCGGTTCAATGGTCGTGACGACCGGCCGGGAATGGACACCCGAGGCACGAAGCCTCTCCAGGGATGCGGCGGCCGCGACCGCCTGCTCCTCGTCGGCCACGAAGATGACCGACCGGTACTGACTGCCCACGTCCGGTCCCTGGCGGTTCAACTGGGTGGGATCGTGGGAGTTCCAGAACACCTCGAGCAGCCGGTCGTACCCGACTGTCGCCGGGTCGAAGGTGACCTGAACCACCTCGGCATGGCCGGTCCGATCGGAACAGACCTGCCGGTACGTGGGGTGGTCCACCGTCCCGCCGGCGTACCCCACCGCCGTCTCCCGAACCCCCTCGACCTGGCGGAATGCCGCCTCGACCCCCCAGAAACACCCCGCCCCGAACAGTGCTGTCGCCATCCAGGTTCTCTCCCTCGAGGGCAACGCTTGCGTCGCCCCTGCAGGTGCACCGGGGAAGCCAGATGTTCCCCGTCCCCCACAACATAACCGGGGAACCCCCGGGCGTTCCGTGACCGCTGGGTATTGGGGGAGGGGTATCCGGGGTTGGGGAGCAGGGGGGGGCCCACGACCCACCCAGAACCCAGTACCCGGGGTGTTGGGTTCTGCGTGTGCCCGACTCCGGGCGGCCCACGGACCACCCCCACCGTTCATACCCAGCGACGGACCGCCGCGCAATACTCCCGGTACTCCTCGCCAAACTGTGCCTCGAGCATCCGCTCCTCCATCCGAATGAAGCGGCGGGAGATCACCGTCACGAAGGCGGGGACCATGATCCAGGGCGTCGTGGTTCCGAGCATCAGTGCCGCGCCGGCGAGAGTGACCACCATCCCCAGATAAATCGGATTCCGGGAGTACCGGTAGAGCCCGCCACGGAGCAGCACCTCGGAGACCTCAAAGGGACGGATCGTGGTCCGGGCCCGGCGAAATGATTGGGCGGTTCCCACCACAAGCGACATTCCGAGCACAACGATCACCCCCGACACCCAGCGCGCCGGTCCGGAGAGGAGGGTCGGACCCGGCGTCACTCGGTGCAGCAGCACCATTGTCCCCAGAGCCAGCAGCAGCCAGACCGGAGGCAGGAGGCGGGGTGGTCCCTCCCGGGTACGGAAAGCAGCAATTTTCATCGTCGCCCAGTGCCCGGCGGAGGGTGGCGTGACTTCCGATGACGGGTATTCTAAGGAGGTGCGGAGGAGGGGTCATCCCCGCGGTTGACCCCTCGGGCCACATGAGGGAAATTCCGGCGCACCTCCCTCGCGGACATGCCATGCACGACTACGAGAAGCTCGGGGCCTTCTACCTCGGCCGGGAACACGATCTCGCCACCGGGGTCACCACCGGTACGCCCCTGCTCTACGATGCCCGGGATCTCACCACGCATGCCGTGATCATCGGCATGACAGGAAGTGGCAAGACCGGTCTCGGCATCGGCCTCATCGAGGAAGCCGCTCTCGACCGGATCCCCGTCATCGCCCTCGATCCCAAGGGCGATCTCGGCAACCTTCTCCTCACCTTCCCCGAGCTCCGCCCCGAGGATTTCCGCCCCTGGATCAACCTGCAGGATGCCGCAGCCAAGGGGATGGACCCCGATGCGTGGGCCAGGCGGCAGGCCGACACGTGGCGCGAAGGACTCGCCCGCTGGGACCAGCCCCCCGACCGGATCCAGCGTCTCCGAGAGGCGGCAGACTTCGCCATTTACACGCCGGGCAGCACGTCCGGGCGTCCCCTGGCCCTCCTCCGCTCCTTCACCGCTCCGAGCCCGGCCCTCCGCGAGGACCACGACCTGTACCGCGACCGCATCGAGGCCACCGTCACCGGACTCCTCGGCCTCCTCGACATCGAGGCCGACCCGCTGACCAGCCGCGAGCATATCCTCCTTTCCACCGTGGTCCAGGAGGCGTGGGACCGGGGATCCGACCTCGACCTGGCCGGTCTCGTGGGCGCGATCCAGCAGCCGCCGGTCACGCGGGTCGGGGTCATGGACCTGGACACCTTTTATCCCGCCACGGACCGCTTTGCCCTGGCGATGAAGCTCAACGGGATCCTGGCCGCACCCGGCTTCGCCGCCTGGCGCACCGGGGAGCCGCTGAGTGCCGCTCGCCTCCTCCACACACCGGAGGGGAAGCCCCGCGTCACGATCATCTCCCTGGCCCATCTCTCCGACGCCGAACGCATGTTCTTCGTGACCCTCCTCCTCACCGAGGTGATCGGGTGGATGAGGTCCCAACCGGGAACCGGCAGTCTCCGCGCCCTGCTCTACATGGACGAAGTGGCCGGGTACCTCCCCCCCGTGGCCAATCCCCCCTCCAAGGCGGGATTTCTCACCCTGCTCAAGCAGGCACGCGCCTATGGCCTCGGTGTGGTGCTGGCCACGCAAAACCCCGTGGATCTCGACTACAAGGCGCTCAGCAACGCGGGCACGTGGTTCATCGGCCGTCTGCAGACCGAGCGCGACAAGGCACGCGTGATGGAAGGACTCGAGGGGGCCACCCCCGGTGGACAGTTCGACAGGAACGCGATGGAGAGGATTCTCGCCGGAGTGGGGTCTCGCCGATTCCTGCTGCACAACGTGCATGACGACCACCCCACCCTCTTCGAAACCCGCTGGGTCATGTCCTATCTCGCCGGCCCTCTCACCCGCGACCAGATTCGGACCCTGGTTCCCTCACCGGAAGTGGCCACCGATCCGAGCCCCGGTGTGCCCGCCAGGGAGGCGCGGGAGACGGGACCTCAGACCCACCCCCGTCCGGTGCTGCCGCCGGGGATTCCCGAAGTGTTCCTCCCCGTGTTGTCCCCCGGGCCCGCCGGAACCCGCCTGGTCTGGGCTCCCCGCCTCCTGGGAGTGGCGGAGGTCTCCTGGCGCGATGCCCGGCGACACATCGACACCTCCGACCGGGTGACCCGGCTTGTGACGGTGGGAGACGGTCCCCTCGCGGTGGAGTGGGACCGTGCCGAGACGCTCGAGCTCTCCTCGGACGATCTGCTGCCCGAGCCATGGGCGGAGGGAGACTTCCTCACCCCCCCGGCACCGATGCACCGCGCCGCACAGTACGACACATGGGGAAAGCTCTACGCCCGGTGGATTCGCAACGCCCTCCCCCTGGTGATCTGGAGGAGTCCCTCTCTCAAGGTGACCAGCACTCCGGGAGAAACCGAGGGTGACTTCCGCGCCCGCCTCCAGCAGATGTTCCGGGAAACCCGCGACGCGTCGGTGGAGGCGATCCGGGCCAAGTACGCTCCCCGGGACGCCGCCCTAGTGGATCGCATCCGGAGGGCAGAGCAGGCGGTGGCCCGGGAACAGGAACAGGCCCAGTCCCAGAAGTTCACCACCGTGATCCAGGCTGGAACCGCCCTCCTCGGCGCCTTCCTGGGACGAAAGCGCGCGAGTCTCGGCTCGGCGACCCGGATCGGAACCGCCATGCGCGGCGCCGGTCGCATGCGCAAGGAGGGTCAGGATGTGTCACGGGCGCAGGAAAACCTGGCAGCCCTGCTGACCCGGCGCGAGGAACTGGCCGGGCAACTCGCCGAAGACCTCGCCGCGCTCGGCACCGCGGGGGACGCCCAGTCCGAGGAACTCACCGAGATCCGGATCGCTCCGAAGGCGGGGGACGTCACCCTCCGGCTCATGGCCCTGGCCTGGGTCCCGACCTGGCACTGAGCCGGCCCTTCCGGGAACACGCCTGGCAGCCTCACCCCTGTTCCCTACTCCCTCCTCCCTGCTCAGGGTATTATATTTGTTATAACATCAGCCGGAGCCCCCCATGCGCGTCAAGGAGACCATCATCCGCCCGTTCGGCAACTCGGCCGGCGTCACCATCCCCAAGGCGATGCTCGACACCTTCGCCCTCGCCAAGGGGGACAAGGTCTCCATCCAGGAAACGGCGGATGGGATCCTGATCACCCCCTACGACCAACTCTTCGACGAGGGCATGACCATCTACCGGGAAGGCGCCAAGAAGTACAGAAATGCCATGCGGGAACTCTCGAAGCGGTAACTGGTCACGATCATGACTGACCGGCCGGAGGAGCCCCGGTGGCTCACCCCATCCCTCGTAGTGGCGATCCACGAGGACCTCCTGGGTCAGCATGGTGGGCTCGTCGGCGTGCGGGATGACGGACTTGTGCTGGCCGCGCTCTCCCGCCCTCGCCATCGATGGGACTACGAGGCCGCCGCCGACCTGTTCTCCTGCGCGGCGGCGTACGGCTTCGGCATTGCCAAGAACCACGGATTCGTTGACGGCAACAAGAGAACTGCCTTCCAGGCGATGTATACGTTCCTGGGTCTGAACGGGATCGAATTGCTTGCGACGGAACCGGACGCCGTGACAACCATGCTCGCGCTCGCGGAGGGGACACTCACCGAGGAGGAACTGGGCGCGTGGCTCCGGGAAAACTCCCGGCGTCGACGAAAGGAATGAGAAGATAGGCGATGGGCGATGGGCGTTAGGTATGTTGAGTCCTTTGTGTCCTCGTGTCTTCGTGTGGGCGATTCGAGGGCGAATGTGATTCGCCTCTACGGTCTGTTGTTTCCAGCCGGTGCTCGGGCGACGCATGCGTCGCCCCTACTCCCTACTCCCTATTCCCGATGCCCGATGCCCGCAGGATCTCCCGCACCCGGTCGATCGGCAGCGCCTCCGCCGTGCCGAAGCGGCTGGTGACCGTCGTGGCCCGGAACAGGGAGTTGTAGATCGCTTCCTCCGTCGCCTCCACCACCGCCTGGAAGAGCCCCGACATCCTGTCGTTGCCCACCGTCTCTCCTCCCCGCGGCGGTTCGCCCGGGGCCCGCCGCACCTCCGCGGCCGTCGAGAACGCCACCACATAGTCCCCCGACCCGTTCGACGCCGAGGAGCCGGTGCGACCCAGGCCGAGCAGCGCCCGGGAGGCGAGACGCCTCAGGTTCCGGTCCGACAGGGGCGCATCGGTGGCCACCACGATGATGATCGACCCGTCGCCCCCGTCCCGGTCCACCACGGTCCGGAAGGCGTACCGGCCCAGGGCTCGGCCCACCGGAGCCCCCATCACCTGCAGCACCCCGCCGAAGTTCGACTGGATCAGCACCCCGACGGTCCATCCCCCCAGGGGTTCCGGCAGATGCCGCGAGGAGGTTCCTATCCCGCCCTTCCATCCGAACGCCTGGGTGCCGGTCCCCGCCCCCACGGAACCTTCCCGCACCGGACCCTCCGCGGCCGCACCGATCGCCTCGCGCACCGTGACGGCGGAAATGGGCCGGGACCGGATCGCGTTGAGGCCGCCATCGTTGGTTTCCGCCACGAGTGGATTGAGCGACCGCACCCGTTCCATCCCCGGCTGGTCGAGCATCCAGGCCACCAGGGCATCGGCGGCGCGCCAGACGCAGAGGGTGCAGGTGAGGAGAATCGGCGTCTCCAGTTCTCCCAACTCATTGACCTGGGTCGAGCCGAGGAGCTTGCCGAACCCGTTCCCGGTCACGACCGCCGCCGGAACCCGGTCGAGGTAGGCGTTCCCCCCATGGGGAAGGATCGCGGTGATCCCGGTGCGGACCGAATCCCCCTCCATTACCGTCGCGTGACCCACCCGCACCCCGGGCACGTCCGTGATGGCATTCCAGGCCCCGGGGGCAAAGACACCGGGCGCCACGCCGAGGTCGCGGGCCCGGGGCCTCGCGGCCTCTCCGGCGTCCTGCGCGGGAAGTCGCGGAGCAGGTCCGGAGAGGAGGGCCAGGGCGATGACGGTCCCGGAGGCCAGGGTGCACCGCCGGGGTGAAGGCCGGGAAGCGCGGGGTGTCTGGAGGACGGGGATCATTGGGACCTCACGGAGTTGGTCAGGCCCAGATATTGCACCCGACGTATATATTTGACCGATTTTTAGACAGTAGCATCGGATCCGCAGCCGAGGGACGCATCGTGCACAACCCGGAAAGATACGGCACCACCACATGACCCCGGCACCGATCCGAGTCTGTCTCGTCGTGGGGACCCGTCCCGAAGTCATCAAGATGGCCCCGGTGTTCCGAGCCCTGGAGCAGAGGCCGGAGATCTTCTCGCCGATGCTGATCACCACGGCCCAGCATCGCGAAATGCTGGCCCAGGCGCTCGCCGCCTTCGACCTGACCCCCGCGCTCGATCTCGGCCTGACCCACCACAATCATACCCTGGCCGAGTTCACGTCAAGCGCCCTGATGGCCCTCACCGACACCTTCGCCAAGCTCCGTCCCGATCTTCTCCTCGTGCAGGGGGACACCAGTACGGTGGTCAGCGCGGTCCTGGCGGCCTTCTACCAGGGCATCACCGTGGGCCACATCGAGGCGGGGCTCCGCTCCGGCGACATGCGCCGTCCCTTCCCCGAGGAGGCCAACCGGCGGATCGCCAGTGTCGCCACCGACCTGCACTTTGCCCCGACCGAGAGGGCCCGCCAGAACCTGCTCCATGAGGGTCTCCCCGCGCGCGACATCTTTGTGACCGGCAACACGGTGGTCGATGCCCTGCAGTCCCTCCCCCGGGTGGCCCGGTTCGAGAATCGTGCCCTCGAATCGGTGGGATGGCAGAACCACCGGGTCCTTCTCGCCACCGTGCATCGCCGGGAAAACCTCGGCGAGGACCTGCGGCAGATCTGCGGCGCCCTGCACGACCTCACGGTGAGCCACCCCGACGTGGAGATCGTCTTCCCGGTCCACCTCAACCCTGCGGTGCGTTCCGTCGTGTTCGAGGCGCTCCAGAATGTTCCCCGCGTCACCCTGGTCGACCCTCTCGGCTACCGCGACCTCCTCGAGGTGGAGCGCCGGGCGTTCTTCTTCATCACCGACAGCGGCGGGATCCAGGAAGAGGCGCCTGCCATGCGCAAACCGGTCCTCATCGTGCGCACCGTCACGGAACGCCCGGAGGTGGTGGATGAAGGTTTCGGCCAGCTCGTCGGCACCGACCGGGATGCCCTGGTCCAGGCCGCCTCGGTACTCCTCGACGATCCCGCAGCCCACGCCGCCATGACCCGTGGAACCAATCCCTTCGGAGATGGCCACGCCGCGGAGCGGATCGCGAGAATCCTGGCGGAGCGGTTCGGCCGGATGCCGGGCGCGGTGGTGCACGAGATGCGAGCCACGTCATGATGCGTCCTCGTCTGGCCTCCCTTTTGGTGCTCTCTCTGGCGCTCGTTCCATCTCCTGCCGCGGCGCAGCAGGCCGCGGGATGGGTGGATGCCTTCGGACTCTACCAACACGTCGGGAATGATTTTGGAGACTGGAAGGGGGGAGGCGTTCGGGCCCAGATCCCGATCGGCTCCACGATCTGGTATCTGGAGGGTCTCGGCCAGGAAGCGTTCGGAGACGAGGGAGCATTCGGCTCGATCGGAACCCGCATCAACCTCTCCCGGGACTGGTACACCACCCTGGGGGTCGGAGGCGGCAGCGGAGACTTCTTCTTTCCCGACGTCCGGCTCGACGGCACCCTCAGCCGGATCCTCCTCCCCAGCCGTCGTCTGATCGTGACGGCGGGCGCCACCTGGGTCGATGCCAAGCAGGGATTCGAGGATCTCTCCCTGAGCGGAAGCCTCGCCGCGTATGTCGGCGGCACGGTTCTCGAGGCCGGGGGCCGCTGGAACCGGAGTCTCCCGGGATCGGTCACCTCGGGTCGCGGATTCGCCTCCCTGACCGCCGGGGCCGATGGCCGTTCCTGGGTCACGGTGCGCGGGAGCGTCGGAACCGAGGGCTACGTCCTCACCGGAACCGCCGCCACCCTGCGACGCTTCACCAGCTACGAAGGAAGCGTGACCTGGCGCCAGTGGATCGGGAGTGGGTTCGGAGTTCGCCTTCAGGGAGATCTCTACGACAACCCGTTCTACACCCGTGCGGGAGGAAGCGTTGGCCTCTTCGCGTCCTGGTAGAATCGCGAGCCACGCAGCGATAGGGGATCTCCGACAGAGGGGGATCCGGGGAGGGCTCATCCCCGCCCATCGTGCCATGGCCGGGCTTCGGGTGGGCCGGGGCCGCCTCCTGGGCGCCCTGGTTCTTGCCCTCGCGGGAACCGCGGCCATGCTCGCGGCCCTGCGACCGATCGGAATGCTCTGGAAGGGGATGTTCGAGGTTCTGCTCCCCTTTCTCGGCGTGGGCGGACCGGTGGAGACGAGACCGCTGGTGGTACCGGGACTTCCCCTGGGAATGGACCTTCCCTTCCCGGGATCGGAGGCTCCGTGGCCCGCCCTGGGACACTTCGTGACCATCGGCACCATCGCCCTGGTCGTTCTCCTGTTGTCGTTCGCGCTCTCGTCGCGATTCCTCCCCCTGGCCTATTTTCTGAGGGCCCTCGTGCTCATCCAGGGAGTGTCCCTGGCCTGGTTCGCCCTGGCCACCCCGCCCTTCCCCTATCCCACGCCGCGCTACGCCGCGGGGCTCCTGGCCGCGGGTGCGATTCTCATCACATCGCTCCCGGCCATCCTCGGCTTCACCTTCTACATCATCGACGTCTCCCTCGTCCGCAAGGTCCTCCTCACGGTCCTGCTGATCGGCCACCTGATCGTGTTGCTCCCGTTGCAGGTCCTGGTGCACGTCTGGCTCATCCACCAGGGCTCCCTCCTGCTCCAGCCGGTGCTCTTCCTCGTGTTCGGCCTGCTGGTGGAGATTCTCGTCTTCGTGGCATTCTACGGATGGGGCATGAGCTGGCCGGCCCAGGGAATCCCGGAGCTTCGCCGATGATCGTCACTCTCTTGAGTCTCGGGCTCGGGATCGTGGTGGCCATCCTCGTCGTCTACACGATTCGGCACTACCTCTTCACGATCAACCGCTTGATCGGGCGCCACCGCCAACCCTATCTCGACATTGGCATCGCGGACTGGCCGGAGACGGTCGTGTTCGTGCCGGCGCACAACGAGGAAAAGGTCATCGGGGGGATGCTCGATGCCCTCCTCGCAGCCGAGTACCCCGCCGACCGGTTGCGCATCGTGCCGATCAACGACCGCTCCACCGACGGCACCGCCGCCCTGGTGGACGACTACGCCCGCCGGTTCCCGGCCCGCATCACCCCCTTCCATCGCTCCGAGGGACCGCCGGGCAAGGCCGCGGCCCTGGCCGATGCCAGCACCCGGTTCGGCGGGGAGATCCACCTCGTGTTCGATGCCGACTACCTTCCCGGACCCGGTCTCCTCAAGCAACTCGTGGCCCCCTTCTTCGACCCCGAAGTCGGGGCGGTCATGGGGCGGGTCGTGCCCCACAACCTGAATCGCTCCCTCCTCACCCGTCTCCTCGACCTGGAACGCGCCGGGGGATACCAGGTGGACCAGCAGGCCCGCATGAACCTGCGGTTGGTTCCGCAGTACGGCGGGACGGTCGGAGGGGTGCGACGCTCCGCACTCGAATCGGTCGGAGGGTGGCGGGCCGACACCCTGGCCGAGGACACCGACATGACCTTCCGCCTCGTGCTCCAGGGGTGGGAGGTGGTCTACCAGAACCGCTCCGAATGCTACGAGGAAGTGCCCGAAACGTGGCCCACCCGCATCCGCCAGGTCATGCGCTGGGCCAAGGGTCACAATCAATCGCTGGCGCGCCACGGCCCGGCCCTCCTCCGCTTTCCACGCCCCGTGCGCTGGCGCCGGGGAGTGGACGGGTTTCTCCTGCTCGGCGTCTTTGCCGTGGGCCCCGTCCTCCTGGCCGGCTGGATCTTTGCCCTCGCACTCTATTTCCTCGGCGCCTCCCTGCTCGAAGGGCCCATCGCGGTGCTCAGCGTGGCCACCTTCGGCACCCTCGGCAACTTCGCCGCGTTCTTCGAGGTAGGCACCGCCACGCGGCTCGACGGCAGCGGCCGCCGGGTCCGCCTCCTCCCCTTCCTCGCCTTCGGGTTCCTGGTGAACCTGGTGGCGGTCACCCGTGCCACGCTCTCGCGCACGTCCTGGATCCAGGGGAACCACGTCTCGTGGGACAAGACCGAGCGCTACCGGGAGACGTCACCCTCATGACCCTCCTCCCCTTCCTCGCGGTCCTGGCCGTCACCCTCGCCTGGTTCGTGCTCCCCCTCCTCCCGGCGCTCCGGGAGCTGCTCCGGCCCACCGACACCGCGCCACTCTCGGTGGTCGAGCGGGACGCCGCCAACCTCGCCTACTTTGCCGAGCGCTTCCGGCTCTGGATCACCGCGCAGCTCGCCGGGCTCCCGGTGGAGATTCCCGAGGGGGATTACTACGGACGGTTGCCCTCCGGCACCGGCTTCGTCCGGGTGCGGAACCTGCCCGATGTCCTCTCCCGGGGTCCCCGCCCTGACGGCGCTCACGACCGCGTCATCGTGACCGACGCACCGGTGACCCTGGCCGGGCGGGAGACCTTCCTGCTCGAGGTGTATGCCACCGCCCCCTGGACCGGGGGACCCGACACCACCCTGCGCGCCCTGTATGGAACCGCGGACGTTCGGCTCGGCTCCCGGTCGACCGTGACCCGGTGGGTCCACGCCGACGGGGTTCTCCAGGTTGAGGATGGCTCTCGGCTTTTCGGCCGGGCGTCCTCGGCCTCCGCGATCCGGCTCGGAACCGGGGTGCGGTTCGAACGGATCGGTGCACCGCGAATCGAGGTCGGTCCCGCTCATCCCCGGGGGACCCCTGAAGCGGTGGAGCGCACCGCATGGGTTCCCCCCGAGAGGGCTCGCACGGTCGGCAACCATCTGCATGTGGATGGAGACGCGGAACTGCCGGCCGGCACGGAGCATCGCGGCGACCTTGTGGTGGCCGGCACCCTCACGATCGGGGCGGAGGCTCGAGTCGAGGGGAGCGTCAAGGCACATCGGAGCATTCGGGTCGGGCGCGGAGGAACGATCACCGGAAGCGTGGTCTCCCGGACCACGATTGAGACTGCGGGAGACGTGGCGATCGGGGGGCCGGTGATTGCCGAGGACGAGATTCTCCTCGGCGAGGGGACAATGGTGGGAGGGCCGGGACGGGAAACCACGGTCGTGGCCCCTCTGGTAACCCTCGCCCCCGGTGTGGTTGTCTTTGGCCAGGTGAACGCCGGTGTCAGTGGAACGACATGAAACCGTCGGATCCCTACCACAAGGGAACTGTGGCAAGGACGCATTCCCGCCCTTTTCAGGCCTCATTGTGGGGCGGAAAGGGCGGAGATGCGACCGGGCCTTGAATCCGTAACTATACGTGGTACAACGTATTGGCATGCTTCGACTCGTCGGCATCGTCCTCTGCTGGAGTCAGAGCGGTTGAGAATCCCCATCGGTATGCCGATTGCACTCTCATGGATGGTGGAAGTCTTTCTCACACAGGTGCGGTAACTGGTATGCGATTCAGCTTGCAGGGCGTTGTCGTCGGCCTTCTGGCGCTGGGACTCTGCGGGATCCCGACAGCCGGAACTCTTGAGGCCCAGAACGTGGTTCTTCCGGGGGATCCCTCCTGGCAAACCGACGACCGGGGACTCGGTACTGCCGCGATCACCGGAACCAACCCGCGGCTCGGCAACGGTTCCCTGGAGCTGCTGACTACAGGGGCACTCACCGACTGGGCCTTCTTCCGGACGGTGGCCGGCGTCGATTCGCTCACCTCGAGCTGGGGGCTCATCGACAACGTCAACCACCTCCAGTTTGACTGGTTCCGTGCTTCGCTCGCCAATCAGACGGTGAACGACGTCCCGTGGCAGGCCCAGACCCCGGTCCTCCGGCTCTTTCTCCGGCAGGAGATCGGGGGCTCCCCTCTCTTCAGCGAACTGGTCTGGGAACAGTTCTACACCGATCCCTCGCCCGCCGTGACCGACCAGTGGGTCACCGAGAGCATCACCGATCAGTTCTTCTGGCGTTTTGTCCAGGGATCCACCGGGGGCTTCACCATCAACGACTGCAGCAACATCGACCCCTTCTTCCCGAATCCTCTCAAGACGGCCACCGTGGGGGGATGGGCAACGGATCCGAACTGCTCCCTGAGTGGCGCCCAGGTCTGGGGGTTGAGCGTGGGAGTCGGGAGCAACTGGCCCGACAGGTTTCAGGGCTTTGCGGACAATGTCCAACTGGGATTTACTGGCGACGAGGACTTGGCCGTGCATGCCAACTTCGAACTCCCGAGCACCCCGGTGCCGGAACCGTCCACCATCTTCCTGCTGGCCACCGGACTGGCGGGGGTCGGCGCCTCCAGCTGGTGGCGGCGGAAACGCACCCGGGGCTGATTCACTCCCCCTGGTCCCGGGTGTGACGAAGGGTCCGGTCCCTGGCGGGATCGGACCCTTCGTGCAAGGTGGAGAAACGATTCGTCATTCCCGCGAACGCGGGAATCCATTTTCCTCCTCACGCCTTCGTTTACATGGATCCCCTCTCCCGTGGGCATAACGATTGATCAGGTTGGTTGCCCATGCCTGTCATTCCCGCGAACGCGGGAATACATTGTCAGAGTATCTCGTCCCACAAGTCCTTCCATTCGGGATTCCGTCGTTCTACCAGCTCGACCTTCCACGCTCGGCGCCACTTTTTGATCTGTTTCTCTCTTGTGATCGCCGCCCTCATGTCGCCGTGCAGTTCATAGTAGACGAGGTCATGGACACCGTATCGCCTGGTGAATCCCGCCACCAGGTCGTTCCGATGCTCCCACAAACGCCGCCGAAGGTTTCCCGTCACACCGACGTAGAGCGTGCCGCGCAGCCCACTGGCGAGCACGTATACTGCCGGCTGCAGACCCTGGCATCGGGCCTGGTCAACTCCCTGAAGGTCCACAATCGCTACTCATGAAACTCCCTGATTTCCATGGGAACATGGATCCCCGCTTTCGCGGGGATGACACCTAGTGAGATTCCCGAAGTCCTATGTCCTATGTCCCATGTCCTATGCCCTCCGTCCTGCTCAGGGCCGCTTGGCCACCACGCCCCCCTTCATCACGAACGCGACCTCCTCCATCACACGGATGTTCTCCAGCGGATTGCCCCGCACCGCCACCAGATCGGCCAGGAGACCCGGTGCGATCCGGCCCCGATCGGTCACACCGAGCAGGTCCGCGGCGTTCACGGTGGCGGTGCGGATCGCGTCGAGCGGAGTCATCCCTCGCGCCACCAGGGCGGTGAACTCCCGTCCGTTCTGGCCATGGGGGTAGACCGCCGCGTCGGTGCCGAAGGCGATCTTGACCCCTTCCCGGATCGCCCGGCTCAGACTGGCCTTGGCCATCGGCAGGACCGACTCGGCCTTGGCCCGGATCGGGGCGGGAAGAGCCTCGAGGTCGATGGCATCGGCGAGATAAGTCGTGGGAACGAGATAGGTGCCGTTCGCCTTCATCAGGCGGATCGACTCGTCGCTCAGAATGGAGCCGTGGTCGATAGAGGACACACCGGCCAGGATGGCGGCGTTGATCCCCTCGGTTCCGTGCGCGTGGGCCGCCACCTTCATGCCGTGGCGCGCCGCCTCCTCCACGATGGTGCGCATCTCCTCCAGGGTGAACTGCTGGGCTCCGACCGAACCCTCGAAGGAGAGCACGCCTGCCGTTGCACAGATCTTGATCACCTTGGCGCCATGCTTGATCTGGTACCGCACCGCGCGCAGCACTCCGTCCGGGCCATCGGCAATCCCCTCCTCGGGGCCGTTTTCCAGGATTCCGGGGTTGTAGCCCGTCGCGTCACAGTGCCCGCCGGTGATCCCCAGCGAGTGGCCGGCCGGGACGATGCGGGGCCCCTCGGCGAGACCCATCTCGATGGCTTGATTGAGCGCCACGTCGATGAAACCGGCCGACCCGACATCGCGCACGGTGGTGAACCCGGCCTGCAGGGTGATCCGCGCATTGTGGGCTCCCCGGAGGGCGGAAACCGCGGGGAGTTCCCTCACCGCCCGGTTCACCCAGTCCCCATCGATGGCGTACGAGAGGTGGGTGTGCATGTCCATGAGCCCGGGGAGGAGGGTGTGGTCCCCGAGGTCGATCACCTGGGCGCCCGGGGGAACCGGTCCACCGACGCTCCGGATCCGGCCCTCCTCGATCACCACCACCGCGTCCGGGACCATGCGGCCCGATTCCACATCGAGCCATCGGGCCGCCCGGACCACGGTGACTTGGCCCGGGAGGGCGGGAACGAGAACCAGACTGCACGCCAGACTCCACAGCAGCGAACGCATGCGCATGAACCGATCTCCCGGATTGAGAGGAGGACAGATGACGTCGGGGAGTGTGGAAGCTACACGGAGAAGTTTGAAGTGTGAAGGAGGGATCCCGGGCGTACTCGGCGCGTCATCCCGAGCGGAGCGAGGGATCTGAGGAGATCGGCGGAGTACGGGCCGTTCGCGAACGGCCCCTACAACCCGTCGTCCGGATTGTGATGCTTGTGGACCTGCCTCACCCGAAGACACGAAGGCGCGAAGGAATCGAAGCCGGACATCGGACGTCGCCCCGGAGAGGACTCACGCGAAGACGCGAGGGGGAAGGGTGAAGCTCGAAGTGTGAAGTGTGAAGTAGGGGCAAAACACCTTCGCCCTCGTGGGTGCCCCCTCGGGATCCCGAGCGTACACCAGAACGTCACCCCGGCGGAGATCGGGAGGCGTGCAGTGAGACAGGTCCCGACCGTCTATCACCTATCGCCCATCGCCTGCCCCCTATCGCCTACCCTCCACAAAAACACACGGCCGGGAGGAAGGCCCCCCCGGCCGTGCGGTACCCGGCATCCATCCGCGCCACCCATCCATCCCGCTCCCGACAGTTCGTCAGTTGGGCAGCAGCACCGTGTCGATCACATGGATGACCCCGTTCGACGCCATCACATCAGCCGACACCACCGTGGCGGAGCCGACCTTGACCTTGCCGTTCACGACCGAAATGGAAACGTCCTTTCCATTCACCGTCTTCGCGCTGGTCAGATTCACCACCGCGGACGCCGGAACTGCTCCCGACACCACGTGGTAGGTCAGGATGGCGGTGAGCTTCGCCTTGTCCTTCAACAGGGCCTCCACCGTTCCGGCCGGAAGCTTGGCAAAGGCCTCGTCGGTCGGAGCAAAGACCGTGAAGGGGCCCTTCCCCTTGAGCGTCTCGACCAGCCCGGCGGCCTGGAGTGCGGCGGCGAGGGTCGTGAAGCTCCCCGCAGCAACGGCCGTTTCCACGATGTCCCTGGCGCCGTTGTGCGCGGTGTGAGACTGGGCAGCTACGCTGGACGGGAGGGTGAGCGCCGCGGACAAAGCGATGATTCCAAACGACTTGTACATTTTCTGATCTCCTGTGCGGAGTGGGGGTTGATCTCCCGTAAGTGGGAGACGGGAACAGCCGACTACATGGTGTCCATATGTCGTCCAGCTATTATAAGCATGTGTCCATGCTTTGTCAATAGATAGTGCACAAGTACCTTGACATTACCTGGACGGGTTTTAGCTTGGTGGGAATGGAAGACCATATAACGGCAAGTGCCGCCCGTCATCCCATGAGGGTGGTGATCCAGCGCACCGGCCTCAGCCCCGACGTCCTCCGGGCCTGGGAGCGGAGATATGACGCGGTTCAGCCAGACCGATCCGGCGGCGGCCAGCGCCTCTACTCCGACGCCGACATCGAGCGTCTCGGACTCCTGAAGCGGGTCACGGCGGGGGGCCACAACATCAGTCAGGTCGCCTCGCTTCCCGTGGAGGAGTTGCGGGCCCTCATCCAGCAGGAGACACTCCCCCCGGCGGGGCCGGCGTCGGATGCCGAGTCGGAGCGGCTCCGCAGCGACCTGCAGCACGCGTGGGATGCCGTGGAGCGCTTCGCGATGGGTGACCTGGAGGCAACCCTGCGCCGGGCGGCGATGCGGGTGCATCTGAGCAGCCTGATCGAGGATCTCATCGCTCCGCTGCTGGCCCGGGTCGGGGAACGGTGGCATGCCGGTACCCTGAGCACGGCACATGAGCACGCGGCCACCGCGGCGATTCGCAGTGTGTTGGGGTGGGTCAATGAGTCCGCCGTGTCCCGCAACGGAGCACCCCTGGCCGTGGTGGCCACCCCGCAGGGTCAGCGGCATGAGATCGGCGCCATGCTCTCCGCCGCGGTGGCGGCGAGCGAGGGGTGGCGTCTTCTCTATCTCGGTGCGGATCTCCCCGCCGCGGACATCGCGCGGGCGGCCCTGACCGTCGGGGCCCGAGCCGTTGTCCTCAGCATCGTGTATCCCGCCGATGACCCTCAGCTCGTCCCGGAACTCTCCCGGCTGCGGCACCTCCTCCCCGAGCTGGTGTCTCTCCTGGTGGGTGGGGCAGCGGCCGATGCCTGTGCCCCGCAGCTCCTTGCCGCCGGAGCCGAGGTGCTCCCGTCGCTCCCCGCCCTCCGCCTGCGGTTGGGGGCGCTGGCCTGACCGGGTGTCCCCCCGGTGGGGGAAGTTCGAAGTTTTGAAGTGTGAAATGGGGGCGAAATACTTTCGCCCTCGTGGGTACCCTCGGGATCCCGAGGGTACAGCAGAACATCACCCCGGCGCACGCCGGGGTCCATGGCCGAGTATGCAGGGACTCACACGAAGACACGAAGACACGAAGAAACGTGCTGTTTGCCTGCCCATGACACACACCAGGAACATCCTCAACGCAAAGGCGCAAGGACGCAGGGACGCAAATTGGACGGCTCCTGCGACGCGTTCTGAGTCGCTGCCGCCAGGCATCGGCACGAGGGTACCCTTCCACCCCCCAACAACAATCCGGATCACGGCGCGCTAAGTGGTGCGTCGGAAATCACGCGGAGACCCTCTGCGACCTCCGTGTTCTCCGTGGTGCCCCTCCGTTCCCTTCGCGTCCTTGGCGTCTTTTCGCGGTTCAATTCGTGGTGGGAGGTGCCCGGAGGCCCGGAAAGGTCGCGATCTCCCCTGTCCCCTTCGTGCCTTCGTGCCTTCGTGTGAGGCAGGTCCACGACCATGGAGACCCGGACGACGGGAAGTACACCCGCGCCGTTCTCAGATCCCTCGCCTGCGGCTCGGGATGACTCCGA
>JBGSKF010000002.1:0-6335 GCA_041741375.1 Gemmatimonadales bacterium | reverse complement strand
CACACAAAATGGTACTTCAGATCATACCGCGTGTGCGGACCTGTACGGTAACGTTCCATGCGACAGAGTCTAAACCCATATTGTAAAACCTAAAGGTGTCGCCTGAAGGCGAGGGTTTCAGACCCATCGCAGGGACAATGACCAATGATCAATGACCAATGAACAATCACCAGTGTCTCCTCCTGATATCGGACATTGCGCCGGATTATTATAACTCCTCGTCGACACCGGCTGGGGCCCCTGGCGAAACACGCCACGGGGCGGCCATCCGTTGAAGAGAGGGACCGACCGACTTGCCAAACGGAGAGGATTGCTGTAGTATTGAAGCATCGCTTGTTTATTTTCTCCGCTGCCGGACCTTCGCTTGGCACTCAAGGGAAAAGGTGCCTTTATGGTAGGTTCCCGCTGCCCATCGCCTGGATCAGTCCCACCGTCGAACCCGGTTTCCGCCTTTCCGGGTCGTCGCCGCACGTCCCGTGCGACCCCGCGCAGAACCGCCACCGCCAGCACCACCAAGTCAGGTACCAAGTCAGGTCCGGACGACACCACGATCTCACTCCTGATCATCGACGACAACCGCTTGCTCCTCGAGGGGCTGGCGGCGATAATCCGCGCTCAACCGGGATTCCGCGTGCTCGTGGCCTCCACCAGCGTCGATGAGGTCCTGGCGGCGCTGCCTGACCACACACCCGACATCGTGCTCCTCGATATCGGTCTGGAGGCCCACGACAGCCTCGACCTGACCGCGAGGGTGAGCCAGGAGGCCCCCTCGGCACGGGTGATCGTCATGGGTCTCCTCTCCGGACAGGAAGACGTGGCCGACTACGTCCGGGTGGGGGCGTCGGGCTTCGTCATGAAGGAGGCCTCGGTGGAGGACCTCTTCTCCACCATCCGGGCTGTCGCCAAGGGCAACGAAGTGCTCCCGCCCGTTTTGACTCACACGCTGTTCTCGCAGATCAATCAGGACCCGACCCTTCGGAACGATGCCCGGCGCCTGGAAACCGTGGGCCTGACCGCACGGGAACTCCAGGTGGTCGACCTGCTGGGCAAGGGATTGAGCAACAAGGAGATCGCGACTCACCTGAACATCGCCGTGCACACCGTCAAGAGCCACGTGCACAATGTGCTGGAAAAGCTGGCGCTGCGCAGCCGCCTCGAGGTGGCCGCCTTCTCGCATGGTCAAACACCCCCCGACCCTCCTTCCCGCCGCAACCCCTGACCTCGATCTGTCGCTGTCGCCAGGACGTGCCGCTATCCGCCGGCCCGCGAATGTGGATGCAACCGCTTTCCGGTGGTCCCTGCGGACTCCATCCCATTTCATCCGTTCGATCGATTGTCTCCGGCACCTCAAACCCTCACATTTTATACCTGCGTTGTACCTCCGCGCTGCACCCATTCCACGTTGTTTCGGGAGGGACCGGTCATTTGGCCTGTCCCTCTCCTGCCATCCGGATCTGGTGGCGTCCGAACCCGGGCCCCACGGACTCCCCGCCTTCGGCATTCGGGTTGACACCTCCGGACTAGCTCCATTGAGCGATTGGCGGGCTGACTCCCTTCCGGTAGAGTTGTACCATGGCACGCTCGCGAGCACATCCCCCGGTGACCCCGGGGACGGATGGCAGTACCCATCGACAGACCGAGGGCAGTCGCGGTCATCGACCTGGTGTCAGTGCCGCTGTTCCCGGCTTGGGGAATAGTTCCCGGGAGTGGGATGCTCCCATGCCGGTGGCGGGGTCATCGGAGCAGCGGACGGAGGGGCGAGTGGATCCCCACGGGGGAACGCGGCAGTACGGAACCGATGGGGCACTCCCCGGCTGGAGCGGGGACGACTCCCCCGACCCCTGGGACTTTTGCGGGCCGATCCCGGGGCGGCGGCGCGCGCACTGATCGAGCGAGAGGCCACCGCGAGAACCGCGGGCGAGGGGGGAAGGGATCGTCGTGCGTGAACAAACATACAGTGAGGAGAGTAACTCATGCGTCCACTGGTCCTGGTCGGGATCGTTGTCTTCGGTCTCGGCACGTTTGTGCTCCTGCGGGGAGCGAGCTTCACCTCCAAGAAGGACGTACTCCAGGTGGGGGACCTCAAGATCACGGCGGACGAGCGTCAATCGGTCCCGCCGTGGCTCGGCGGGGTGGCGATGGTGGCGGGTGTGGTTCTCATCGTGGCCGGGGCGCGGAAGCCCTCATGACACCCGCGGTTGGAGTCTGAGCGTTCCATGGCCTCCCGTGGCACTCGCCCCTCGCCGGGGGACCAGGCTCGTGCCACCCTGGCCTCGATCGGGGACGCGGTCATCACCACCGACCTCTCGGGCGCCATCACCTACCTCAACCCGGTGGCCGAGCGACTGACCGGCTGGACCCTCGCAGAGGCGCTGGGAGAACCGTTGGACCGCGTCCTGCCCCTCATCGCCGAGGCCAGCCGCGCGCCGATCATGCATCGGGTGGCACGCTGTCTGGAGGAGGGGCGTTCGATCGACCTGGAGGACGGAGTGCTGTTGCTCCGGCGCGATGGGACCGAGGTTCCCGTCGGCGATTCGGCTGCCCCCCTTGTGGACCCGGCCGGGAGGACGGTCGGGGTTGTCCTTGTCATGCAGGATGAGAGTGAGAAGCGCCGGGTCGGACGCCGACTCACCTACGAGGCCACCCACGACGTTCTCACCGGCCTCATCAATCGCCGGGAATTCGACCGCCGGCTGGCGCGCATCCTGTCCGACCTCACGTCCACCGATTCAGAGCAGGCGATGGTGATGCTCGACCTCGATCACTTCAAGGAGGTCAATGATTCGGGTGGCCATGACGCCGGGGACGCGGTCCTCCGCCGACTCGGTCCGCTGCTCACTCACCAGCTGCGAAAGCGCGACACCCTTGCGCGTCTGGGTGGCGACGAGTTTGGCATCCTGCTGGAAAACTGTCCGCTGGACACGGCGGTTCACATCGCCGAGGGCGTTCGGCTGGCGGTTGAGCAGTCCCGGTTCACCGTGGATGGCATCCCGTTCTGGATCACGGCGAGCATCGGCCTGGTTCCGATGACACCGGGGAGCGGGAGGATGTCGGCGGTGATGCGCTCGGCTGACGCCGCCTGCTACGCTGCCAAGGCGAGCGGCGGCAACCGGGTTCATCGCGGATCGCCGGTGCGCTCTGACACAGGCTCCCTCCAGGCGCCTCCCGGGAAAACCGGGGTACGCCGACCGGAGGGTCGCGGGAAGTGGCGTCACACGGATCAGGCCATCGCGTTGCCACACGGAGCATCGAATGACGCCCTCCTCAGGGACCACTGACGCGGCGCGGCGCCTCTGGGCGCGCCTGGCGGGAGACACCCACGAGCCGACGGAGATCGCGCGGGTGGCGGGACAGCTCGGGGCGCAGCTCCGCCTGGGGCTCGGGCGCTGGATCGGGGTGGACGCGTACCAGGCACTCCTCGAGCGCGCCGCAGTCACCGCGCGGGCCACGCATCCATTTCTCGACGGTGCCTCCTGTCTGGGTGAGGATTCCGCGGTGACTCTCGCCGCGGTGGGGGTCCATGGGTCCGCCGCGGTGGTGGAGGGCCTGGTGACCCTGGTGGCCCTGGTGATCGAGCTGCTGGGCCGGATCATCGGGCAGGAGATGGCAAGACACCTGGTGGAGCAGTGCGCGGCGCCTGCCCCGCACCCGCTCCCCCGCACGGAATCCAAGGAGACAGCACCATGACGCGCAAACCCAAGGCCGCTCCTGTCACACGGACCCCGGCGTCACTGGAGCTTCTGGACACGGGAGTGCCGGGGCTCAACGACGTGCTGGGCGGCGGACTCCCCGCGCTGTCCTTCAACCTGGTCGCCGGCGGCCCCGGGTCCGGAAAGACGACCCTGTCGCTGCAGATTCTCTTCGCGACCGCGACACCCGAGCGACCGGGCCTGTTCATCACCCTCCTCGGGGAAACCTCGCTGAAGCTGCTGCGGTACCAGCAACTCTTCGATTTCTTCGACCCGGCGCGAATAGGGTCGGACATCCACATTCTGAACCTCAGCGAGGATGCGCTGGAGGGTGACCTGGAACGGCTGCTGCTTCGGGTCATCGCCGAGGTGGACCGGCTCCATCCCCAGGTCGTCGTCGTGGATTCATTCCGATCTCTCCTGCGGGTTCAGGGGACCTCGGCCCCGGTCCGGGAAATCGAGCGCTTCGTGCAACGGCTGGCGATGCACCTCACGACCTGGGAAGTCACGTCCTTCCTGATCGGTGAATACCCCGAAGCCGAACTGCGCGATCCGGTGTTTACCATCGCCGACGGCATTCTCTGGATGACCCAGGAGGCGAACCGCAATTCGGTGGTGCGACAGCTTCAGGTCGTGAAGGCGCGCGGGATGGCCTCGAAACCGGGGCTGCACACCCTGCGAATCGGCAGGGCGGGAGTACAGGTGTTCCCGCGGATCCCCGAATCGTCCCGGAGCATGCACCCCAGGGGAAACAAGCGGCTGTCGAGCGGCATCCCGGAGCTGGATGAGATGATGGGCGGGGGAATTCCGGTGGGTGATTCCCTGGTTCTCGCCGGTCCCACCGGAGCCGGCAAGACGACCTTCGCCATGCGATTCGTGGCGGCCGGCCTCGAGGCGGGCGAAGCGGCGGTGGTGGCGATCTTCGAGGAGCACCCGGACGCCTATCTCCAGCGGACCAAGACCGAGATCGACCTTTCCGAGGCGATGACTCAGGACAAGCTGCGGGTGATCTATCTGCGGCCCCTCGACCTGTCGGTCGACGAGACGTTCGACGAAATCCGGTCGGCGGTCCAGGCGATCGGCGCCACGCGGGTGGTCATCGACTCGATCTCCGGCTTCGAGATGGCCCTCGCCCCCGCCTTCCGGATGGACTTCCGGGAGTCTCTCTATCGTCTCATCGGGGCCCTCACCGAACTCGGCGTCACCGTTTTCTCCACCGTGGAGGTCGTGGCCGGCCGGGAGGGTCCCGGGCTCCAGCTCACCGGGTACCAGGTGTCCTTCCTGACGGACGACATCCTCAGCCAGCGCTACGTGGAGATCGAGGGCCTGCTCCGCAAGGCCTTGGTGGTGGTGAAGATGCGGGGGAGCAACCACAATCGTGAGTTCCGGTTCTACGAACTCACCGGGAGCGGGGTCCAGATCCACGAGCCGCTCCATGACTACGACGGCATCATCACGGGGATGCCCACGCGCAAGCTTCGGCGCCCGCCTCCCGCGCACCCCGGCCTGACCGATCAGGAGGTGCTCGTGTTCGAGATGATGACCCGGTCGGGGCCACTCTCGCCGGAAACGATCGCCCGACAGACCGGCCTTCCCCCCGCCGAGATCATGCCCATTCTCGATCGCCTGATCCAGCTCGACCATGTGAGCCACACCGACGCCGGCTACCTGGCCACCCCGCGATCCCGCGTCCGCTGATGGCCCTCGGCACGACGAAACCGGAGCGATGGCGTCCCCGCCGGGAGTCTGACTCACGCTACCGCCAGCTCGTGGAACTGGCCCCCGACGGGATCCTGGTCCACGACGGCGAGCGGATCGTGCTCGGCAACGCGGCGGCCGTCCGGCTCGCCGGAGCGAGCTGCCGGGAGGAACTGGTCGGCCTGCCAGTCGGCACTTTTCTCTCTCCGCCCTACCTAAAGGGGGTCCAGTCCCTCATCCTGGACGACAGGGAAATCGCCGAACTCTCACCTCCGGTCCGGGACGTTTTTCGCCGACTCGACGGATCCCGGATCGACGTCGAGGTCCAGGCGGTGGCGTTCATGGATCAGGGGTCTCCCTCCGCCCATCTCGTGATTCGCGACATCACCGAGCGCCTGGCACGGGAGCGGTCGGCGCAGGAGCGGGAGGAGAGCGTCCAGCAGGCGCAGCGCATGGAGGCGGTGGGCGTTCTCGCCGGCGGTGTGGCCCACGAAGTGAGCAACATGATGGCGGTGGTGCTGGGGTTCAGCAATTTTCTGCTGGAAAACCCGCGCCTGCCACCCGCATGTCACGGGGATGTTCTGGAGATCAGGAAGGCGGCCGATCGGGCCGCCTTGTTGACCCGGCAGCTTCTCAGTTTCAGCCGCCGTGCCATTCACCAGCCGGTGCCCATGGACCTGTCCGCGGCCGTCCATGACGCCGAGTCCAGTGTCCGCCGGGTCCTGGGAGAGGGCCGGAATCTGGTGGTGGAGGAGGATGGGTTGCTTCCCGTCCATGCCGATCCGGGGCAGTTCCTGCAGATGATTCTCTATAGCGCCCTCGGTTTCTCTGGACAGTAGATTGGAACAGATTCAGGGGTCCCGAGAAAGGGGTGTTGTATGCCGAACCAGACAGTGCGGAAGTCCGGTGCCGGGGGGGGAGGACAGGAAAGCCCTCCGGAACGGTGGA
>JBGSKF010000001.1:0-6565 GCA_041741375.1 Gemmatimonadales bacterium | reverse complement strand
ACAACGCCACCGGCAAGCCGTATGTCTGGGTCAAGACCGCCGACGAGATCCTCGCCAGCATCGCGCGCTTCGCGCAGCGCACCCTCAAAGCTCACGGAGCCCACTGAGTTATGTCGCTAATCACTGTTACGGGACACTAGTGCACTTCACATGTGAGCGACACCCTCACCTGAAGGCGAGGCCTTCGTCCCTTCCCATCGAGAGACGGTGATTTACCCGCTCTCGCACGGGTGGTAAAGGCGGCGGTGATCTGGGAAGTGGTTGACGACGGAGGAGGCAGAGTGGGGAGTGGGGAGTAGGGAATGGGGAGTCGGGGGTAGGGGACTCGATGCCGTCATTGCAAGGAGGTAGGGTCCATTTAGACGAGGGATTGAGGAGGGGAAGGGATTCCCGCGGGCGTGGGAATGACGGGCCGTGGGTACCCGCTGGCGAAAGAACGAGACGACCGAGACTCGCAATCCGCCGCCGAACGCGACACATCCCGCCGGCGCTCGCAGGAGCCGACGGGATGCATCCGGGAAGCAAGGGTTGGTCCGTCCTTGCGCCGGGCCTGGAGGTGTGTTTCCGCTCCTCTGCCTCCCCGATCCCACCGAGTCCGGCCGTCTCCTCGGACAATCTCAGGCGGCCAGCGCACCCGCTTCCCGGGACTCTGGTCGCCCGATCATGCGGAGTGCTCATGCTGAAAGGCGCCCGGCGCTCGTCGGGACACCGAACGGAGAACGCCATCACATCTTGGACTTGATCAGGTCAGCCAGGGCCGCCCCAACCGCCTCCAGAGGCTCCCCGGCAACCTGGGTCAGGCTCACCTCGACCGGGGTCGCGAGTCCTCGCACCTGCGCCGTCACGGCGTACCTGCCATCGCCGGTCGGGGCCAGCACCGTCACGATCATGATTCCCGCTTCCGCCCGCGTCGCCAGGTCCGGCAGCACCGACTCGGGGAGAAGCTCGTCATCCTTGTACCCGAAGTACGTGAGAGCCAGATTCGTCTGGTTTCGGGAAATCACGGTGTAGTTCGAGCCGAGATGGGTGCTGATCCGGTCCCGCAGTCCGTTGCAGACTTTCACGGCTTGGGAGGCGTCCTTCCCTTCGCGAAGGGGGGGCAAGCACGAGAACACGGGAGGCGGCGTCCACCTTGGCCTTTTCGACCGGGGGTTTCGGAGGGTAATCTGGGCTTCAGCCCCCCACTGCGCTGAGGATCAGAACGAACATGGACAGGGTTGCCAGTCGCGCTGCCCCGGAGCCTCCGGGGGAAGAGAGACCGGTTCGCTCGCCCCCTGATTACCGATACGAAAAAACCCCGCTCCGGGGATCATGAGACCGGCTCTCCGGTGTCGGCCGGTTCACGTTGCCCCTGGGGCGTTCCGGAACCGTTCCTGTTCCTCGGTGTGCTCACGCGACGGGGGAGGAACCGACCGCAGCCTGCGCCTGGCAGCCGTCCGGGAGTGGATCCAGAGAGCAGTGGGGTTTCAGCGACGTCCTGATCCTGGTCCCGATCGGGACCAGGCGGGCGAGGACCACGGCTGATCTGGTGGATGTCCCGGAGGCCGTCCCCCGGGGTGGGGGAGGCGGGGGGGAGGAGGCCAGGTTTCCGACTCGACTTGCCATGCGCGCCGCAAGCGGCGCCCCTACTTCAAACTTCAGGAGACGCGGCGGGCCCTGATCCAGAGAAGGAGGCTGTACCCGAGGATCACCACAGCCACGACCACGTAGGCGGCCACCATGTACTCGCCGTTCTGGGGAGGGCCGCTAGCCTGCATCGTGTGCCTCCCGGGCGGCCTCGTCCGTGGCCAGTTGCAGACCGTAGCGGACCATGACGAACCCCAGATAGAGAAGGGTGAAGACGCCGAAGGAGATCAGCAGGGTCCGCAGCATCTCCGGGGGCATCGACGGCGCGCTGGGCTTGACCAGCACCGGCTGGGGGTGGAGGGTCCGGAAGAGATAGACGCTCAGATGCACGAAGGGCACCAGCACCAGGCCCAGCAGCCCGACCACCGCAGCAAAGCGACCCCGCTCCCCGGGATCCTCCAGGGCGGCCCGCAGGGCGAGATACCCCACAAAGAGGAAGAAAAGAAAGAGGGTGAGCGTGAGCCGGGCATCCCAGGTCCACCACGTGCCCCACACCGGCTTTCCCCAGATGGGGCCCGTGGTCAGCATGATGACGCTGAACACGAGCCCCACCTCCGCCGAGCTGGCGGCAAAACGGTCGAGTCGCTCGTCCCGGAGCCAGAGATAGAGCCCGCTCACGATCCCCACCAGGCTGAACGCCATCAGGGCCGCCCACGCCGCGGGAGCGTGAACATAGAAAATCTTCTGGGCAAGCCCCTGGCGCACCTCGGTCGGGGTGTAGACAAGGGCCAGGATGTACACGGCCACCAGACCGAGCAGCCCGAGAACGGTGAGGACACCGCCGCGGCGGATGATGCGGAGCGCTTTGGTCATTCGTCGAGGATCGCCGGGAAAACGAGAGCGCCAAGGGTCAGGAACACGATGTCGTAGATCAGGAGGAATCTAAGCCATCCGGCGATTTCACTCAACGGACGGGCCGCCAGGAGGCGAACCGTGGCCTGCACCGCCACCATGAGCGGGGGAACGAGAAAGGGGAGAAGGAGAATCAGGAGCATCAGATCGGCGAATCGGGTCCGGATCGCCATGGCCCCGAAGACCGTGCCCACGGCCACGAATCCCACTGTGGCCAGCACCAGCGTGCCGAGAATTCCCGGCCATGCCGAGCCGAACGTGGTGTTGAAGAAAAGGAGGAAGAGGGGGACGGCCACGACCTCCACCGTGAAGACGAACGCGAGGTTGGCGAGGTACTTCCCCGTGAACAGGGCCCCGGGCGTCACCGGGGAGAGCCGCAGCCCGTCGATCGCTCCCTGGTCGAGCTCGAGGGCAAAGGCCCGCGTAAAGGTCAGGGTGGAGGCGAGCGTCACCGTGATCCAGAGGACACTGGGGGCGAGAGCGGAGGTCGGCACCGTGGCCGGATCGCGGGCAAAGACGAAGATGACCAGCACCAGGGACGCGAACACCACGGCCGACAGCAGCGCGGTACGACTCCGCCATTCGATCCGGAGATCCTTCCCCGCGAGCAGCATCACCTGCCGGAGCCAGGAGATCATCCGTTGCCTCCCGGACCCGACCGGATCATCGCCTCGATGACGGCCACGCCCGTCGTGGCGGGTCCGTCGTGAACCCATCGCCCTCCCTGCAGCACCAGCGCCCGGGTGGCGAGGGGCCACACCTCGGCCAGCTGGTGCGTCACCACCAGGATCGTGGCGCCGGTCTGTCGTCGCTCGGAGAGAAGTGTGCGCACCCGGTCGGCCGCGTCCACATCGAGGCCGGTCATCGGCTCGTCGAGGAGGAGGAGGGGAGGTCGGTGCTGGAGCGCCCGGGCAATCGCCACCCGTTGCGCGGTCCCGCGGCTCAACCGACGCGCCTCGGTGCGCTCCACTCGTTCCAGGCCGAGACTGGCGAGACTCTCTCCCACCACGCTACGGGGAAGACGGAAGAGGGCCGCGGCGAGCTCGAGATTCTCCCGGACCGTCAACTGGCCGTAGAGCTGCGACTGGTGGCCCACCATCCCGAACCGGCTGCGGACACCCGGGTTGCCGCGCAAGGGAGTCCCCTCGAGACGCACCTCTCCCCGGCTCGGGCGCACCAGACCGGCCAGCACCCGAAGGAGTGTGGTTTTCCCCGCCCCGTTGGCGCCGGCGATGACGCTGAATGTCCCGGCCTCCACGGTCAGGTCGATCCCCGCCAGGACGGCACGGCCGGCATACCGCTGCTCAAGACCGGTGGCCACGAGGAGAGGAGCGGTCACCGGCTCCCCCTCGCGGCGGGAGGAGGGTGCGACGCGCGCGCGAGGCGGGGCAACGGGCCAGGGATCACGCGCGGGAATATAAGCCGCCGGGGGTTATCCGGCTCCGGCCCACACCAGGGTCCGGGCAGCGTCAGGCTCGCTCGATTTCGAAAAGATCATCCAGCTTCGTCAGGGTGAGGAGATACCGGAGTTCCTCGCTGGGTCCCACCAGGACAACCGTCTGCCGGCGCTCGGACGCGTGTCGCTGGACCAGCATGAGGGCACCGAGCCCTGCCGAATCCACCGACCGGGTACCGGTCAGATCGATCCGGAGCCGGCCGGATCCCTCGGGCAGTTGGTCCAGGAGGGCCATGGCCTCGGTACGAAAGGCGGTACGGGTGTCGAGCCCCAGCGTGGCCGGAGCGGTCCAGGTTCCATCGGACAGGTGCGTGGTCGCCATGTCAGCCTCCCACGCCCGACAAAAAGGGGGTTCCTCCATTCCTGCAGTTCCCACCTTCGGCAGCCGAGCCATCTCGCGTCGGACGAAAGTTCCTTCCGGACGAGACCTCTGGATTTGCGGCCCCGGATCGCTCCGGGTGTGCTCTTATCGGGCGAGTCAATTGTGATCCTGCACTCAGGCCATTCGGCCGCGAGCACAGATTTGCGAAACCGGTGCCAACCGGGGCAACCTCTTTCTCGGACGCCACTTGCACCCATCCCTTCCGATCGTCGTGCAAGCTTTGTCACGGCACTCCGCGCCCCCTCCGTGAGAACTGCGAGAGCGCCCCACCCCCTTGCGCCACCGGGGCCGTACCGGTAGACGTTAGCGGATCGTGTGCCGGATACCAGTGCGGCACAATCCCCACACCTTGTCCCCGGATGCCGATGAGCGACCAGATCGACACTCTCCTGTCCGAGCAAAGGACCTTCCCCCCCTCCTCCGCCTTCGCGGAGGCCGCCATCGGCACCCAGGCCCTTTACGACGCTGCCCAGGCGGACCGGGAGGCATTCTGGGCCTCGGAGGCCGCCCGCCTCGACTGGATTCGTCCCTGGGACACGGTCCTGGAATGGACGCTCCCCCACGCGAAGTGGTTCGCCGGGGGGCAGTTGAATGTCTCGGCCAACTGCCTCGACCGCCACCTGGAGGGCCCCCGGCGGAACAAGGCGGCGATCATCTGGGAGGGGGAACCGGGAGACCGCCGGGTCTACACCTATTGGGACCTGGCCCGGGAGGTCCGCCGTGCGGCCAGCGCCCTCAAGGGGCTTGGCGTGAAGCGAGGCGACCGGGTGGCCATCTACCTCCCGATGATCCCCGAGGCGGCCATCGCCATGCTGGCCTGTGCCCGGATCGGGGCCGTGCACTCGGTGGTGTTCGGCGGGTTCTCGGCGGAATCTCTCCGGGACCGGATCAATGACGCGGAGGCGGTGGCCCTGATCACGGCGGACGGCGGATACCGCCGAGGTCAGGTGGTGCCCCTCAAGAGGTTCGCGGACGAAGCCGTCTCCGGCTGCCCCTCCATCCGGCACGTGGTCGTGGTCCGGCGGGTCGGGGGCGGTGTGGCCGGTGCGAGCGAGACCTTTGCCACGATGGAAGAGGGCCGTGACCATTGGTGGCACCGGCTGATGGAGCACGCGGAAACCAACTGTCCCCCCGAGCCGATGGAGGCGGAGGACCTCCTCTTCATCCTCTACACCAGCGGCACCACCGGCAAGCCCAAGGGCATCGTGCACACCACCGGCGGCTACCTCACCCAGGCCGCCGCCACCACACGGCATGTGTTCGACCTCAAGGACGAAGACGTCTTCTGGTGCACCGCCGACGTGGGGTGGGTCACCGGGCACAGCTATGTGGTCTACGGACCGCTCGCCATCGGCGCCACCGTCCTGATGTACGAGGGCGCCCCGGACTGGCCCGACCGCGACAGATTCTGGGCGATGGTCGCACGGTACGGTGTCACGGTATTCTATACCGCTCCCACGGCAATCCGCGCCTTCATGAAATGGGGCACGGCCTTTCCCTCCCGGCACGATCTCTCCACCCTCCGGCTCCTCGGCACGGTGGGAGAACCGATCAATCCCGAGGCGTGGATGTGGTACCACGAGCACATCGGCCACGGTCGGTGCCCCATCGTCGATACCTGGTGGCAGACGGAGACGGGAGGAATCATGATCACACCTCTCCCCGGGGTGGTCACCACCAAGCCGGGATCCGCCACCATCCCCTTCCCCGGCATCAGCGTGGAGCTGGTCGACACCCGGGGCACGCCGCTCACCTCGGGTGGAGGCTTCCTCACCATCACCGAGCCGTGGCCCGGGATGCTCCGCACCATCTGGGGCGACGACGCCCGTTACCGCGACACCTACTGGAGCCGATTCCCCGGACGTTACTTTGCCGGGGATGGAGCCAAGCTGGACGACGATGGGTACTGGTGGATTCTGGGGCGGGTGGACGACGTGATGAACGTGGCGGGACACCGCATCGGGTCGATGGAAGTGGAGAGCGCCCTGGTGGACCACCCCTCGGTCGCCGAAGCCGCCGTGGTGGGCAAGGCCCATGACCTCAAGGGCCAGGCCCTCGCCGCCTTCGTGACCCTGAAGGACGGGGTGACCGCCTCGCCGTCGCTCCGGGATGACCTCCGGGAGCATGTGGGCACCAAGATCGGCGCCATCGCCAAGCCCGACGACATCTTCTTCACCGCCGACCTTCCCAAGACCCGGAGCGGCAAGATCATGCGGCGGCTCCTCAAGGACATCGCCGAGGGACGGACC